>NZ_JBFMVT010000002.1:3093392-3402731 GCF_040786275.1 Buttiauxella gaviniae
TCTGCCGCCGCCAGCAGACCCGCGCGGTAATGGGCATCATAAAAAAGCGCGAGCGGCTCATTCTGAAGTGAGCGGCGAATCCCCACCACGCGGGGCATGGCGCGTAACTGGTGCAGCAGGGGAATCACCGATTCGCCCTTTTCCAGCGGTGCCCAGGCTACGATACCGGCGATGGGAAAAGGGGAATGGGCGGCTTGCTGGTTAATCCAGTTCACCTCATCTAACACCTGATTTTCCGCGCAGTCGGCCTGAACAACGATAGCCGCGTTCGGGATTTCCCCTTGGGCTGCAAAATGCTCGGGCAGATGCGCATGGTTAAGCTGTGGAACATCGCGAAGCCAGGCGTAGTCCAGCCGCCGCGGGTCCCACAGATGCAGATGGCTGTCTACCAGCGTCATTTTTGGGCTTTTCCCCCGTTGCCGGGCAGCACGTCCCAGCCCAGATTGAGCACGGGTGCCAGCAGGGCATCTATTTTCTCAAGCAATGCGCCGTCCAGCGGCCGATCGCTCCAGCGCACATTATCCAGCATGTTTTCCTGGCTGGCGGTACCGATAACGGTGGAGGCGATGCCTTGTTCAGCGGCGGTCGTCAGAGCAAACTGCAGCGCCACCTGCGAAATAGGGGTGCCTTCGCGATCGCACAAATCAGAGACGGCGCGGCAGGCGTTCTGTACCTCCTGATGCGCCGGATGCCAGGCCGGTGCGCCACTGCGGGTCAGCAACCCCATCGACAGCGGCGAGGCATTGAGCACGCCGATTCCGGCCTGGTTTAGCCGCCTTGCCACTGCCCCCAGGCGGCGATCCTGTAGCGTCCAGGTGCAGTAAGCCATCACGGTGTCGACTTTCTGCTCAATCGCCAGCTTTTCCAGGAATGCGAGGTCGTAACCGGTAATGCCGACGTGCCGCACAACACCGCTCTTTTGCAGTTCACGCAGCGTGGGAAGCGCCTCCTCAACCACCTGGCGTAAGTCGCCATATTCAACGTCATGGCACTGGATTATGTCGATATAGTCTGTGCCAAGACGCGCCAGGCTTTCATCCACGCTGCGTAGCGTTGCCTCCCGGGAAAAATCCCATTGGCTATCGCCGTAGCGCCCGACTTTGGTTGCAAGGGTATAACTTTTGCGTGCTACCCCTTTTAGCGCGATGCCCAGGGCCGTTTCCGCTTTGGTTAAACCGTAATAAGGCGCGACATCAAAATAGTTAACCTCATGCGTAAGCGCCGCTGCCACGGTTTCATCGGCTTGGTGCTGCGAGACGGGGTGATAAATGCTGCCCAACGATGCGGCACCCATCGCCAGAACGGGAACCTGAATGCCTGTGCGCCCTAAAGCTACTGTTTTCATTTTCCTGTTCCCTGGTTATTCATGATGTTGTGTGGATCTAAGGGATAAACGCAGCCCGGCCCGAGCAGGGCGAACGTGAGGCCCTTGCGGTGTGGCCCAACTCCCTTCGTTGAGGTGGTGAGTCAGCGCATTTTCATCCACGGTGATCCCGAGCCCCGGTGCTTCGCCCAGGATAATTCCGCCATTTTCGATGCGCTGATCGACGTGCAGCCCAAGCGGGAAATCCAGGTCCTGAACTTCACAGCTCAAATGGTTGGGAATCGCCGCCGCTGCGTGGGCGACAGGGTTGGCGTTATAGCCGACGGGGCTTACCGGTAAATTGAACGCGTGAGCAAGATTGGCGACGCGCAGGAAATGGCTGATTCCCCAACACATCCCGGCCTGCAAGACATCCACAGCCTGTTCGCGTAGCAGCGGTTGAAATTGTTCGATGCCGGTCAGATTTTCCCCGGTGGCGACGGCGCAGTTTGTTTGCTGGCGAATGAGCGCGTGACCGGCGGCGTCCCAGCGTCTGACGGGTTCTTCAATCCAGCTCAGATCGAGCGTTTCTTCCAGGCGTCGCACGTAGCGCACGGCCTGTTTGGCGCTCATAGATTCATTTACATCAATCATGATTGCCGGGGAGGGGGAGTTGCACAGGTACACTTCCCGTACCGCACGCAAACGCTCAATATCCTGCTCAACGTCGAGGCCGCCTTTAAGTTTGAAAGCGCTAAAGCCGCGTTCTGCAAAACGGCGATGCAAATTCACTAACTCGCTAAGAGATAAGGGGAAATCCAGCCCAGAGGCGTAGCCGGGCACAAACGGCGAGCGAGCCCCCAACAGCCGCCAAAGTGGCTGGTTTGCCAGTTTGGCTTTCAGATCCCACAGCGCCATATCGACCACGCCAATCGCCCCGAAAACAGAGCCCGCATGGCCGCTTTTAAAAACCCACGACTGCATTCGGTCATAAAGGGCGGTGACGGCACGCGGATCTTCCCCTTCAATTGCCGGGAAAATACGCGCGATATCCGCGTGCCCGCCCAGCCCGACTCCGCAAACGCCTTCATCCGTTTCCAGGATGAGCAGGGGAACTTCCGTCACACCCGAATCAACGGTGCCATTAATATCGCCGATGGGTCGCCCCCAGCGATGCAACGTTTTTAGCGAACGCCAGCCTGTGATTTTCATCATTCCTCCCTGTCAGTTAAGTTCTGGAACGACGTTGTCGCGAATACGCTGGCGTCTTGCGACATAGGCGGGAAGCGGGGCTACACCCGATTGTTCGGTAAACCAGGCAAACGGATCGGTGCTGGCAACCAGCGCGAAATTAGCCCAGGGGTTGAATGAGCCGGAGCGGATAATCACTTTTGCCCGATGGGCAATATCGTGACACAGCGTTTCGTGGCTGGCGGTGTGAAACTCTGCGCCGGAGCCGGTATAAATTGACTGCACATCACGGTAAAGCTGCGGATGGCAATCGCGCACTTCGCTGGCAAAATGCACCTCTTCGGCAAAAATCTCCTGGCGAAGGACGCGCAAAATCTCCAGCACATCGACCTGGCCTGGCCAGAATCCTAAATCAATACGTTTTGCCTGGGGGGCAATCGGGAAGCCCGCGTCCGTCACTAAGACGATGTCGGTATGGCCTAAGGTGGCTAATGCAGCGGCGAGTTCAGGGTGTAAGATTCTATCGGGTCTCATTTTTTTTATTCCTCTGCGACGAGCATGTTTTTCATAAAGGCATCGATTTCTGCGCGATGGCGATAGGAGGGCACCGTCTCCCAATGGGTACAGCACAGCGCCGCGGTGGCGTTTGCCAGTAACACGGCGTCGCTGATGGATTGGCCTTCATCCAGCGCCACCGCTAAAGCCGCGTTAAAGCTGTCACCTGCGCCATTGCTGTCGACAACGTCGACTTTACAGGGCGGGATTTCCTGCGTGTCGTTATGGCTGAAAACGGCAGAACCGGCGTCCCCCAGCGTCATCACAACATACTGGCAGCCCGTTTCGAGCAAGAGATCGGCGATTTCACGGTTGCTGCGTGCATCATCGGGTGCGAGCCCAAGTGCGACGCGTGCTTCGGTTTCATTGGGGGTCAGGTAATCAATGGCGCTGAGATCGACCCCGCGTAAATTGCGGGCCGGGGCAGGATTAAGAATCGTCACTTTCCCCAACGCTTTGGCTTTGCGTAAGCCGTAGAGTGCGGTATCCAGCGGGATTTCAAGCTGTGCAAGAGCGACACCGGCGCGTTTAAGCTCAGGCAAGGCCTGATCCACCAGGGCGGGAGTAAAGAGTTTGTTGGCCCCCATATCCACGACAATGATATTGCGTGCGTCCTTATCTTTAATGATGAGCCCGGCACCGGTAGGCAACGCTTTTGTGATGGTAAGCGACTGAATATTGATGCCTTCCTGCTGCATCAGGCTGACAAATTCGTGCCCGAAAGCGTCATCTCCTACGACGCCTGCATAAAAAACATCAGCCCCAAGCCGTGCCGCCTGAACGGCCATATCGGAGCCTTTGCCACCCCAGGTCTGGCGAAAATCGTCGCCAATGAGCGTTTCACCCGCCAGGGGAATGCGGTCAGCGGTCATAACCAGTGCTTTCGCGTAGCTACCGAGAATAAATACACTCATCACATACTCCGTTAACTGTGCTGTCTGTTTTATTGAAAATGCCGCCGCCATAAGAGTGACGGCATCCGTCGATCAATAAGCGTTGATGTCCCCTGTCAGGCCTTTCACTAATTCCGGGCCGGAACTGGTGCCGACCAGCTCTGCGCCAGCCATAAACATCTCTTTCATTTTTTCCAGCGTGTTGACTTTACCGGAAACTTTTACCCGGCAGGGGGCCTGAATATTGGCTTTGAGAAGTCGAACATCTTCGGCGGTTGCCGCGCATCCCCCTTTGCCCCAGCCGCTGGACTGTTTCACCCAGTCAATGCCCGCTTCGTAGGCATAACGGGTGGCTTTGATCTTCATTGCCTCTTCAGTAATGAAGCCAAATTCCAGCATCGCTTTAACTTTCATGCCCAAGTCATGTGCAATGTGGGTAACTTGTTTTAGTTCATTGAAGTAAAGGTCATCCAGGCCGCCGAGTAAAAAACCTGGGTTAGGAGGGAAATCGAACTCGTCCGCCCCTTCTTTTACCAGCTCGCGTATCACGGCGACTTTCATGGCGGTGGTGTCGTTGGCCTGCGGGAAGTTAACGGTGGTGGCAACCCGGAC
Organism: Buttiauxella gaviniae; assembly: GCF_040786275.1. Lineage (NCBI taxonomy): Bacteria > Pseudomonadati > Pseudomonadota > Gammaproteobacteria > Enterobacterales > Enterobacteriaceae > Buttiauxella > Buttiauxella gaviniae. The sequence continues at coordinate 3,097,947 of NZ_JBFMVT010000002.1, forward strand.
GCCGCTGCCTTTCAGGACGTCTTTTGCAACGGAAACCCAACAAGGGGCAATCATTGCTGCGTCAAATTGATACTCCATGCAAATATTCAGGTGCTGGATAAGCCCTTCGCGCGTCAAATCCGGACTGACGTTAGTAAACTGGATGGCACTCGCTACCTGACGGGGATCGTTAAAATCAATCATCTACCTTTACTCCTATTGGCTAAGTTAACGCACGACTATTTATGTGGTGAATATGACGTTTACTTTAGGCAGCGATGGCGGAGAGCGTAATAGCTGGAATTCCATGCGATATGGACAGAATTTCCATGTCAACAAAGTTGTGAGCTTGTTCAAAAATCTATCAGTGCTATAACGACATTTCATGTTTTTGCCGCATCGCCATGCCACGATGAACTAAGGTGTGTGGAGCGTTTTGGGGCTCAAACGGGGATCTGTCATGGAAAAAATCGCGCAGCAAACGCAGATTCTGGCGAACTGGTACCGGGAGTCAGATAAGTTTTCGACGCTGATGAATTACCAGATTTTGCGCGCAGGCCATATTCGTACCGCAGAAAACTTCCGCGTGAGAAGGCAGTCGGTGGTGGGGCATGAGCTGATTTTCTGCCTGAAAGGCAGTGGCTTTGTCCGCCTGGAAAATAGCCTTTATGAAGTCAACGAAGGCTGCCTGGTCTGGCTCCCCGTCCGCTGGCCGCATGAACATTTCCCCGATAAAAATGACCCATGGGAAATATTATGGCTGCGCATCGATAGCGAAAAATTAAGTAATATCATGCAGATTCTGGATGTTCCGCAAAATCCGGTATTCCAGTTTGAAAGCCCGGAAAAGGTGACTGAAATTTATCACCATATTTTCAGCTTAATGAAAAGCCATACCCTGGTGACGGACGCCCATTGCGATGAACTCTGTTCGCGGCTTATTTTCACCTTACTTGAGAATCGCAGCGCCGAAACCACAAAGTCTCCGGTTATTACCCATCGCGGCCTCGGGCGATTGATTTATCAGATTCACAGCCATTACAGCGATGACTGGGATATTGAAAAATTTATGCAGTACTGCCAGGTGAGTAAATCACAACTTTTCCGCTTATTTCAGATGACGTTTAACCAAAGCCCATTGCGCTGGTTAAAAAATTATCGTTTATCCCAGGCGCGCCGCTTACTGGTTGAAACGCAGGAGTCGATAGGGCGAATTTCAGGCCTGGTGGGGTATAACGATCCGCTGCACTTTTCCAGGGATTTCCACCGTTCGGTAGGGTTATCCCCCAGCGAGTTTCGCCGCCGGGAGCAACGTCTGGACTGGGAGCAAAATAACTCAGGCGAGGGTTCACGTTGATAATCAATGGCGAGATATATTCTTTTAATTAACGCCCGCCGTCATATTAATTAACAACGAATGTCATTATTTCTCTAATTTTGGGGCGTCGTAACACGCATCAAAAATGCTATTTAATGTTTTTTAATATACTGTTTCACTTTGTATCATTTTTGATTATATTCATTGGTTAGTTAGCGTGTTAATTAAAATCTAATAACCGTTTTTGCTGTTTTTTAAACTATCGCGGAAGAGCTATTGTCCATTAATGGGTATTTATAAACCTCTCCTTGGTTGTGTTTGAATGAAAAAACATTGTTATTAATTATTTAATTAATCCCAGTATTTATAAAAATAACGATGGTATACCCAAAATTCAAATTCAAGAGAGGAAGCGGTGAGTCAATTACTCGGTGTCATTAAAGCTGTCATTGGTCAGGTTTATGTAGTTGAAGCGGATGGCTCACGGCGTCTTTTGAAAGAAGGCGACAGGATCTACAGCGGAGAAGAGATTGTCACGGGCGACAGCGGGGCGGTGAGTCTCTCTCTGCCGGACGGTAAAACGCTGGATCTCGGGCGAAACAGCCACTGGAGCGAACACGGCTTCAACGCGGTAAATAATGCAGAACATGATACTCAGGATGTTGCCTCGCTACAGAAATCCATTGCCGATGGCGTTGACCCGACCAAATCCTTAGAAGCCACCGCCGCAGGCAATGAACCGCCGGTAGCTATCGAAGGCGGCGGCGGGGGGCACACCCTCGTTCAACTGGAATTAACCGGGCAGCATATCGATCCCATCGGCGGATTCACGACCGCCGGGCTAAAGGTATCGACCCCAGAATTTGTCCAGCCTGAGAATGGTTTGGCCCCTGTTTCCACAGACAGTTCCACTCCTGAACAGCCGTCTTTGACGCCACAGATTCCGCTAACCCCGCAGGTACCGCAAACACCGCAAATTCCTCAGACACCGCAGACACCGCAGACGCCGCTGATACCGCAGATACCGCAGACGCCGCAAATTCCACAGACACCTCTGACGCCGCAGCCGCCGCAGGCAGTTGAGACAGCAGAAAAACCGCTGATCAAAATTGACAACTTTGCGGGTAACGATGGGTTTATTAACAAAAATGAAATAACCCACACCCCCATCAGCGGTACCAGCAACCAAAACCACATCACGCTGGTGGTTACGGATAGCCAAAAAAACACAATCACCCTTGATGTGCCCGTTGAGAACGGCCGCTGGACTACACAGCCCGATCTCAGTGGTTTAGTGGATGGCGAGATTACCGTGCTGGCAACGGCGACGGATGCTGAAGGCCATACGGCGCAAACTACCGCTGACGCACAGATCGACACTGTCGGCCCGCTGGACCACATCACCGTCGATAGCGTGACGCCTGATAATGTCATTAATATCGCCGAATCCCACGAGCCTGTTATCTCAGTCCACGGCCATGTTTCCGGCGATGCAAAAGTCGGCGATGCGGTTACGGTAACGGTAGACGGCAAGGATTACACCACGCTCGTCACTCCGATGAGCGACGGGACATTAGGGTACACGGTGGATGTCTCAACCCAGGGGTTACTGGCTAGCCCGGAGATCCACGCGGTTGTCACCTCAACGGACGAGGCGGGGAACACCACCCAGGCCTCGACGAATCACGCTGTTCATATCGATCTCGACATTCATAACTCCGTCACCATTGGCACCGTTGCGGGAGATGACGTTGTCAACCGCACTGAATCTCGTATGCCGACGCTGATTTCGGGTGAAGCCGGAGGCGATGCGAAAGCGGGCGATCCGGTTACCGTCACGGTACAAGGCACGCAATTCCATGGTGTGGTGATTAACGACAACGGCCAACTGCGTTACGAAATCCCCGTCCCGACCAACTTGCTGCGCGAGGGGGACAATGACGTTGAAGTCCAGTTAGTCAGCCGTGATGCGGCGGATAACGAAGCCGTTGCGGTGGCGCACCATACCGTCACGCTGGACACCCACGCCGATGCTTCCATCACCGTCGATACCGTTACCAACGATAACGTCCTGAATCACGACGAACTGGGTCAGCCGCAGTCGATCACCGGCATCGTGGGCGGTGATGCGCGCGTCGGAGATGCGGTGACGCTTGAGATCAACGGGCACCAGTACACCGGCCAGGTTGAAATGCAGGGCGGCTCGCTGGGCTACCGCATTCCGATCCCAGCGGGCGCGTTCGGCGACAACAGCCTCGGCGAAGTCAATGCCCACATGCGGTTTACCGCCAGCATCACCTCCCGTGATGCGGCTGGCAATATGGTCACTGAAACCACCGAACATACGGTACAACTGGATAACCATGCCGATAACGGCGTGACCATCCGCGCCGTGGCCGGGGATGATGTGGTCAATCACGACGAATCACAGCACGACACCCTTATCAGCGGCGACGCCAGCGGTAAAGACGCGAAAGCGGGCGACAAAGTGACGGTGCATGTGCAGGGCCAGGACTTTGAAGGCCGCGTGTATGCCGATGAGCACGGTCACCTGCGCTATAACGTGGCGGTCACATCCGGCACGCTGAAGGAAGGTGACAACGATGTGCAGGTCACGCTGACCAGCCAGGATAAGGCCGGAAACGAAGCTGTTGCCGTGGCGCACCATAACGTCGTGCTCGACACCCATGCCGATGCGAGCATCACCATCGATCGTGTGACCAAAGACAACACGCTGAACCGCGAAGAGCTGCAAGGCAACGACCACCAGATGATTACTGGCACCGTGGGCGGTGATGCGCGCGCTGGAGATACGGTGACGCTGGAGGTCAACGGGCATCCTTATACCGGTCTGGTTGAAAAACTGGGCGACGGCAGCCTGGGCTACCATATTGGGGTGCCGACGGCGGAATTTGTGGACGGGCGCGGGGAGTTGATTGATGCGTATACGCACTTTACCGCCACGGTGACCGCCCACGATGCGGCTGGCAACGAGGTTATCAGCAGTACCGATCATACGGTTCATATCGATAACTTTGCCGTTGCGACTGTCACTCCTGATAACGTCAGCGATGACAATATGCTGGACCAGCATGATATTCAGGGCAATGAATGGCTGGCGATCACCGGTACGGCGGAGGGGGATGCGCGGCCGGGCGATGCGGTGGTGGTGATGCTCCACGGGGAACGCTTTACCGGTCAACTCGACGCTGGAGATGACGGCAAACTGCACTATAACGTCTCGGTGCCGACCCATCTGCTGGAAGAAGGGCCGAATGATGTGCAGGTGCTGGTCACCAGTTTCGACAGGTACGGAAACGATGTGACCGCCGTTGGGCAGCAGACCCTGACGCTCGATACGCATTTTAATGATGAATCGCAACCTACGCCTGTTGTGACGCCAGCCGTGGTTAATGTGGGTGTCAGCGTTCATGAAGCTCCAAAAGACCCAACGCCGACGCCAACTCCAGCCGTAACCAAAATCAACGGCGGCAGCGAGAACCCTGATGGTTTCGATGTTCAGGACGGAAAAATCGTGCGAATCGGGGCGAATGTTCGCGTCTGGTTAACCGACGGGGATGCTGAGCCTGTATGCGACCATCCGGAAAATCAGATCAAAAATTACAGAGATGGCAACGCGGGTGGAGATGGCGCTTATTCCGATATTTTTGTAATACATACAGGCAGCGTATATACGCAAAATGGTAATCACGGCAATTTAAATTCTGTACACGGTAACACTCAAGCGCAAAATAATGCGGGCAGCCACAAAGACTACATCTTTGTGCAAACTGAAGAGGGTGTTGTGGCTGAAGTGAATAATAATTTTACGAATAACCGCAATAACAATGTCAACACGCTCGATAACGTAACGTTGACCTACACCACTTCTGAAGGTCATCATGGCACATACTTACAGGGCAGCAACCAAATTGAAGGGGTGATCTTCGGGGATGGCACTTCGCGTCTTGCCGCGGGCTCCGATACCAAAGTTGAACCGGGCGTTGCGCCTGCTGCGCCGCACGATTATGTGATTGATATTACGGCAGACCTCAGCGGTGGCGACGGTAGCACTGCGCTGACGGGGATAACGCTTGAAGGCCTCGCAAAAGGCACTCAAATCCTTCAGGACGGAAAACCTATTTTTACCGTGGGTGACGAGGGTAAATACGTTATCGATAATCCAGCGCACGGCACGGCGATACAGGATCACATCACCGTTCGCGTTCCGGACGGTCTGCCTGAGCCGGTCGTAACGGCTCATGCCACGATGGAAACCCATGCAACGATTCTGATGCCCGCAGCCGCCCACGACTCATCTGATCATCTGGATAGCCACATTGCCGCGGCACCTCCAGTCGCAGACGATAGTCATCACAATAACGCGGCGCCTGTTACAGAAGGGCATAGCGATGGCTCGCTCTCCTCGTTGTTAGCCGGTGACGAACATGAATATTTCCTTACGCCTGCGGCGGGGGATCATCAGAATGTGCAAAACGCCTCGGTGCTGACGGCTCAGGTTGAAGGGCATGTTGCTCAGAGCCATTCGGATAAAATCGACCTGAGCGATTTGGCCCATGAGCTTGACCATGGGACGGATATTACCCAGTTAATTGGTGCTGCAAACCATCAGGGCAGCGCCGCTGCTGACGTGGCGGCGCAAATGCCACCGGCTGCTCCGGTATCTGCTCCGGCAGATTCTTATGATCACCACAGTGTTGTAGCGACAACGATTGATCACCTATTTCCCAAGGCCGAACACACCCAGTACTGATTAACATCCGCAGTATTTAAACGTAAAAGCCTCAATCGAAAGATTGGGGCTTTTTGTCTCTGGCCCCAGAAAAAGAAAATAAGAAATATAGGCGTGTTATTTCGATATATATCTTTTTCGTCTTGCTGATACTTTTTCGTTTTTAAAACCGCAAAAGACATCCTGTTATAGTCATTTCATTGAGCGGGTGTTGGCTATTTTATAAGGGAAAAACATGAGATTAACGATTCCACATTTGCGCGTCGGCGCGGTTGTGCTGTTGGCTGGATTAGCGCTGTCTGGTTGCGATAATGCCAGTGATAACGCCAAACATATTAAGGTGGGCGTGATTAACGGTGCGGAGCAGGATGTGGCTGAAGTCGCCAAAAAGGTCGCCAAAGAGAAATATGGCCTGGAGGTGGAGCTCGTCGGCTTTAGCGGTTCATTATTGCCGAATGATTCAACCAATCATGGCGAACTGGATGCCAATGTCTTTCAGCATCGCCCCTTCCTTGAGCAGGATAATAAGGCGCATAACTATCATCTGGTGGCGGTAGGCAACACGTTTGTCTTCCCGATGGCCGGTTATTCGAAAAAAATTAAAAACGTTTCCCAATTGAAAGACGGCGCGACCGTTGCCATTCCAAACGACCCGACAAATCTTGGGCGCGCACTTTTACTGCTGCAAAAAGAAAAACTGATAACGCTTAAAGAAGGGAAGGGGCTTTTGCCGACGGCGCTGGATATTACCGATAACCCACGCCATCTGAATATTATGGAGCTGGAAGGGGCGCAGTTGCCGCGCGTGCTGGACGATGCGAAAGTCGATGTGGCGATTATTAGCACCACCTATATTCAGCAAACTGGGCTGTCACCGGTACATGACAGTGTGTTTATCGAAGATAAAAATTCACCGTATGTGAACATTCTGGTTGCTCGAGAGGACAATAAAGATGCGGAAAATGTGCAGGAGTTCCTGAAATCCTATCAGTCGCCAGAAGTGGCAAAAGCCGCAGAAACTATTTTTAACGGCGGCGCAGTGCCGGGCTGGTGATCACCCATCTGTTCTTTAAATCATGCGATATTCAGTGGTGATCCCTGAGGGATCACCACTGAGATTTTCTATTTTAATACGGAGAATTTTTTGGTGATGGGTTTTATCTTTGACGTTTCGCCATAGATAGCAATGGCGACGAAATCCAACTCCGCCAGTGGCGTGGCATGTGTATCCTGAATTTGTTGCTCCGATGAATGTGAAAGCATTGTCGTGGTGAAAAAATTATAAAGAATATTTTCTTCCTGACACTGCTGTGCTGCCGCCGAAAGTTGATTGCTGTTCTTTGCCTGTAAAATAATCACCGGATAGTGATTTAAATAGGCCGTTAGCGCGCTATCACCGTTGGTGTAAGTATTAAAACAAGGGTCGGCTGCTTTTAGCATAATACCAGAGCAAAGATGGCCCGTGGCATTCATCTGGGTCGCAACATCCACATTCCTGTTCACAATGACGTAAAGTTTATAATCATTATCTTCAAACATTAATTTACTCCACTCTATCTTGACGCATTTTTAGTGCGAATTTTGGCAATAGCATAAGTCACAATAAACATCACGATAGTCGGCACAACCCACCCCATGCTTTCATTATAAAACGGCAGGGCTCTAATAAAGCCAGGCGTGAATTGATCCGGAATGACGCTCTGTATAATGCCTAAAACAAATGAAACCAACAAAGGTGGGAAACAGATGTTTTTCGGCGCACGCTTTGTCAGGCCAATCAGTACCAGAACGATAAACGGCGGGTAAATAGCCGTTAACGCCGGAACGGAAAATTTGATTACTTCGGTCAGGCCGATGTTAGAAATAGCGCACGATATTCCCGCCAGAATAATGACCAGTAATTTATAGTTCAGGCGTAAGATTTGGTGCAAATAACCCGCGCACGCGCTGGTGAGCCCAATTCCTGTTACCAGACAGGCCAGGGTGATGATAACGGCTAAAAATACCGTGCCTTTATATCCAAATGAATAAGCGATAAAAGACTGAAGCACAACGGCGCCGTTGGTGGCTTCGGGTGCCAGGAAGTGGCTGTGCGCCCCGAGATAGAAAAGGCTGATGTAGACGTAAATAAGCCCAAGCCCGGCAATCAGACTGGTAATGACTGAATAACGTGTAATGAGGGCAGGCCGACTGACTCCCCGCTGGCGAATAGCCGTGATGATAATCACTGCGAACACCAATGCTGCCAGGGTGTCCATCGTAAGATAGCCATTGATCATCCCTTTGGAAAAGGGCATCGCGGTATATTCTGGCGTAGTGACAAGTTCATTGCTGGCCGGGTTCCAGAAAGCATAAATACCCAGAATGATCAGCAGCACCACTTTTATCGGCGAAAGGTATTTCCCGACGATAGTCACAAGTTTTGATGGATTTAGTGAGCAAAGCACTACGGCAATAAAAAACAGCACGCTAAAAAGATGCAAAGATAATGCGCCGTGCGTTGCCGGAGCGACGCCTATTTCATAGGAGACGGTGGCTGTACGCGGGCTACCAAATAATGGCCCCAATGCCAGATAACAGATTAATGTCAGAATCAGGCCAAATATTTTACCCGCTGGGGCCGTTAACGCTTCCAGTGAACCATTTTTATTTGCCATAGCAATGATAGCCAGAACCGGCAAGCCGACGCCGGTAATCAGAAAGCCACTCACTGCAAACCAAAGGTTATTACCCGCCTGCATCCCAATAAAGGGAGGGAAAATAATATTTCCCGCGCCGACAAATAAAGCAAAAGTCATTAACCCTAATGTAATAACTTCACTTTTTTTTAGCTTCATTTAATATCCGTGGTGTTAATGTTGTGTTGTTAAGAGAATTATAGTTTTTATCGTGCGTAATGGCTGAGCGTATAGCCATTACGCACGCAATAGTGCTGGTTTCTAAAGTTAACCTAATGAATTTTTTCTATAAACAAAATCACCAGGTCTTTGCCATTAGCCAGAGACCTGTTCCGTATACCACCACAACCATAAAGATGGTCAGTAATAGGATATATCTGTAGATATTTTGATATTTTGCCATGGTTTATAAAATGAAAGTGCCTTCAATCATTAATCGTGCCGAACCGTAAAGTGCCACGCGCCCGTCGTTCCGGACACAACAACGCAGAGTGCCTTTGCGGCTGCCCCCTTGTTGCGCCAGCAGCTCGTTTTTGCCTGAACGCTCTGCCCAGAAAGGTGCAAGGAAAGTATGCGCGGAACCTGTCACCGGATCTTCATTGACACCGACCTGCGGGCCAAACCAGCGGGAAACAAAATCAAATTCGCCGCCGCCCGGGGCGGTAACAATAACGCCACGCGTTTTGAATACGGCCAGTTTGTTGAAATCGGGGGTGAGCGTCTCCAGACAGGATTTGTCTTTTGCCAGCACAATAATATCGTCGGAAAGCCAGAAGCCTTCGACGCTCTCCTTCAGCCCTAACGCGGCAAGCAATCCTTCTGGTTCTTCAATCGGCAAGGCTTTCTTTGCCGGGAAATCCATGCAGAACTCATCGCCTTCTTTGCTCACTGAGAGGATCCCGCTGCGCGTCGAGAAGTGAATGATTTTTTGCGAATAATTGAGCTTATTAAACAGCACCCAGGCGGCGGCGAGAGTGGCATGCCCGCATAAGTCGACTTCTACGGCAGGGGTGAACCAACGCAGATGATACCCCTCTGGTGTTGGCACAAAAAAGGCGGTTTCAGAAAGGTTGTTTTCGCTGGCAATAGCCTGCAAAACGGCGTCGTCAAGCCAGTGTGTCAGCGGGCACACGCCTGCCGGATTTCCCGCAAAAGGCTGGGATGCGAAAGCATCTACCTGATAGAAAGGCAACGTGGTGATATCACTCTTTTTCACTGATTTTCTCCAGATAGTTGTAGATGGTGTAGCGCGTCACGCCGAGGACTTTAGCCATTTGATTGACGCTGCCCTTAATCTTAAACATCCCCATGGCATGGGCTTCTTTAACGGCGCGCAGTCTGAATTCTTTGGTGCTTTCTGAACCGGTTGGTCGCAGCCCGGAAAGTAACTCTTCAACGGACGCTTCCGTTAATGCGGATGGGCTCGCTTCAGGCGTTTCCGCCATTCCCGGAATCGACATCAGATAGTCCAGGTCTCGTTTGAGGCGCATCGCGACTTCTGTGTCAACATTCACACAGAAGGCAACAACAGGGCAGCCATTCATATCGTAGTAAATGGTCGATGAACTGCTCAGCCGTTTGCCCGCCACCGTGGTGGTAAAATAACCGCTGAATACCCGGTAAGATAAGCTCTCTCTCGGCTCGTCGAGCAAACCTAAAAACCCATCGTCTTCTTCAGGGCCTGCCAGGAGCGCATCGCCTTTTTTCCGCCCGCTAACATGGCCGTTAACGATGCTGATAACCGAAGCTTCTGGCCGGGTGAGATCATGTAATACCGCTTCGGTATTGGCGGGAAGCGTTGCCGCCAGTGTCTCAATTGACGCTGAGAGAACCGTAATCAGCCTTTCACGTTCATTAATCATGGGAACGCTCTGCCCGGCAGACGGCTTGAACTTCAATCTCTACATCCAGACCAAACGCCAGTTGGCTTGTGGTGACCGAACGCGCCGGGAACCCCTGGGGGAATGCCTCGCGGTAAGCGGCATTAAACTCGGCAAAATTTTCCATGCTGCTCAGCCAGACCTGCACGCGAACCACATCTTCCATCGTTGAACCGGCACGCGCTAAAACATCACGAATTGATTCCAGGGCGCGATTCGTTTGCTCAGTTACCGTTCCATAGATGGGCTGCCCATCCGCGCTCATGGACACCTGTCCTGACAGGAAAATAAAGCCATTGGCTTTAACGGCGTCAGAAAAAGGGAAGGGCTTGCTGGTGGGGTAACGAGTGATTGTCATAGCGGAATATCCTGGTTGCCGTTGATGGAAAATGAGGCATTCACGGTAGCATTGCCTCTGGGTATGTTCAACAAAATTAAACTAATCAACAAGTGTTGATTTTGCCGTAAAGATGCGGTCTATTTTGCGACGTACCACTCCTTCCGGTGGTTCCACGCCACCAAAAAATTGAGTAGCGCGGCGCCGATCAGGGAATAGAACACTAGCTGAGGTTTTAAGAAGAAAAGCGAGGAGGAGAAGAGAACCAGATCAAAGGCCAACTGGAACCAGCCCGCTTTAAGCCCAGTCTTTTCCTGAATATAAAGGGCTAATATTCCAATGCCCCCGCAGCTAGATTTATGTCTGAATAACCCTAATAAACCGATACCAATGCATAGCCCGGCTAAAACAGCGCCAACCAGAGGGTTAAAGTGGCTGTAGGAAATAAAGGAAGGTAATACCCCCGTAAGAAGAGATATTAACGTTACGGCGAGCAAGGTATTTATCGTGAATGCAAAACCTAATCTCATCGCCGCAAGCAGATAAAAAGGGACGTTAATAAGAAAGAAAACAATGCCGAAACTTGTGCCAGTGGCATAGGTTATGAGAAACGCGAGCCCTGCGGTCTGGCCGGTGATGAGCCCAAGACTGTGCAACATGGACATGCCAAACGAAATAATAATAATGCCAAAGAGTTGCCCCTGGATATTATCGATAAGGTTATGTCTGGCAGATAGCGGTGGCTCCTCCTGGACGTTTTGCGGGTTATTACCTTTGGCGGAATTTTTCATTTTAATTTCCAAATCAGTAAAAGACCTTTATTACAGATGCAGGCTACTTAGCGCTACCAGAAGGTAGGCTGCCAGGGTCACTATAATGGTAGAAATTACGATGCGTTGCTCTTTAATTTTGCTGTCAGACATGGGCATTCTCTCAATCAGCCATTCACAGACCGGGGTCATGGTCGTTAGAGACAAAATATCAACACGGAGTTGAAATTTCAACTTTATGTTGATATTTGCGGTATGCCATCTTTGATACCAACGAAATTCACTTCATCGCGTTGGCTCGGTTAGCTGACTCAAAATTCCGGTATTTGCCAGCAGGCTTAACCGGGCGGACTGCCACTCGGCAATGGCTTGAATGCGCTGCTGTTGGGCATCTGCCAGCGCCGACTGGGCGTTGAGCACTTCGAGAATATCCGCAACATCTTTATCGTAGCGGCGGCGTGATGAGTTAACGCTGGCCTGAGCGGCGTCGAGTAATTGCTGGCTTACGGTCAGCACGCCGAGGGCGGTTTTTGCATCGGCCCAGGCTTTCACCACGTCGGTGAGAATATGCTCGGTGGTATCCGCAAGCTGCGCCTCGCTCTGTTCGGCCTGGGCGCGCGCTTCGAGAATTTTGTAGTGGCGGCTAAAGCCATCAAACAAAGGGATCGAAACGGTCAGCCCGACCTCTTTTTCGGTCTGCTCTGAAGTGGATAAGCCCTGATTAGGGAAGCCGTTGCGTGAGATATGCGCCGTCATATCGACGGTCGGTAAACCCTCCGAGCGCACCTGAATGATTTTGTCTTTATCAGCCCGCCATTTTGCCCGCGCCTGCATAATCGCCGGATGGCGGGTTTGCGCCTCTTTCAGCCACTGGTCAAGATCGTGGATATCGGACGGGATCACCCGGTCGGGTTGGGCGGGTAAATGAATCGGCGTCGCAAGGTCGATGCCCATTTCCTGTTTCAGCAGCGCCAGGTTTTTCTGGTAATCACCACGGGCATGCATCGCATTAAGTTGCGCTTTGGCGAGCGCCGTCGCGGCCTGCAAGGTGTCATCCTGAGTGGTGGCGCCTTTGGCTTCGCGCCGCTCGGCAACGCTTAATGTCTGCTGCGCCAGGTCGGCTATCTGCAGACGGGCCTCCATTACCGCCTTGCTGGTCATCACTTCAAACCAGGCCTGAATCACCGAAGCCATGGTTTTTTGCAAGGCCGCGTCATGCCCGGCAATCGCGGCTAACAGCATCTGATTCGCTGCTTCGCGGTTAGCGGCACGCCCCCCGAAATCAAATAAGCGCCAGTTGAGCGAGCCGTAATACTGGTTGCCGATGCTGGTGGTGGTGGTTTGGGGATCAAAAACGGTGGCCGGGCGGGTGTTGGTGTCCCGCAGGCGGCTGACGGAGCCGGTAATCGTTGGCAGATAAGCGGCTCTGGCTTCACCCACCGCGCCGGTTTGCATTTTAATTTCTGCCCAGGTGGCGCGGATTTGCGGGTTGTTGCACAGCGCGGTATCGACAGCGTCCGTCAGCGCCAGGGGCTGAGTAAAGTCCACGGATGCGGAGCAACGGATGTGGCTGGCATCGGGCAGCGTTGCGCCGTTCTCTAATTGTACCGGGTGCGCTAATAACGGATCGTCCAGGAAACCTGTTTGCTCTTCAGCGTGAGCGGCAGGCTGGAGCCACAGCCCGAGCAGGCAGAGAGAGACTAAAACTTTGTTAGCGTTCATTCAGGCTCTCATGGGTGTGTTGAATCAGAGGCGAGAGGAAGTACTCAATCACCCGACGGCTACCGGTTTTGATTTCAATGGAGGCGCTCATGCCTGGCCGAAGCGCTGAGGGCTCGCCATCAATATCCATCGTTTTCTGATCCAGCCTGATGTGAATGGCGTACTGCGAGTTCTGCGCTTTGGGGGCGTTTTCGCCGTGGCTGGCAGGCGGGTTATCCCCCGAGTTGGCAGCCCCGGCATTCATCGCATCGCGTGAAACATAGGTCACTTCGCCCTGCATCATGCCGTATTTGGTGTAGTCGAACGCTTCGATTTTTACCGCGGCATGCTGGCCTTTATGCACGAAGCCGATGTCCTTGTTTTCCACCATCGCTTCGATCTCGACCTGATTTTGCTTCGGCACGATGACCATCAGCGGCTGCGCGGCCGTCACCACGCCACCGAGGGTATGCACCGCCAATTGTTGCACCGTGCCGTCAACCGGAGCAGTGAGTTGGAGTTGGGTTTTATGGGCGTCGGCTCGCTCGACATCCTGATGCGCTTCGGCCTGCTGGCGTAACCCTTCGTTAAGTTCGTCTTCGGTTTTCTTACGGGTTTCGGCGATGTACGCCTCGCGCTGGTGGCGGGCATCGGCGAGTTTGCCTTCCAGCTCTATTTTTTCCTGCTCTTTTTCCTGCCAGGAGCTGACCGATACATCATGGTTTTGCGCCAGATCTTTGTAGTTCTGCGCCCGCTCGCGAACCAGAGGCAATTGCAGGCTGTAGCGGTTAATTTCCCCGTCCAGATCCTGCAACCGGCTTTCCACACTCAGCCATTGGCTGGCAAGCTGGCGGCGGGCATCGGCGACTTTCTCTGCGGCGATGTTCCCGGCGTCGCTCAGTTCAGTAAATTTATTTGCTGAAAGGGAGGCCAGCAGGGCACGCGAGCGCGCCACCTGCAGGGCTGCGGTGTCCTGGCCTACTGCGGCACGCATTTTCTCGTGGTCAATAATTTGCGTATCAAGAACCAGCAGTGGGGCGCCTGCCCGCACGGTCTGCCCGTCTGTGACGTAGATTTGCGAGACGCGAGCGGTTTCCACGGAGGCGATGGTTTTGGCGTGGCTTGAGGGGATGATTTTCCCGCTGGCGGAAACAATAATGTCGACCTTGCCGAACACGGACCATAGCACCAGGAAAACGATGATCGCCATCAGCAGGCGTGCCGTCCAGCGGGCGGTGGGTGACACAGGAGCCAGTTGCAACGCCAGAGCCGCCGGGAAAAACTCCGCCTCTTCAGCTTTCAGCGCGGGCGGGGTGAGCGCATGGCGTTGTTTCCAGAAATAGGCAAAGTGCGAGCGGTAGCGTTTCACCAGTTCGCACCAGGCGGTGTGGCGTAATCTCAGGCTCATACGCAGACCTCTCTTACCGGGCCTTGTTGCAGGGCATACAAATGCGCATAGATGCCGTCAGCCTGGCGAACCAGGTCGTTATGATGGCCGACTTCGGCAATTTGCCCGCGCTCCATAACCACGATGCGGTTGGCTTCGCGCACCGCCGATAAACGGTGCGCAATGATTAGCACAGTGCGGCCTTCACAGATACGGCGCATATTGTCCTGAATGATTTTTTCGGATTCATAATCCAGGGCGCTGGTGGCCTCATCAAAAATCAAAATGCGTGGGTTCGAGATGAGGGCGCGGGCAATGGCGATGCGCTGGCGCTGCCCGCCAGACAGGCCGGTGCCATGTTCTCCGACCAGCGTGTCGTAACCTTCCGGCAGCTCGCAGATAAACTCATGCGCACCGGCAAGTTTCGCGGCTTCCATCACGGCTTCTATAGGCAGCGTTGGGTTCGTCAGGGCGATATTGGCGCGGATCGAGCGGTTAAACAGATTGTTCTCCTGCTGCACCACGCCGATCTGGTGTCGGAGCGAGGTGGTGTTGATGACCGCCAGATCGTGCCCGTCCAGCAGCACGCGGCCACGGTCGGGGATATACAGCCTTTGCACCAGTTTGGTCAGGGTACTTTTCCCGGAACCGGAACGCCCGACGATACCTATCACTTCCCCTGGTTTTATCGAAAGGCTTACCTGGCGCAACACTTCGGAAGCATCCGGGCGATAGCGGAACGTCACCTGGTCGAACTCAATGGCCCCGGACAGCCGCGGCAGCCGCGATTTCTGATCCACGACTTCTGGGTGGGTGTTCAAAATATCCCCAAGACGGCTCATGGAGATCCCCACCTGCTGAAAATCGTTCCATAACTGAGCGAGGCGCAAAATCGGCTGTGACACCTGGCCTGCGAGCATATTGAATGCCACCAGAGCCCCCACGGTCAGTTGGTTATCAATCACCAGAGTGGCGCCAGCCCACATAATGGCGGCGGTAACCAGTTTGCTGATCAGCGTAATGCCGCCGCTGGCGATGGTCGAAATATTGGTGGCTGACAGCCCGGAGGTGACGTAGCCCGCGAGTTGGTCGTCCCAGTTTTTTACCCAGCGTGGCTCCACCGCCATCGCTTTGACGGTGTCGATATTGCTGATGGTTTCCACGAGGAAGGACTGGTTTTCCGCCGATTTGTTGAATTTTTCATTCAGGCGGCGGCGCAGTACCGGGGTGAACACCACGGATAACAAAACATACAGCGGGATGGAGGCAATCACGATAAGCGTTAATTTCACGCTATAGCTGAACATCACCGCGAGAAAAACGAAGGAGAAGAGAATATCGAGCACCACCGTGATGGCATTGCCGGTCAGGAACGAACGGATATTTTCCAGCTCGCGCACTCGCGCTACCGAGTCCCCGACGCGGCGGCTCTGGAAATAAGCAATCGGCAGATTAAGCATATGGCGAAACAGGCGCGCGCCGAGTTCAACATCCAGTTTGCTGCTGGTATGGGCAAACACCCAGGTGCGAATGCCGCTTAATAAGGCTTCAAACAGGTTGGCGGCAACCAGACCAATGGCAACCACGTGTAGGGTTTTCATCGCATGGTTGACCAGGACTTTATCCATGACCACCTGAAAGAACAGCGGCGTGGCTAAGCCGATTAATTGCAGCACCAGGGAGATAAGCATGATCTCCCCTAAAATACGCCGGTATTTAATCAGGGCCGGAATAAACCAGGTGAAATCGAATTTGGCCAAGGCACCGCTGAAATTTACTTTGCTTGAGAAGTAAATAACGTCCCCGGTCCATACATCGGGTAATTCATCGATGGAAATAAATTCAGGCGGGCAGTTTTCATATTGAATCAGCAGGCGAGGTTTTACGAGATGAGTTTCATTCTTACTGCCTGGGTCATATTTCCCGAGGATAAAATATCGCCCGTCACGATGGCGTGCGACCGCCGGTAATGCGGCTTTATCCATTCGACGCGGGTCCTGGCGCACTACTTTAGTTTTAAGCCCTAACTCCTGCGCTGCCAATAATAGGGCTTGTTGGCCAAAAATGGGCTGCCCTTCAGGGGATATTTCAAGATGACCGGCAAATTTATGCTGAAGGTTTATTTTGTCGACAGCGATCTGGTGAAAGGCGCCAATGACCTGCAAACAGAAAAAACCGCTATCCATGGGATACCGCCGAAGGCAAAGAAGTCATATTTATTAACAAACCAGTCATTATCAAGGATATAAAATATGCGCGATTAAATATCACAGGCTCTGGGGGTTGTCAAAATGGTGTAGGCATTAAAAAATAAACAAAATTAGACATTTACGGGTTTTATTATGCTGCGCGAGTGTTGAAAAATGGTGCGTTACTTGTGTTCTTTCTGATAAATAAATAGTGGTTTTTTTAATTTTATTCTCATTAATTTGTCATAACAGATCAGAAAAAATACAAAGTTGTTTATTTTAGTAAATGCACGTTAATGCTTGTAAGTGTTGTCTTATTTTGAAATATCACTATTTGCTCTATTGTGTTGAAATTTTGATCAAAAATAAAAGCTGCTGGTAAAGATGTTGATTGATAATATTTATTTGAACTCATCTTTTTTCTTTCAATCAGTTAAAAGATGTGTGTCGGATTAATCTTTAACTATTTGCCATGCGTTTTATATGCAGATGGTTATTCACTTCTAATAAATATTATCCATTCCGGTAAGAGGTTCTGCTGTGCCTGATTCCATACAAAATATTCCCCCCATGCCCGACCTAAATTCGATTGGTTCATGGAGCAAATCTGATTACGAACGACTGACCGCTGATTTCGTCAGTACCATGACGGCGGACCAAATTCACGCCATGAATCATACTTCGTGGATGCCGGATGCCGCAGCGGCTGGATTTACACCTGAAATGGTGGCGAGCATTAATATCAGTATGTACTGGTTCGGTGCTGGATGGCTGAATAACCTCAGTACAGAGGCAATACAAGGGTTGACACAAACGCAAATGGCGGAGCTGACCGCGAATACGCTTTGCGGCCTGGATGCTAAACATTTATCCGCCCTGCAACCTGAACAAGTCTCGGCGATTAAGGCGAGTTTTTACTGGTTTAACGAAGAGTGGTTAAACAACCTGACGATTCCGGCCTTGCAGGCGATTACGCCCGCTCAGTTGAACGGGCTGACCGGAGCCAATCTTTCTAAGCTCGATAGTGCCCATGCGGCTGCACTGACGGCGACGCAAATGGCAAGCTGGATCACGACCTATTATTGGTTCTCTTCAACCTTCATTAACAATCTTAATACCCAGACTTTCCAGGCGATTACCGCCGCCCATCTGAATGAGCTTACTGGCGCGAACTTTAGCGCGCTGGATAAAACGCACATTGCCAGCCTTACCCTTGAAACCCTCGGTGGCCTGAATGACTCGCATCTTTCGGCATTATCCGCAGAACAGGTCAGTGCCATTACCCACCTTGAGGCATTGAGCAGTGCGCAGTTTGGGTTGTTAAACATTTCAGGATTGCCGGCTTCGACGCTGAAAAACCTGACGGAAAGTGAATACTCCGCCCTGACGGCCAGCCAGCTTGAAGCGATAAGCGCGGATAAATTTGCGGGGCTTAATCTTTCCGGGCTTTCAACCTCTGCTATTGGCTCAATGAGCAAGGCGGTTTACCAGAAGCTAACCCCTCAGCAGATTGCGACATTAAGCCCGGAGCAAATCCATGCGATGGCCCACACTTCGTGGATGTCCGATGCGACCGCCAGCGCTTTCACGCCAGAACAGGTGCAAAACATCAGTATCGGGATGAACTGGTTCAGCGCGGAGTGGTTTAACAACCTGAGCATTGCAACATTCCAGGCGATGACACCTGCGCAGGTGGGCCAGCTTTCCTCGCAGACGGTCGCGGCGCTGGATAACGAGCATTTGCACGCCCTGACCGCAGATCAGGTCTGTAGCATGAATAGCTTCGGTAAACTGAGCAGCGCGCAATTTGGCCTGTTAGATATTTCCCGAATGCCAACGTCAGTCATTGGTAATTTTAGTGATACCCAATATAAAGGCCTGACGGCAAATCAAATTGCCACGTTAAGCGCTGAGCAAATTAATGCGATGGGCCATGCGGGATGGATGACTGATGATGCCGCTTCCGGCTTTACGGCCGATCAGATTAAGAATTGCACTCAGAACTTTTACTGGTTCTCGCCTGGCTGGTTTAACCACCTGACTAAAGAAGCCTTCCAGGCCATAAAGCCTGAGAGTATGAGCCATATATTCCTCGATGCATTTAATGGTCTGGACGCCGAGCGCCGGGCTCAATTAACCGCGGATCAGGTTGGCGGGATTACCTATAACTTCTACTTCTTCTCTTCCGTCTGGTTTAACAGTCTAAGCCCGGATGCGGTGAAAGGGATTACGGCCGATCAGCTTGGCCATATTCAGACTGACAATTTCACACACTGGGATAACGACCATTTGGCGGCGTTAACGGCTGCACAAGTCGCAGTCGCTCCGCATCTGAACGCTTTGACGAGTGAACAGTTCGGGCATTTAGATATTTCCCAGCTCTCCGTTTCGTCTATCACGCAATTATCTAAAACGGAATATCAGGGGCTGACTGCACAGCAAATTGCCTCATTAAGCGCTGAACAAATTCAGGCTTTGCAGCACCTCAGTTGGATCTCACCGGCTGCGACCCAGGGTTTTTCTGCCACGCAGATGCAAGCCTTTGGCAATGATTTATCCGGTTTTTCAGGCACATTCCTTAACAACCTGAGCCTGGATGCCTTCCATGCATTAACCGCGGGGCAGTTGACGACTCTTAACCCCGTTGCGTTTGTCAGTCTGGATTACCGGCACTTCCTGGCCTTAAACAATTTCTCTGATTTGGTTGGCCTGGTGTCGTCGTTGACTACAGACCAGTTGTTAACGCTTTCCCCGATGCTCTCTCCCGAGCAAAAGGCTCTGCTGCCGGAAGGCCAGCAGGCGTTAATTAACAAATCTGTGGAGGCGGGGTTCTCACTGGTTGATAGCGTGCACGACCCGATACTGAAAAATAGCCTGCATAACGTCGTGACCAACGATCTTTCAGTGTTCAGCTTTACGACGATCGAGTCCGCTCTTAAAGATTTAGCCTCTCAGTTAACGGGTGACCTCACCGAAAGCCAGTACAACGATATAAAAAATTATGTGCAGGAAATTGGCAATGTCTGCGGGACTGACTCGGCCATCTATTCCCTGGTGAATGGCATGATTGGCACGAATGGCGCATCCGTTTACTGGAGTGCGACCGGTGACGGGGAGCGAATTGGCAGCCTGAATGTAGGTTCGTCAGCGGTGCAATTTAACCAGCTAATTTCTAACTGGTTTGATGGCGCGAACGACCCGAAATCTTCCTCAGCCGATCATGTTGATGGGCGTCCGGTGTTCGCTAAAGGTGGCCCGACAATTAATGATATTCAGCAGGGCGGGGTTGGAGATTGTTCGCTCCTGTCGGCGCTTCAGGCGGTCGTGGACGCTTCCCCTGATTTTATCAAATCAATGATTGTTCAGAACCCGAACGATACCTACAGCGTGCGTTTCTTCAAAGACGGCGTGGCGCATTGGGTGACTGTCGATGGCAATGCTTATAGCAGTGGCACAAGTTCAGCCACCTCGAGTTGGGCGGCGATTGTCGAACGCGCGAACGTTGATTTTGAAGCGACGTATTTGAATGAAACGAATGATTACTCAAGTCTGCCGGGTGGCTACGATAAACTTGAGGAGATCACGGGTGATAACTACACCACATTCAGAGCGTTATATACCACCGAGGACAAATGGAACACCACGGATTATGAGCTGTTGAAAACCGCGGTGCTCAACGGGCAACCGGTGCAATTTTCCAGTTGGGAGAGTTCAAAAAATGCGACTACCGGGCAAACCAACTTTGTCAGTGGACACGCATTTGCGATCATCGGTTTTGATGACGTAACGAATGATTTTATTCTTTCCAACCCATGGGGCGCGTTCCGGAATGACAATGTTCAGGGAACATTTGAAGCGTCAATGGACCAAATGTGGCAGGGCGGTAATTTCAGCACGGGGATTTCCATCGTCAATTCAAATGGAGCACCTGACGCTGCCGGGCAGCTTGTTCACGCCATGGCGGCGGTGAATCCGTCACCTTCCGCAGCACTCGATACCCGCGCATTGGCACTCAATGTGAATAACGGCAATCTCGCGGCTTCGCACGCTTAATCGCTAAGGCTTAATATCCCTGCTCGTTTGAGCGGGGATATTATTAATTCAGGCTTGGTGCCCCAGCGTTACTAATTGAATCGATAATTTTTCATAGCTATCATTTTTCATAACTATCAACGCATTGAAGGCCCGATCCAAACGAGGTTATACAGAGGAAATTGTGTAAAAAAGCACATTTTTCACGATTGCCATTATATTGACGTACTGATAATGTGGTTAATTATGCATTTAAAGTACACATTTCCGCAGTGAGTTTTTAAGCAAGTCTTTCGCCCATTCCGTGTGTCAAACGTGCTTTTTTTAGACTGTTTAGATGAATGAAAAAAATACAAAAACTAAATACAGTCCATTCAGAGATACCATGAGCAATCCCTTAGTCAGACCCATTATCATCAATCCTTATGCACGTTTATTTATCTCACTACTTTTATTCATTGTTCTCATCAGTTCCGGTCTCTCGTTACTCCACTACCAGTTTGTAAAAACGATGAAGGCAAGCACTTCTGATTTAGCGAATCAGTTAATCAATAAAACTGAAAATATTCTTGTTCATTCAGAAAACACCTCTCTTTTGATCAGCGATCTGCTGGGTAAGCCCTGCACTAAAAAGATGATCGAAAAGATGCAAAATGTGGTGGCTGAGGGGCTTTATCTGCGTAATACCAGTGTTTTTCGGGACGGGAAAATTTACTGCTCATCAGCACCGGAGGTGGTGGGCATGCCAATCCGTACTGCTGATAAATTTTACACACGCCATATACTGTTATTTACCGATCGTTTCGTCACGAAAGGGGTGCCGTTATTTGCTCTTCGTATCGATAGAAATAATCTGGGTATTGTCACGATTATAGATGGTCGTTACGTGCAAAATATGCTGGAAATAATGAATAACAGGGCGGGTAAATTAGTTTCGTACTTAAAAGTCGGCGATAGCTGGATTGAAGGAAGTGGAGAAGTGCATAACACAATTTTACCGGAGCTTAATTTTGTCACCTCATTGCAGGGGCGCAGAATGCCGGTGAATATTATTGTGGGTGTTAAAGGTTCGTCCTTATGGAAGCAATTCTGGTCCGAATATTGGTTCGTAATAAGCAGCGTTGCCCTGGCAAGCCTACTGTGCGCAATATTTATATATCAAATTTTATCGCGCCCCTACAAGACAAAAACAGTACTTCGCAAGGCATTAAAAAGAAATGAATTTATGCCATGGCTACAGGGTGTTGTAGATAAAAACGGCAAAATTTGTGGGGCTGAAGTATTGATGCGCTGGCAAAACAGAGACAATAAAATCATCAGCCCGGATATCTTTATCCCTGCCGCAGAGGAGAGTGGCCTGATCGTGCCGATGACCTCTTCTTTATTGCAGCCATTACAGCATTTCTTATTACAAAATCTGGAGGCTCTTCCTGCGGATTTTGTTCTCAGTATCAATATCAGTAAGTTTCATTTTCAAGATATGAGGCTTGCAGAAGAGTGCCGTAACTTCCTGAATCCCTTCCCTGAAAAGGCTATTTCACTCTGTCTGGAAATAACGGAGCGGGAACTGATTGAGCAAACCCCACTGACGGATGAGCTTTTAAAGCAGTTACATAATATGGGCGTTAAAATAGCCATTGATGATTTTGGTACCGGCCATGCTTCATTTAACTATTTGAAAGCCTTTAAAGTCGATTTTCTTAAAATCGATCGCTCATATATTAATACTATTGGTACGCCATCGGTTTCCGCTTCTTTAGTCGATATTATTATCAATATGGCAAAAAAACTGGAAATAGATGTGGTTGCCGAGGGTGTTGAAAATAAAGAGCAGGCTGATTATGTGATAAAACACAGCGTGAATAAGCTACAGGGCTTTTACTACCACAAGCCGGTTCCTTTATTGAAGTTCGGTGAATTACTCAATAACGATTTGTAACGCCTCAATAAATCGGTCATGTCATGCCCGGCTGGAAGCGTTTGCAAACTGGGGGCAGAGCCCCGTTCACCGGCGAGCACCGACCTCTGATTGCCAGTAAAGAGGCTTACCGAAGACGTCAATATAGTAATCTATAACCGCCCTGACGCTCAGAGGCGGGTGCCGCGCGTTGGGATAGATCGCCGCAATGTTCTGTGGCTCCGTCTTGATGGAGGTGTCCATATCAGGCAGGAGTTCAACCAACTCGCCGCTTTGTAACCGCTCCCCAATTAACCAGTCCGGAAAAAGTACGATGCCCATGCCGCCCAATGCCGCGATAAGCAGCGTTTCTGCATTGTTGGATAACATCAGCGGCGAAACAGGATAGTGAACCCACTCCCGGCCAGGCTGTCGCGCCAACCAACGATTAGGGCCAGAAGATCCTCGATAGACAAGGCATTTGTGGCGATTAAGGTCGTCCGGACTCTCAGGCGTACCATGCTTACGGAGATACTCTGGAGATGCCGCGAGGTGATAAAACTGCTGCCCGAACACGCGCGCGTGAAAAGAGGAGTCAGTAAGCATACCGATGCGAAAGATCACATCGGCTGCATCTCTGTGGGGATCGATATAATCATCGGTTAACGTAAGGTCGATACTGAGCCGGGAATGACGTTCTGCCAGGCCGGGAAGAGCGGGTGCTACGTGCCTTTGCCCGAAAAACACCGGAGCGTTGATTCGGATTAAGCCGGAAGGCTCCAGCGATCTCTCATCCAGCTCCCGTCGTGCGTCCTCAAGATTACTCGCCATCGCCCGGGCATGCCGGATAAAGAGATGGCCACTCTCCGTTGGGATGATGGCCCGCGTGTTGCGGTAAAAAAACTGCTGACCGAGTGCATCTTCAAGCTGATGAATGACGCGTGAAACCTGCGAGGCTGAAATTCCCTCCCGGCGGGCAACCACGGAAAAATTCTGCGTTTCGTACACATCAATAAAGATAAGCAGCGAGCGAATACTCATGTTTCTGATGTCATACATTGATGCATATCCTGCACAGGTGTTTCTTACATTATGGCATTTTTTTCATATAAGAATCTGCGTAGTCTTCCCCGCCTGAATAACGAAGAGTGTTAGCTATGCAACTTATATTGATTTTAATGGTTATCGCTGGAGGCATGGGGCTGTCCGTAGAAGCAGGGTTGCTGGGGCCGCTGGGCGGGAAGGTCGGTGATTTATGGGCAACGTTCAGCGTCTTTGGGGTGGGGGCGGGACTGACATTTCTCCTGATGCTGTTTTTCAGCCCGCGCAACAGCCCGTCATTTTTTTCACAACCCTCATGGCAGTTGTCAGGAGGCGTACTCGGCCCTATTTACGTCATCATTTTAACCGTTGTCACCCCCGCGATTGGTATCGCCATGACGATGATTGGCATCCTTGCAGGACAGGTATTTAAAAGCCTGATTATTGACCACTTTGGCCTGCTGGGTACGCCACAGCGGAAAATTGACAGCAAACGCATCATCGCGCTGGTTTTCATCATTGCGGCGCTGGTTCTGGTTGCACAAGGGTAAGGTAACAATATGACAATAATAATGATTCTTTTAGCGGTGATGGGCGGAGCCACGTTGAGTATTCAGGCCGCCATCAACGGGCAATTGGGCAGCAAAGTCGGGGTGTTCAAAAGTGCGTTCCTGACGTTTTCCGTCGGGGCATTGGTTACGGGTCTGCTGATCTTCTTCTTTGAGCCTAAACATGCACTCACCCTGATGGATGTCCCGAAATGGCAACTGCTGGGGGCCATGTTCGGCGTGCCGTACATCGTTATCATGGTCCTGGCGGTGCAGCGTATTGGCACGGCGGTCGCCACGGTCGCGGTGATTTTCGGTCAGTTAACCATGAGTATGCTTATCGATAATTTTGGCTGGCTGGGAAATGAGCCGATACCGTTTTCGATGAGCCGCCTCGGCGCCATCGTCTGCCTGGGTATCGCGCTGTTCTTTATCTACTCCAGCAGCCGAACGATAGCCGCAAAGGAAAAGACGTTTGGTCAGGCAGCCATAAAGGACTAGAACATCTTTTTGTTGGATACCGGGCCGCTAAGAGAGAGCAGATCTCGATCCGTTCACCATGAATTATTTTGCCAGAGCGCTAACATTGACAGGATAGAATTTTGTCCAGTTATAGTTGCTTCTGGCTAATATCAATTCACCCGAAACATCTCCGAAATTAATCGCTTTGTGCGTAGAAAAAAAATCGCGCAGCACGACGGGTAAGTATGCCGCTCTGTAACGCAAAAGGGTGCTGTGCCAGAACGGTGCTGGTATGGCCTGGCCGGCGTGACGTTGTAGCAGCTCATTTTTCCATTCAGACGCTAAAATTTCCTCACAGAATGACTGGCGCATGGCAATCGCTGGGTCATCGGGGATACCCGCAAGTAATAACTGGCTGGGTAATGCAACCAGCCGTAGCTGCCTGATAACAATGTGTTTTGCCTGGTATCGACGCCAGAGGCCTGTCAGGTGCTTCACTTTAGCGGGGAGTGGCCCGCTTTCCTCGTATATCGGTAGGGTCAGGGGCAAGAAGGTAAAATGGAAACCACTGGCAGGAAGAATATCGGCAAGCCCGTCATTCCCCATAAGCTGTTCTAATTTGCGAATTAGATTTGCGATGGGGTAGGGCATATGCGGTTGTATGCCTGTTGCAAGTGCAAACTTGACAGGATCGTAGTCACTCTCTTTTTTGATTTCGCCAATGTCAGGGTTTTCCCGCCAGACCGCACGTGTTTTCTGATTAGCAGAATGGTATTCGCTTTGTAGACTGATGGCGTTCATGACAGACCTACTGATATGTATTTGAGTACAGGTTTTAATATTAAATCACGTTATGGGAACGGGGCGGGTCCTAAAAAAATAGCCTCGTAAATATCAAACGCGATGAGACCGTGTATTCAGGTGGATTCTCAACTTATCTTGTCGATCAACCGCGTCGGGGCGGGGTATTTTAAATACGTTCAGTTCTCTCACGACAAAGATGCACTCAATCAGTATTTCCGCCAGATGACTCCGAATACAGGGCCATTTGATATCAATGTTATTTCTGATGCCATGTCTGCCGTAGTGGATAAATCCGGCCCGGCTGTGACGGTTATGCATCTCCCTGAAATAGGGATTAAAGGAAATACCCACTTCCCGCTTTCTGATTTAAATAATGTGCAGATGGCAGGTTTAGTCAGTAAATTCCTGAAGGAAAAAGATTTGCAGTAGAAAAACGTAGTATTGAGCCTTCAGTGTTGAGCGCTCAAAACAATCATCAGCTTTATAAAAATAAAGCGGCCTAATCCTGGCGAAACGCTGCTGAACGTGACGGTCTGGTTTGAGGGAGGAGCGGACATGAAGTGAGGAATGACAAACCCAATAGTCAAATGGTTGTATGGTGCAACTATTATTTTTGGGTTAAGTAAATGACTTCAGAATTACAGACCATAAAAAACATACGCGCGGCTTCACGTTTAATGGTGCGTGAACTGGGCTTCATGAACCAAAATCTAGCTGCAACTAATTATCCCCCCTCAGCTGTCCACTCTATGCTTGAAGTTGAAACTCATGGGGCAATGACAGCCGCTCAACTGGTGCAAATTTTGGGACTGGAGAAGTCCAGCGTCAGCCGTATGCTCGCTAAACTTGTCGAGGCCGGAGAACTTGAAGAAACCCCTTCCGTTAACGATGCCAGGACGAAGCTATAAGTCTCACCGGTAAGGGTCGAGAGACAGTACAGAACATAAACGCTTACGCTGACCAACGGGTAGCCGCAGCACTCGGTAAGCTTGATCCGTCTACCCAAGTGGCTGTATCAAAGAACCTTTCTTCATATGCCATTGCGTTGAAAGCCTGTTGCGAAAACTCAGTAGAAAAAGTGCAGAACAACTTCAAAATAGTCTCTGGTTATCATGCAGGTATGATTGGCCGTATTACTGATATGCATGGCAGCTATTACGCCAGAGAGTATGACTTGGGCAATTTTTTTGAAGCGAAGGTTGCAGCAGGGCTTGCTGATTTTTCGGGGCGATTAGATAAGCCATGTAATCAGATCTGGCTGGCAATGGTGAACGAGCGCATAGTCGACTCAGTTGCTATTGACGGTGAGGATCTGGGAAATAATGAGGCGCATCTGCGCTGGTTCATCCTTGACGATGGCTGTCGTGGCAGTGGACTGGGCAGAAAACTCATTGTAGAAGCAATGCGTTTTTGTGATGAGCAGAAGTTCACTTCGGTACAATTATGGACGTTTAATAAACTTATCGCGGCAAGACGATTGTACGAATCATTCGGATTTGAATTGTCGAAAGAATGGGAAGGCGATCAGTGGGGCAGTACCATTACTGAGCAACAATTTACTCGAAAAATTAACTAAACATCGCTAACCAATTACTCTTTTGGACGTGATGTTTTTGCGGAATTGTTTCGACTAGTCACTCATTCCAAACTGGTCATGTCCGTTCCTGGTACTAACGTGCCTCTCGAAAATCTTGGGCTGCTTTGAGCGAGGAGCGGATATTAACATATTTGTCCCGGTAACCAAATGTAGTGCGCCATTACAAGTCTGGTACTTTCCTAGGCTAAATTCCATAACCTTTGATCCCCCATTTTGCACTTCAATGCTACTCATAGTCTGTAGACTTATTGTCATCTTTTAGATGTAATCGATTGTTATGAAAAAGAATGATTATCAAGTTTGTTTTGGTTTAGCTGTCAGAAAGCAACGAAACAATCGGAACTTAACACAAGAAGAACTTGCAAGCTTATGTGACTTGGACAGGACTTACATAGGTAGTATAGAGCGTGGAGAAAGAAACGTCAGCCTAGTAAATATCCATAAGATTGCCTCAGCTTTAGATATAGAAGTTAAGGAACTTTTTGAATGAATTACACTCAGTTGAAACAAGATATTTTTGCCTATTTTCACTCAAATTTAACGGTTATCACCAGAAATATACAAGCTCAAAATATTCCACATGGTGGAAAGTCAACACTTATAAATCAAGCGGTTGAAAGTGTGAAAAATGACTTAGGAAATATATTACCCATTCAATATTCACATTTAGATCGTTCAAAATTATTTATGCTTCTCCAATATTGTTATTCAGTTATGAGCTTTGAATATCGGAATGTCGTTTGGCCATATGAGTATATGGCATTTTCACGACGGAATGGAGAGTTGTGGGAGCGTTTTTGTAAAGCTGCATGGGATCATTCTCTATTGCCAAATCTATATCGTATTTCAGCACCAAGTTTCCATGAGGTTAGAAATAGCTTTAGAGACCGCATAATAAATTACACCCAAGGGAATCAATATCAACACCATATCGTAAATGATGTAGATAGTGTTTTTGAACTTGTAGGTGAGATTAATATGATTGAAGATGAAATGTTCAATCTAAATGGACGAAATCATATTATAGACTTTAAAAGTGGCTTTGGTTCTAATGAAAAAGGAAATACACTTCGTTTGATTGCCGTCGGACGAGCTTACAAACATTGGGACCCAAATGTCAATTTACTATTTCTTGTTAGACAAAACGAAAATAATAACTATTTAGAGACTATTCGCAGAAGTAACCTTTGGGAAGTTCATTGTGGGGATGCCGCTTATAGAAAAATCGATGAACTGACAAATGCAGGGATATGCGAAATTAGACGAGAAGCCATTGATTTTAGGAATGACCTATCGCCTAACTTTTGGAACTACTTAGTTAATAACAATCTAGCTCATTATTTAGATTGGTAATATTAAAAAGGTGCATATAGTGCACTTTTTTAAAAGACTGAGGAAATAAAATCATTTCTTTTGTCTTCTGTTTTTTCCCATCCTTGCACTTTCGCTAACTCGACTATTTTGCTTGCTTCTAACAGCTCAGCTTCGGTCAACTTAGGAACGTTAATTCTCTTCAAATAGTTTGCGGAGTTATTAGCCCCTGGTGATACTAGGGACTTTTGTTCTGTTGCAAATGGGTGATTTAGGTAAATCAATAAAAAATCATGGTAGCTTGCACTTTTAGCGAAAACACCAACAACACCTTGGTCAAAAATGCAGTTATCCATTTCTGAGGCTGTTAACCTTCCAGAGGTAACCATAGGTATAGCAAGTCCCTTTTTAAAATAAAAATCTTTGTTTTGAAGCCGAGCCTTCTTATCTTTATAATAATACGCGACAGCTTCATGATCCCATCGAATACAGCTATTTGTATCTTCAAAGATATTTCTATGCCCTCCTCGAAAAAAAGGCACATAAGCGATATCTGAATCTATACCATGTTCCTTCTCAAACTCAGTTGGAGTTATATTTACTAGGCTCCAATCAACAGGGTGACCATTGATTCTTTTAGGAGGATTTTCGGAGTCATATCCACAAAATCTTTGGTTATCTCCTGTATAAATTCCTGTTTTGCACTCAGCAATCTCACCCAGAGTTACAGTTTCGCGAGATATCTTAATTAATTCAAATAATTTTGGATTAATCCAAGCTTTGTCCACGTTATTAATAAAATAATCACCACGAACAATAGTATGATCCGTTTCTAGCAATTGTAAGAGAGGTTGGTTTGAGTCAATTGCATCGATCCAATTAACTTCGCTATCAGCACTAAGGGTGGCCACATTACCAGCGATAATGCACATGTTACAGTAACCGAAGTTAACAGAGCCGAATCGCTTGCTTTTAAACTGAATGATATGACTTGGTTTAGCTGATTCAAGTATAAAATGTCTCATAGACCTCAAATGCGTGCTCGTAAGGAAGGTATCAGGGATAATGAAAACATATCGCCCTCCTTTTTTTAATTTCTGCAAAGTAAAATAGAAGAATAAGGCATAAGATTCTTTAGCATACACATCAGGGAATGCTTTTTTTATCAGTTTTCTATACTCTTGTGAGAATTTTAAACCGTAAGGTGGGTTGCAAATAGTTGAATCATATTCAGTATTAGGCAATACAATTTTACGATTATTTGGTTGAACAAAATAATCGATGAAATCGGCGTGAAAATAATTACAGTTTTGTATCTTTAAGTCATTTAAAAAATGATTTTCATCAATATCAATAGCATCAATATTTTTAGGATTTCCGATTAGGTTTTTTATAAATGCACCCTCGCCGAAGCAAGGTTCAATAATATTTTGATTAGACACATCCCCCAACAAAGTAATCATTGTATTTCTAAGGTCATGGGCGTCTGTAAAAAAACCTTGAAAAGATTTATCCGTAATATGTTGGTGCATTTTTATCGCTCAATCTTAAGTGTGCTACTTTTAGTCGTCATTTTACTGTGTTTTTTATAACTTTCAAGTTTATGATAACTTGGTTACTTTATGCTGCGTATTTCAACCCCGCGAGTACCCCACACTGGAACAGGCCCTTCTCAAGCTGTACTAGCAGTATTTGTATCTGTTGATTTTAGTATGACGCTACTTTGACAATGCCGTATCCCTTGGCGATTTCACCGCGACTCAAGCTGCCGCGAAAAACAATCTGGCGGTAGTCTTTGTCTGTTCGATCCGCAGACCACGCGATAAATTCCTCACCGCTTTTTCTCCAGAGTATGATCTTTGGTAGTCATAAAACCCATCATCATATGCTCATACCCACCAATAGTGGACACGGGCTAAGTGAGTAAACTCTTAACTAGAGGTACTCATGACAAAACTAGTAGCAACCACCAAAAATCCCAACAAACAACACCGTTTTTTCGGGGGGATTAACACGGCATGATAGCTTTCCAGAATCACTGAATGTCAGCTCCTTGTACCAGGCAGCCTGTAAGACACCTGCAATTAATGAACACACCTAATAAGCCCTAGCGATTTACCCCATCTAATCGAATAAATCGCTTTGCGTTATGCTTTTCCAATACAACAGCTAAAGGATAACGTCATGCAAACGGTAAAACTGAACAATGGGATTGAAATGCCCCTGCTGGGCTTTGGTGTATTTCAGATGACGGATGCCGCTGAATGCGAAAGAGCCGTTATTGATGCCGTCGAAACGGGCTATCGTCTTATCGATACCGCGGCTTCCTACCAGAATGAAACCCAGGTTGGGAACGCGCTGAAACAGGTGGGTATCGCACGCGATGAGCTCTTTGTAACCACTAAATTATGGTTGCAGGACACCAGCTACGAAGGTGCTAAAGCGCAGTTCGAACGTTCATTGAACCGTCTGCAAATGGACTATGTTGATCTCTACCTGATTCACCAGCCTTACGGCGATGTTCACGGCGCGTGGCGTGCGATGGAAGAGCTGCAACAGGCAGGCAAAATTTGCGCCATTGGCGTCAGTAACTTCCATCCTGACAGACTGGCGGATCTTATGGCCTTCAACAAAGTTGCCCCTGCGGTGAACCAAATTGAAGTGAATCCCTTCAATCAGCAATTGCACGCCGTTCCGTGGATGCAAAGCCGTGGCATTCAGCCTGAAGCCTGGGCACCGTTTGCAGAAGGTAAAAATGGTCTGTTCCAGCACCCTGTATTAGCGGAGATAGGTCATAAATACGGTAAAAGCGTGGGCCAGGTTGTTCTGCGGTGGATTTTCCAGCGCGGCGTCGTTTCTCTGGCAAAATCAGTGCGAAAAGAGCGCATGGCAGAGAACATCAATATTCTCGATTTTGAACTCAATTCTGAAGACATGCTGCGAATTGCCGCCCTTGATACTGCCACCAGCGCATTCTTCTCCCACCGTGATCCGGCGATGGTGGAGTGGCTGACTGGCCGCAAACTCGACGTTTAAGCCAGGATAAAAGGGCCTCATTAAATGTAAAAACGTTATCTGGGTAAATCCGGACTCGAAGTATCAGCGCCTGGGCTCGGTTGCTTGGGGCTCAGCCACGGCTCCGGCCCGGCGACAGATGCCCGTCAGGCTATCAAACTCATTCCCCGCACCAGAAACTCCCGCCTTAAATTTGCTATCGATAAGTTAATTGATGTTAATTGATGTTGTTAAATTGTGATCGATGATCGGTTTCTTATTTATTACCCTGTCAACCTGTTTGACAGGTTGATGGCTATACACCTACTCTTTGTTCATCTTGTAAAAAACGATGCTTTTAACGTTTTGATGGCTGACTCAGGAGTTAAGGTAATGTGGAACAACGACAGTGAATTATTTCATCTAATGCGCAGCAAACTATTTACGGCAGTGGTTGGCGATATTCTCGATACGCTCGGTTATTTACACCAATTTGTTGCTCCGCAAATAAAACCACTCCATGTAGATATGGTGGTCGCAGGCCGTGCAATGCCCGTTCTGGAAGCGGATGTATATGAAATTTCATCTACTTCCGGGCGGAGTGAAATAGGCACAAAACCGTTTGGCATAATGTTTGAAGCACTAGATTCGTTACAGGAAAACGAGGTTTATATCACTACCGGTAGTTCGCTGCGGTATGCGCTGTGGGGCGGTTTGATGACGACTCGAGCGATGCACCTTAAAGCTGCAGGTGCCGTGTTAGATGGATATGTCCGTGACTCTAACGAAATTCTTGAGTTGGCTTTCCCTACTTTTTCGCATGGGACCTACGCCCAGGATCAAGGGCCGCGCGGTAAGGTGATTGATTATCGAGTACCGATTGAATTCCACGGCGTGCGTATTAATCCTGGAGATATCGTGTATGGCGATCGCGACGGGTTGCTGATTATTCCACAGCAAGTTGAAAAACAAGTCATTACTCTGGCCCTGGAAAAAGTCGCCACGGAGAGTGAAGTCCGCTTAGCTATCCGGGATGGCATGAGTACCGTCGCTGCTTTTGAGAAATTCGGCGTGATGTAATTTGGCTTAGTGTCGCTCGCGAGGAATTATGTCATGTTCAAACGACAGCATTCGAAAATAGTCTTTCTATTATTTATTGCCGGGGTTATTAATTATCTTGATCGGGCGGCATTCTCTGTAGCCATGCCTTATATAAAAGATCATCTCGGCTTGAGCCCTACAGAAGTAGGACTCATGCTAAGTAGTTTCTTTTTCGGCTATGCATTGTTTAATTTTGTTGGCGGTTATTTATCGGATATTTTTGGCCCGAAAAAAGTCTTCACTATTGCCATGCTTTCCTGGTCCTTATTTTGTGGGCTGACCGGGCTGGTATTCAGTTATGGGGCTCTCTTTGTCGTGCGTGTGCTGTTTGGTATGAGTGAAGGGCCAATCAGTACTACGATTAACAAGTCGATCAGCAACTGGGTTCCACTCGATCAGCGAGCACGCGCAGTCGGAATGGCTAACTCAGGGAATCCGCTGGGGGGCGCGATTGCCGGGCCCATTGTTGGTTTTATTGCAGTGATGTGGAACTGGCGTATAGCGTTTATTATTTTAATGTCGCTAGGTTTTATCTGGACATTCTTCTGGTTGAAATCATTCACCGATAAACCGCATGATAATGCAGAAGTTTCCGCAAAGGAAATCGCTGAATATGATGAAGCACAGAAAGGTGTATTGTTTAGTCCCTCTGGAGATAAAAAAACACCCCTGTCGTTTTATTTAAAACAGCCGATTATTATTTTCACCGCAGTCGCTTTTTTTGCCATTAATTATATTTTGTATTTCTTCTTAACCTGGTTTCCCAGTTATTTATCCATGGCAAAAGGCCTGGATATTAAAGAGCTCAGTATTGCATCAGCCATTCCCTGGATTATTGGCAGCATAGGTATGGCATTAGGTGGAATGGCATGTGATGCGGTGTATAAAAAGACGCGAAATCTGTTGTTATCGAGAAAATTAATTATTTCATCTGGGCTGGTTCTGTCGGCTATTTGCCTGGCAGGCGCGGGGAATGTGCAGTCAACGGTTGGGGCTGTCGCAATGATGGCGGTTGGTATTTTCTTTATGTATCTGGCAGCGGCGGCTCCGTGGGCTATCGTTTCTGACAATGTTGACAGCGCAAGTGTGGGGAGTGTCGGGGGATTTATCCATTTGATTGCCAATACTGCAGGGGTGATCGCTCCCATTGTCACCGGAATGATCGTTCAGTACAGCGGTAGCTTTGTTGCGGCATTTGTACTTGCGGGCGTTGTTGGGCTGATTGGTGCGCTAGGTGTGGCACTGTTTATACGACCCGTTACTGTACGTTCTCACACAGAAACCACACCGCTTGCATGAGGTTAATAGTATGAAAGCATTAGTAATAAATCAGGATAAACCGGCTCATTTTACCGAGATTGCAGAACCGCAGTGTAACGAAAGCGAAGTGTTGGTTGGTGTCGAGTATGTGGGTCTGTGCGGTTCCGATTTGAACACCTGGCGCGGGGGGAATCCCTTAACTGTCTATCCGTGTATTCCCGGCCATGAAATCGGCGGCGTGGTGCTGCAAGTCGGCCATGGAGTAAGAAGCTGTAAAACGGGCGATCGCGTAGTGGTTCTGCCTTGCACCGAATGTGGAGCTTGCAGTGCATGCTTGAGTGGGCGACCCAATGCTTGCCAATTTAACCAGACGCTTGGCGTGCAGCGTCAGGGCGGTATGGTGAAAAAATTGGTTATGG
The DNA here is from genome assembly GCF_040786275.1 of Buttiauxella gaviniae. Lineage (NCBI taxonomy): Bacteria > Pseudomonadati > Pseudomonadota > Gammaproteobacteria > Enterobacterales > Enterobacteriaceae > Buttiauxella > Buttiauxella gaviniae. Next base: position 3,132,405 of record NZ_JBFMVT010000002.1, read on the forward strand.
CCGCAAATAAAGTACTGGTCTGTAATTCACTCAATAGTCAGCAACTGGCATTGATTGAGCCGCTGTCTGTCGGCCTGCACGCCGCGAGGCGGGCACAAATCAACGTTGGCGAATGGGTTGTGGTGATGGGGTGTGGCGTCATTGGTTTAGGCGTTATTACTGCTGCGGCATCAATGGGTGCGCGTGTTGTGGCCATTGATATTGATCCGCGTAAGGAGGCGGTCGCAAAAGCATGTGGTGCGACACAGTTTATTAACAGTCAGACGGAAGATGTTGCCGCGTTACTTGGCAAACTCAATGATGGCCATGGCCCTGCGGTTGTGATTGAAGCGATAGGGCTTGCCAGCACGATTGAGCAGGCCGTCGATGTAGTGGCGTTTGCTGGGCGAGTGGTTTATGTCGGTTATGCAAAAAAGCCGGTTACTTTTGACAGTGCCCGCTTCTTACTCAAAGAGCTGGATATTCGGGGCTCACGTAATGCAACGGTCACAGATTTTCGGGCAGTGATCGCGTTGATGGAGCAAAACCGCTATCCGGTAGAAAAGATCATCAGCGCTTATTATCCGTTAGATCAAGCCGATCAGGCTTTTACCCGTTGGGCTGCTGATCCGGGTTCTATCACCAAAATTCTTATCGAACTTTAATCTCAGGAGGCAGTTAATGTCAGCGAATAAGATATTTTCTTTAGATGGCAAAACAGCGCTGATTACTGGAGGCTCCAGTGGATTGGGGTTTGCTATCGCACAATGTATGGTGGCAAGTGGTGCTCGGGTCATTATTGCTGCGCGTAATGGCGAACAGGCACAGGCTGCGGCCCAACAGCTTGGGCCACAAGCGAGCTGGAGTTCATTTGATGTCGGAGATACTGATAATACCGAAAGATGGGTAACCGATTTACTCAGAGAATACGGGCAGATCGATATTCTGGTGAATAACGCCGGTAATCATTGTAAAAAACCAATTGAAGAAATGAGCGTTGCTGATTTTCAATCTGTGATGAATGTGCATGTGGTGGGGGCGTTCGCTCTCACTAAGGCACTTGTTCCACATATGAAAGAGTTGGGTAATGCCTCGGTGCTATTTACCGCCTCAATGACATCATTTATCGGCCAGCCGTGGGTGGCTGGATATGCAGCGGCAAAATCGGCATACCTTGGATTAATTCATAGTTTAACCACGGAGCTCGCCGCTGAAGGTATTCGTGTTAATGGTATCGCGCCGGGCTGGATTGATACCCCAATGTTGCGTAAAGCAATTGAAGGCGATGATGTGCGGAAGAATAAAATTCTTGGCCGTACGCCAATGAAACGCTTCGGTAAGCCTGAGGATATTGGCTGGGCGGCCACATACCTGGCGTCAGATGCTGCATCTTTTGTTAGCGGCCATGTTCTGGTGGTTGATGGCGGCGCATTAATTGGCTTTTAAATCCGTGTGGGTTGGAATAGAAGATGAAAAACAAGTTATTACAATTGCATCCACAAGATAATTGCCTGGTAGCACTGGCTGATATCCATGAAGGGGAAAAGCTCAGTTATGAAGGGGGAGAATTGCTCGCCCGTAGTAACGTGACCCTTGGGCATAAGCTTGCCATGCATGAATTATCCGCCGGAGATAAAGTCATTAAATATGGGGCTATTATTGGCTCGGCGACTCAATATATTGCCGTGGGTGAACACATTCATAGCCACAACCTGAAGAGTGATTATATCGCGGTATTTCATCACCAGGATGCTGGCTATCAGAATACAGAGGATCAAACAACATGAGAGGCTATATTCGGCAGGATGGGCAGGTCGGTATCCGTAATACTATTCAGGTAATATTTATGGTCGAATGTGCCAGCCATGTTGCCAAAAAAATTGCTGAATCGTTTGATAGATTAGATGTGCAGCATTTTGGATTTTCAGGCTGTTACCCCTCAGATTATGGTTTTCGGCTGGTAAAAAATCTCGCCACACACAGTAATGTGGCCGGAGTATTGATCATTTCCCTGGGCTGTGAAAACTTTGATCGTGACCGCTTAGCAGAAGATATATTAGCCAGCGGTAGACCATGTCATAAATTGGTTATTCAGGAAGCGGGTGGTACAAGTTCTACTATCGCCAAAGGCAAGCAATTAGTTGAAAGTATGCTGGCACAGGCATCATTGGTGCCGACTCGTGAGATTCAGTTTAGCGATCTGATCGTCGGCACTATCTGTGGTGGATCTGATGGTACGAGCGGGATCACGGGTAATCCGGCTGTTGGGCGCGCCTTCGATCAGCTCATTGCCTCCGGCTCAACGTGTATATTCGAGGAAAGTGGCGAGCTGATCGGCTGTGAACCTCATATGATGCAACGAGCGGCAAGCCAGAAAGCGCGGGATGATATTGATCGAGCGATGGACAAAGCCCAACGTTATTACGCCACGATGGGGTTAGGGAGTTTTTCTAATGGTAATGCGGTTGGTGGGTTAACCACTCAGGAAGAGAAATCTCTCGGCGCGTATACCAAATCCGGGGACAGCCCTATTTCTGGAGTCATATTGCCTACAGAGATCCCAAAACAACCCGGTTTGTATTTAATGGATGTCGTACCGGATGGTGAACCTCGTTTTGGTTACCCAAATATTAATGATACATCTGAAATTATTGAGTTAATTGCTACGGGTTGCCATTTAGTCTTATTTACAACCGGACGAGGTTCCGTGGTGGGTTCGGTTATTTCACCCGTGATAAAGGTCTGTAATAATCCGCAAACATGGCAAAACATGCATGAAGATATGGATATTAATGCGGGTAAAATCATCAGTGAAAATGCCACGCTTGATGAAGTCGCGGAAGATATTTTACAACTCATATCTCAGATAGCGAGCGGGTCTGAAACAAAATCAGAAAGCCTTGGCCATAGTGAATTTGTTCTGACTTATAAAGCGTTTGATTATGAAAAGGGTGGCTGTCGTATTGCTTGACGTAAAGAACGACAGTTTATTCAGCTTTTTATTAATCTAAAAAACCAGTGGGATGATTTATATCTACCCCTGGTTTTATGATTATATCTTTGAACTATTGATTAAAGCATTAATCGCAGAATCAAAATGGGCTTGCATCATTTTTCTGGCACCTTCAGCATCCCGGGCGCATACACAGTCGGTAATTTGTTGATGGAAATCAACAATTTGCTCCGCATGCTTTTGGCTATCCTGCGCTTGCAATCCAGCCGCAATTGATTCTTCCAGTGACGCCCGTAAGGCTTGTAATAGCAAGCTGTATAACGGGTTATTTGTCGCACTTGCGAGTATTAAATGAAATCGCGCGTCATGGATAATAAATTGCTGATGATTGCCGAAACTTATACGTATTTGCTTCATTTCTTCACGTAGCTGCTCGAAATCTTGCTCAGTGCCGTGAATCGCGGCTAACCCAGCACAATTAACCTCTAACGCGCATCGTAATTCAAGAATTTGGCTTGCACTGACCTGGCGAGTAGCCATTGAATAATGAAAGATTGTACCTAGTGCTGTTGGGTTTACGGTCTGTACCCTTGGTCGTTTACCACTGCTGATATCCAGTACGCCGAGCGTCGAGAGTGATTGAAATGCTTCCCTAATGACGCCGCGGCTAACCCCAAGGGTTTCAATCAGTTGTTTCTCACTAGGAACCTCTGTTCCGGGATTGAGTTTCTGCTCAGTGATCAGGTTTAAAATATAGGTTTTTACTTGTTCCGACAGTGTGGTTTTCTCAAGTATCGTCGCGGTAAGACTCATATCCATGCTCTCATCCTATCATACAGGATGATAGTATGATCTGAATTGCTGTTTTCGACAACGTTGGTTTTGTGTTTTTGGGGGCGTAGGTAGCGACAGCCTTGCCCTGTATCTGACCTGGCAGCGGCAGGTGGCAATTCTGATTTCTGTTATTACACTTTAAAAAAGCGATGCCAGGAAGGGCATCGCTCAATTCAGTCAATTCGAATGACTTCGTCGTAAAAACCCTTTTTTCTATACTGTTATCTCTATTTACTGCATGAAGTGTATGTAAATAATTTCATGATGTAATTATGTGTAATTTGATTTGTTCATTTATGTTATTACTGGCATCTTTGCTCCAGGAATAACTCATAATGGAATGATTTAAATGAAGAAATTACTTGGACTCGCCGTTTCTCTGACATTACTTTCCGGCTCCGTTTTTGCCGCACCAGCAACCACCACCGCACCAGAATGTGTAAAGGCCAATCAAGCTCAAATTGAAGGTCTGTTTGATAAGTGGAACGATTCTCTGAAAACGGGCGATGCGAAGAAGGTTTCTGAAAATTACCTCAGCGATGCCGTTTTACTGCCCACCTTATCTAACAAAGCTCGTTTAACCGACGCTGAACGCGTTGACTACTTTGAGCATTTCCTGGCGAAAAAACCGACCGGTAAAATTGACACGCGTACCATTCGCGTGGGCTGTAATAAGGCAATAGATACCGGGACGTACTCCTTCACGTTTGCCGATAAGTCCAAAGTTTCAGCACGTTATACCTTCACCTACGCGTGGGATGGTAAAGAGTGGAAAATCTCTACTCACCACTCTTCGGCAATGCCTGAAGCGTAATAGACCAGAACAGTGCAGGGAGTAGGCGATGGCCGCTCCCTGATTTCTACAGGCTTAGCGCCTATTTCAACATAACTTCATATTGCGGATTAAATTCATCGAATATTGGCAATGAGTCGGCACCTGACGCAGGCGTATCGCTGCCGAAGATGCCAATACGGATTCTGGCACTTTTCGGATAACGGCTGCGCACGGAATTGTACAAAGAGGTCAGGCGTTAATCAGCTTTTCAACCAGCGGTTGCGGCATCATTCCACCAATAATCACGCCCTGCGCATTAAATACACACTCCATACTATTGATTACTGGCATTGCCTGAATCTCTGGCAGAGCTGCCACAATTTGATGCGGGTAGATGTCGGTGGATGTTGAGAGAATTTCGACGCGCTAAAATCAGCCAACTCACTGAATTTCAGACATAAAAAAAGACCCTACAGGATTCGAATTGAAGCCTAATTCCCATTGTTATTACTGGTTTTTTCGCTGTTCGAAAAACTCAGGAGCCCCCAATTAGGCCCCCAGTCGTATTTCGCTGAAAAATAAGTGATTTCAAGCTTGGTGATTGTAACTGTGAATTACCGCGCCGCCAACATCTCTGGATATGGTCTTATTATCCAACAAATGTTGATTTTCCTTAATCAGTTTCATGGCTGTGGTCTCTGTTGAGACGCAGGAAAAATCTATTCACCAGCGGTACCTACGGGGTGGGCGCGATACCATGATTATGAAATCCACCCTTCATCCTTCAACTCCATCCTGTTGTACTGGATGACGTCAGCGGTAAGATCAAGAGGATATTTCGTTTAAGTTTCGTTCATAAGTGCCGATACAACTATTAACTGATCTCGATAGAATGATTTATGTCAGAGTTTTTTTATACGTGACATAACCTGTCAACTAGCACATGTAAGCTCACTAACATGATGAAAAACACGGAAGTGAAAAATGAGCAAAAAGAATCTCTTATTGGCTACACGTCTTGCGGATATTTTATTACGTTTTAACCGTGGCGAGACTTTAACGCTTAACGGTCTGGCTGAAGAATACGGGGTCCACCAGCGCACCATACGTCGTGATATCGAAGAGCGACTCGCTATTGTGGGGATAGAAAAAAACATTGATCTTAACAGCTACAGCCTGCGCCCGGAGTATTTGGGAAAGTTTGATGCCTCAAGCATCGATACCTTCGCGAAGGTGGCTGGCGTAAAAGAATTATTCCCGGTGCTGGACAGAAAAATGCTCCAGTCCATGTTTTACCCTGCACCCGCGCAGAATGTGCTGGTGATGGGTCATCGCTATATCAAAAATGAGCAACAAACCGACAACTTCACACGCTTGCAGCAGGCGATTGATGAATGCCGTCGCGTGTCATTTAGTTATTACAAGCGTGCCGAACAGCGAAACTACAGCGTTGAACCCTACCAGTTAATTAACCATAACGGAGTCTGGTATCTCGCCGCGCAGCATGACCAAAAAATGAAGAAGTTCACGCTCGGTAAAATATCTACCCTCAATTGTACCTTCGATCTCTTTGAGCGTTCGCCAACGCTATTAGAGGAGTTGAAAAATGAAGAGAGCGTGTGGAGTAACGAGCGGAAGTTTGAAGTGGTGATTAAAGTTTCCCCTGCAGTGGCTGAGTATTTTCTACGCAGGGATTTAGTACTGGGACAGGTCATCGAAAAAGAGTTGACAGATGGCGGTTTAATTATCTCGTCTCATGTGTCGCATAAAAATGAAGTCTTGCCTGTGGTGCAATACTGGCTCCCTCATTTGCGAATTATTTCACCTGAAAGTTTGCAGCAAGAAATGGAAGCAGAGATCAGAGGTTATCTGGGAATATAAGGGAAGGACATGGCAGAAAAGAAACTAGGTAAAAAAGAGTCCGCCAAGAAACTAGTTAGTAGGTCTGAACATTGTAATGTAATTATTGCGGCTACCATGAGTGCAGGGAAAACGTCGCTTATTAACGCGCTACTTGGCAATGAAGTTCTTTTTTCAGCGAATGAAGCAGCAACGGCGACGCTGACGCGTATTACTCATAATCGAAATTTACGTCAGCGCATCGAAGGAGTGAGCTACACCCAACAGGGCGAATGCCATGAACGTAGTAATAATGTGCAAAGTGCGACTCTCAAACAGTGGAACGACCATCAGGCGGTGAAGTATATAGAGCTGGATTGCCGCATTGAGAGCCTGCGTAAGACCGCAAAGCCGCTGGTGATTTACGATACTCCAGGGCCGAACAATAGCCAAGATGCCAGCCATAAATCCCTGCTGGATGCGGCGCTGACGCTACCGGGTAAAAAACTGCTGGTCTACGTGCTCAATGCAACCCAGTTGGCGACGCAAGACGACAAACAGCTGCTGCAGGAGATAAAAAATAGCCCTGCCTTGGCCTCAGGTAACCAGATTATTTTTATCCTCAATAAGGTGGATCAGCTCGATGAAGAGCGCGGCGAGACGATCGAGCTTTTCCTTGAAAAAACCCGAAATTATTTGGAGCAAACAGGATATTCACGGCCGGTGATTATCCCGGCGATGATGCAAACATCCTTAATTGCCAAAAAAGTTCTCAGTCGTAAAAGCATTACCCGAAATCAAAAGCATCGCCTTCAGGCTGAGCTTCAACGATTCAGGGAGAATAAATTTAATCTTAATGAAGCGTCACAAATACCTCTCGCTATTAAGCGCCAGGTTCGTTCTGAATTAAAAAGAGGTCAGCCTGAAAATGCTTATCTCGATACTTTTGATAAAACTGAGCTAACACAGTTTATAGCCTACAGCGGTATCCGTACCCTTGAGATTTTTCTTTCACAGCATAATTAATTACTCGGAAAACTATGAACACTATCTATCTGGAACATAACCCTTTTACCGTAGAGTCAACATTCTTGGTCAACGGCGTAGAGCCTGCATCAGGCTGTAAACTCTCCAGCTATAAAGAAGCTCGTTTGCAGCTTTGGGTGGAATCTCTGTTTGCCGAGTTACAGGCGCTGTTGAACGGCGAAACTCAGCTTGACGTACAGTTCAAAGGCGTTGAATCCGACTTTATGGACGTACAGGATGCCGCCTCTGTAGCCCGTAAAAGCGGTATGGAAATCAATCTGAGCTGGCAACCGGTACGGGCCACGGAAGATCGTCTGGACGAAATTAACGCGCTGATGGAGGAGGCGAAGCTTAACCCACAGTTCAATGACTACATCGTTAATAACGAGCAGGTACGTAACGATTTTCGGGAGGCATTTAACAACGATTTTAACGTGTATGTGGTAGCGACCATGTCTTCGGGTAAATCAACGTTGATAAATGCCATGCTCGGACAGGATCTGCTGCCTGCAGCGAACGAAGCCACCACGGCGACTATCGCGCAAATTTTTGATGATAAAACAACGGGAAATAATTTTGCCGCGCGCCGTTTTTCCAGCAGCGGTGAGGAACAATCGCTGCCCGAAATTAATGCCGATATCCTCAAAGAGTGGAACCAACTGCCGGACACGCAGGAAATTGAGCTGCGTGGCAATATTGTGGCGATGCAGCCACGCGACCATGTTCGTCTGGTGCTAACCGATACGCCGGGGCCAAACAATAGCCAGGACGCGGATCACGCGCTGAAAACGATGAGCTTCATCAAGGATTCGAAGCGTAACCCATTGATCCTCTACGTATTGAATGGTACTCAGCTGGGCACCGACGATGATAAAAGGTTACTGAGTCTGGTTGCGGAAACCATGAAAAAAGGCGGTAAGCAAAGCAAGGATCGCTTTATTTTTGTGGTGAATAAGATGGACGAATTCGACCCGGAAAAAGGCGAGTATGTCGGTGCAGCACTTGAGAGAATTAAAGAATATCTTGAGAATAATGGCATCAATAATCCGCAAATTTACCCTGTTTCCGCGCAGTTAACTTACCTGCTGCGTAAACATCCAGACGGTCTGACCCGTAAAGAGCGAAGTGATTTAAACGGTATGGCGGAGCTTTTTCTTGAAGAACCCACGATGAACTTCCCGGAATACATGCCGCTCACCTCGCGCGTGCGCCGCAGCCTTGAAGAACGAGGGTTCACCAATGTGCTCAAGCGCAGCGGCCTGCCGGCCGTGGAAGTGATGATTGATGAATACATCGATAAATATAACGTACCCACGCGTCTGAATCGTGCCTATGCCGCACTGCATCGTGCAATTGGTCTGGGCATGAAAGAAACCCAGCTTGCCGAGCAGCTTAAGAAAGATGAGAAAGAGTTGGCGATGATTAATGATGAAATTAATCTTCTACAGGAACGGCATAAAAAGGGGCTGGATACCGAAGCTTATAAAGAAAAGGTTCGTCGTGAAGGGAAAGGATTACCGGCGTTCATTGCTGATAAATTCACCCATGAAGATAAGAAGTTCCGCCGCCTGTTAAAGGAACTGTCTAATGAAATTAGCGCCCAGGGTGAGGTGGATATAAACCGTGCAAAAATTGAATTAGAAAATGCCGAGCGGAAACTAACTTTTGCCAGTAACGATCTTATCAGTAATTTTGAAATCGCCTTCTCGGATGGGCAGCAGCATATTAAAGATGAGTTGCAAAAAGAGTATTTGAAATTTATCGCCGATATATTTGATGAAGCCCGCACGCTGGCTTTGCCTATGCTGCAGGGCCTCAAAGAGAGTATGCAGGATATGTCGCTTAATCTTAGCCTCAACGATCAGGACGTTAAAACCAAAGAGGAACGCTATAACGGCCGCGAGGTCAGCGATTCTAGCTGGTATAACCCTTTCTCCTGGGGGCGCAAACGTACCATATACGATTATCGCACCGTCGAATATGTCGATATGAATGAAACCTGGAAAGAGAAACGGACCATTATTGAAAGTGAGTTTAATGACTTCCGGACAAAAGCGATGAAAAAATTTGAGTCTGATAAAGATAAGCTGGTGAAAAACTATCTGGCCTTTATTGAACGTGAATTTAATGAGAAATTTGAAGCTTTGATTAGCGTGATGCAAGAGCAGTTAAACAATAAAGAGGTTCGCGAGCAAACTATTGCTGAGGCAAGAGAGCAGCAGCAATGGATTATCGAGTTTAAAGCGAAGCTTGATAACACGCTGGCCATTTAATGAAGGGAGTCATGATGGACGATAAAGCTAAAAAACGGCAAACCCTGCGCCAGAATTTACTGGAGCAGTTAACCCGTAACGAACTGGAAGCAGATGAAATACATCAGATTGTCGCTTCCAGCTCCGCTATTCCTGATTTCTTTGATGGATACCGGGTCAACGAGATCTTCGCTGCCATTGAGCCGGATGCGCTTGACTGGAACGCCGGGTATTTCGACCGCCAACGTAAGCTGGCAGAGAACAACTTCGCTGAGAAACGCATCCGTCATCTTATTGATGTCCGTGAGCATCTTATTCGGAATGGTATTGCTGGGTTTGCAAAAACGCCGATAACCAAACCTATAGAGGGAACTGATAAAATGAACATGCAAGGCTATTTACCCGGCATCAATCTGGGAAGAATGGTTGAACAAGGCGTTATCAGCATGGTGCGTTCGGCCTTAATCAATGAACTTGAAAACAACCGTTTGGCAGATAATGAAATCAACAAAGCCGTCGCCTGGGCTGAGGCCAGGGTCGCTGATTTATTTGTAGGTTACGAGGAAAACTCTCTGGCAGGAAAAATGAATAACGACCCCGCCCAGTGGGATGCTGATTACTACGACCTGCAAACTTCTTATCTGAATAGCAACTTTGCCAAAGTCCGTTTCGAGCACTTGATAACGGTGCGAAATTCGCTGCGTCTGCGCGGAGTGAAAGGCTTTGAGCGCATTATCATCAAGCCAAAAGCTCAACCCCAATTCCAACAGGAGAATGGAGCTTCTCGCCCGCAATCTGATTCATCTTCCGCTGCCTCTCAGCCGGGCTTTTTGCGCATTGCGCTGATGGCGGGTGGCGCGCTTGCTGTATTAGCGGCGCTGGTGATTTCTTTACTCTAAAGGGGGATTTATGTCTCAAAAAATCATAACGCCGTCGCGGCTTAAAGAGCTTGAGCAGCGCACGGATGTGACTTTGCAATCAGCAAGAGTGCTTATCAACCGCAGTTATCTTGCAGAGATGAAAAACTACCCTCTGCAGTCCGTCTCTACCCAGACGGGGCTACCGGTCAACCGTGCAGGGGATATCCGTATATTCCGCATCGAGCGCATCGTACAGGAAAACAAACAGTCGGTACTTGAAAGCACCACGGCTGCCTATACCGCATTGGGTGCAGCCGGTTATGCCGTCTTCCTGTTCCTGAAGTCCGATGGACGAGAAACCAATTTGTACATTGGTACGCGCGGTACGCCGGGAAAAATGCTGGGGCATAATTCTGGCGAACTGCTCAAAGAAACTTTCAAGGGACATTTTTCCGGCAGCAGCCTGGTGCCGCTGGCGGCAGGTGACACCGACGAACTGCTTGAAGGGGCGCTGGCGCAGCAAGATGAGCCTTCGGCAACTATCACCGCTGTGACTGGCGTGCCGTCCTTGTCCACGGATAATCATGAACATTTCATGCAGGGGCTAGAACATTTTATCGATGCTGCGGAAAGTCGGGTTTATCAGGCTCTGATCCTCGCGGAGCCGGTTTCGCCACAAAATTTGGAAGTGATCCGCACCGGCTATGAGCAGGTGGCGACCCAGCTTTCATGCCTGGCGAAAAGGCAATACTCGTTTGGCGTCCAGGACAGCGAAAGCGTAGGTTTGAGCATCAGTGAAGGGCTAAGCCAGTCGCTGGGCGAAAGCCTGGGAATGACCGAAACTAAAGGCACTTCGGACACTACTAGCAAATCGACCAGTAAAAGCTGGGGAGAGTCGCAAACTGTCAGCACGTCCGACGCTTTCACACGCACCTATGATGAATATCAACAGGCACGCGTTCAGGGCGATAACGTGGGGATAGCCCGTGGCATCGGCAGCCTACTGAAAAACACACTGTTACCAAGAAATATTTCTGGCAGCATAAATAGCGGTGGATCGGAAAGCCTTTCCGAAAGTCATACCGAAAACTTGTCGCATGCCCATAGCACAACAACGAGTAAAACCGATACCACCAGCCGTACCGACAGCCACTCGCTGAACAAAACCCAGGGAAGCAGCCAGCAAATCTCGTTGGAAGTTAGCGACAAGACCATCGAAAAGATGCTGGAAAAAGTTGACCATCATCTGGAGCGCGTCAACGAAGCGCGCACTTACGGTGGCTGGCAAACTGCAGCTTACTTTATCGGCGACAGCGCAGCCTCGTCTGAGTCCTTAGCCAGCATTTTCCTCGGTCTGATGCGTGGCAGCCGTTCAAGCACCGAAGACTTTGCCCTGACTACCTGGCAGTCGCAAAACAAAAAGGTGGTGCTTGACTGGCTGGCGACGCTCAGGCATCCGCGCCTCACACCGGCCTTCTCTGAAGGCATCAATATTGATTACCTGACGCCTGCGACGCTTGTATCGGGCAAAGAAATGGCGATTCAGCTTAGCCTGCCGCGCCGCTCTACCTCCACCGTGGCGGTGCTTCAGACCCAGGCTTTCGGGCGTAAAGTTCAGCGTCTTGACAGCAGCGGCGAGAGAAAGCGTGCCGGTCGTGAAATCTGCCTCGGCTCGATACGCCATCTGTGGAACGACCTGCCGCAAACTATTAATTTGGATGTCAACCAGCTGGCGAGCCATCTTTTTGTCACGGGTTCAACCGGCGCCGGGAAAAGTAATACCATTTACGAGCTTCTTTCCCAGCTAGGCCGCCATCAGGTGCCATTTATGGTGATTGAGCCGGCGAAAGGTGAATACAAACATATGTTTGGCCACCGTAGCGACGTCCGGGTGCTGGGCAGCAATGCGAAGTACAGCGAGCTGCTGCGCATCAACCCCTTCCGCTTCCCGAATGAGACTCACGTCCTTGAACACATCGATCGGCTGGTGGAGATCTTCACCATGTGCTGGCCGATGTATGCCGCGATGCCCGCCATTCTTAAAGAGGCCATTCTGCAAAGTTACAGCGAATGCGGTTGGGATATGGTCAGCTCTGTTAACCGTTTCACTCCGGCTTTGTTCCCGACGTTCAACGATCTGCTGGTGCAGCTGAAAGCCGTGATCGATGATTCCGCCTACTCCCAGGAGCTTAAAAGCAACTACACCGGCTCACTGGTGACGCGCGTGAAATCGTTGACCAATGGTCTGAACGGGCTGATTTTCTGCGGGGAAGAAATTGATAACTCAGAACTGTTCGACAGTAACGTGATTGTCGATCTCAGCCGCATTGGTTCTCAGGAAACAAAATCTCTGATCATGGGGATCCTGGTGATTCGCCTAAGCGAACACCGCGCCGCGTTTTCAGGTATGAACCAACCACTAAAACATGTCACGGTGCTGGAAGAAGCACACAATATCCTTAAGCGCAGCACCTCTGGCGGCGGTGGGGAAGGAAATGACATTACGGGAAAATCGGTGGAAATGCTCTCTAACGCCATTGCCGAAATGCGGACCTGGGGAGAGGGATTTATTATTGCCGACCAGTCACCTTATGCTGTTGATATTTCTGCGATTCGTAATACCAACACGAAAATTATCATGCGTCTGCCGGATGAATCCGACCGACGTATTGCGGGGAAATCCGCTGGATTAAACGACGAGCAACTTGATGAGCTTGCGCGCCTGCCCAAAGGGGTGGCGCTGGTTTATCAGAACGACTGGCTGGAGCCTGTGCTGTGTCGGATTAATAAGTTTGCCGGGAAAGAAGAGATCTACCGCTACGAAGCCGCCGCCGTGAATACGTGTCGCCCCCAGCTTTTTAACCAGCAGCTGATTGCCTGGCTGATGGCTACGCGCCTGCGGCAGCCGCTGGCAATTCCGTTGGAAACGCTGGAGGCCGGACTGGAAGGCAGCCTGCTGGCAACCGGGCAAAAAATTGTGCTGAAAACGCTATTTGAAGAGTTTCGCGCAACCGGAGAAATCAGCCTTCAGAACGAACAACATTTTGCTCGTTTGGCAAAGCTGGTCGTTAACCTGCTGGATTGCACCACCGCCATTGAAAGATGCGTTCGCACCACGCCTGGTTTTGATGAACTGGCGCACTCGTTCCGCCAGCTTATCGTTAAGCAAACCGGTGAGTTGCCCGCTGGACTTGAACTGGCGGTACAGCAGTGCTTTTTGCGCGAGTTGGCCAGCAGAAATGATGAATACCTGAAGGTCTATGCCGCATGGCGTAAACACGTCACCCCGGAGATAGTAGCATGATCGAGATGACAGTTTTAAAAGAGCTGGCAGCGGAATCGCTGGGCGAGCTGTTGGAAAGTGTGAAGGAGATACGCATTGAGGAAATTAATGTTGAAAAACTCGACAGGCCAGTTGACCTGGAGCTTCCACGTAACGAGTTGACTCCGCTTTCTGAAGAAACCAAAGAGGTTTTAAGTGAGGGGGGTTACAGTGATGAGGTGATCGAAAGTATAAACAGTGAAGAAGAGGCGGCGATTTACCAGGATGCAGGTCTGGAATGTCATACCGTTAACGGCAATGATGCGTTAATTAATAACGAAATCGACCTGGATCAAACCGATGCATTAGGTGATACCAACCTCGAACGTATGGAAAAGGGCAAGCCACCGTTGGATGCCAATGGTAGGCCAATCGAGTTGCATCACGTCGGGCAGAAGGCAGATTCCCCGCTGGCGGAACTGACGCACGCGCAGCACATGGAAGGTGGCAATAACATTATTCTGCACGACACTACTAAAGAGTCTGAAATCGATCGTGGCGCGTTTGCCAAAGAGCGTGAAGCGCATTGGAAAGCACGAGCCGAAGAGATTAAACAACGTCAGCAGGAGGCAGCATGAAGAAGTTAGCTCAGCAGGTTGCAGCAAAAGGTGCCGATACTCGCCCTGCAAAAGAGAATGAAATTAGTGCTGCGGAACAAGCGCTACGGATGCATTTTTCAGAGGAATATAAAACCTATTTGTCTGAGTTTGGTTTGATTGCCTCCGGGGCTACGGAGGTTAACGGCCTTGGGGTTCCTGCGACGTCACATCTGAATATTCTGAGCGCGATAGAACCACTGCGTGACGGCAAGGACTATCCGCCGCAGGCCGTCCCGCTTTGTGATATTGGCGATGGTTACTATTACCTTTATGACAATCAGCAGTGCAAAATCCTCACCTGGTCGATGATTAACGGCGTGGTGGAAATCAGTGATGAAATACTTGAAGCCTTCCTGCTACGTACCATTTTTGACGTTAAGTAATAAATGACAAATACCTAGACTTCCGCTTTATTAGTTCATGAAACAAACCCGCCAGTTGATAATAATTGGCGGGTTATGCTGTGAATGAAAAGAGTGAAAAGTGCAAAGGTAAAAATCAGGAATGAAGCTCGAAGAATTTATGTATTCATCAGCCCGGTAGCTCGTCTGGCTCTGAGAATATCTGTAGCGGTCAGAAATGGCGTCTGTTCTTGCCATGTAAATCCTTTGCGGTCAGTGCGTATCAGTTCATAGCGTTCCACAAGGAAATTCACCGCATCAGCAAGCGTAATTCCCGCTTCGATGTGCTCATGAATAGCTGAATCATCGTGGAATGGCGTGTCGTTGAGTGTGAGGCCGTAATGGTGTTCCAGTAGATACGTTAACAGTTGTTGCCACACCTGTACGGGCGACAGGCGTGACGTAACCGGCACAGTGGCCAGTACAGTTGAGATTTGCATGAGTTGAGTCTCTTAATAAAGGAAGAAAAGAATTGAAGGCTTACAAAGCTGAGATGATGCTGAGGATTAGTCTTTAAGCTTATTTGAGGGATAAATTGCGATATACACATACCCATGACTGCCCAGCGTATCAGCTTCACAGGTCAGTCCGTTACGGTAAAGCGTGACGCCGTGCGTATATCGGGGATTTAGCTCACCGGAGATCAGCATCAGTTCCATATGCGCAACAAAATGTAGAAAGGCTTCATTCAGTTGTCGGGCCTGCATCTCGCTGAACGAACCGTTGAATCCTGCCCGATCCGCCAGAAAATGCAGACGGTGACCGTCCTGCACCAGCCGCGCTCCGAAACACGGTGTGATATCTCGTTTAAGACCCCAGACTTGGAAAGCGTCTTTATTCATCATTTTATTCCTGTTAAAGAAGGCCATGTTCGGCGAAGGAGAATATCTGCCTGCCACCGACAATCAGGTGGTCGGGCACGCGGATTTCCACCAGCATCAGCGCCTGTACCAGTCGTTGGGTAACGACCTTATCTGCCTGGCTCGGAGTCACTTCCCCGGACGGGTGGTTATGGGCAAAAATCACTGCCGCTGCGTTAAAGTACAGGGCGCGTTTTACCACCTCGCGGGGATGGACTTCGGTATGACTGAGGGTGCCGGTGAACAGCGTTTCGTGGGCAAGCAGCTGGTTCTGGTTATTGAGGTACAGCACGACAAATTCTTCACGCTCAAGCGTTCCCATCTTCAGCCTGAGCCAGTCGCGGGCCGCCTGTGTGGAGGTGAATGCCACACCCGGTTCGCGCAGGTGCTGGTCAAGCAGACTCAGGGCGCGTTTAATCGTGCGTTGTGCCGGTAACGATAATTCCGGTGAAAACAGCATCAGTTGTTTCTCCATGGCAAAGCCCCTTAATCGATGATGGCGAGAATGGCACTGGATTCGGGATGACCAAGGGCGTAGTCCCGCAGACGGTAATAATGTTCGGTCATGGCATCGCACTCCGTACGACAGGCATGATGGCTGTACTCAATCAGGCACACCGCAATGCCCGCTGCTTCCGCGCTCATTTCCGCACGGTTGCTATTCATGTTGTTAAACAGCGCCCATTTCTCATCACTGTCAGCTTCGGGGGCCATAAACGCGCCACCGTTGCTGAGTGTGTGGAAATGCCAGATACCGCCGCAGTAGTCTTCGCAGAAGCGGTCCATCCAGCCGAAGATGCGGGGCTCGATAAGTATCCACTGCGGAATGTGCCCGAAGTGCTGCGGCCAGAAGTCCAGACGTTGTTCATCAGATACCGGGCTGGCGGTAATGGTGTGATTCATTTGTAAATCAGTAACCGGTTCGCAGGTGATATCCGTTTGTATGGTCATGGTTTTACTCCAGATATAAAAAAGGCAGCCGTCAGGGCTGGCTGGCGTGAGATGAGTAATAAAGAAAATACTGAGATAAAGCGGGTAAGGCTGAGGAAAGAAAGCGGTATTGCGCCTGCATGAAAAAAACCCCTGCTGCGTGAGCAACAGGGGCCTGGTGTGGTGATGCAATGCCCCGTCGTCGGGGCCAGTGAGTTATCAGAAGGCGACGTTCAGCGTCGCCTGACCGTTGTAGCCATCTGCACTGTTACCGCTGACGCTGCGGGTATAGCCACCCTGCACACCCAGCGTCACGTTCTGACGGATACGGGCATCAAGACCGGCCTGCAGGTCAACTGAGGTCCCATCCTGAGACGGGGTGAAGCTGACATTGCTGCCAGCTGTTGCGGTGCCCATGCTCATCTCGCCATCACTGCTGAAGGTGCGGATAACGGACGGGCGCACCCACCAGTTCACCGGCAGTTCGCTGACACGCTGCTTCATGCTGTCAGCAAAACCAGCCGTTGTGGACATGCCTTTGCCAAAGTCCATCTCTGATGAACGGCCAAAACGGAGCCCGGCCCGCACATGCTGTGCACTGCCGTCGCCAAAGTTCACATAGCCGCCATTATCATGACCATTATCCAGAGACAGGCCCTGCCAGACGTACTGCAGTTGCGGCTCCAGCACCAGACCGTGGCTGATATTAAACGGCAGACCCGTTTCCACCGAGCCCAGCCAGCCGGTTCCCCGGGTGTCGAAACGGTTATCATCTGAAACAGCCTTCAGGCTGTGATGTGAACCCTGCGCCACCACATCAGCCCACAGACCAGTGGAGCCATGAACCGCCGTCAGATAGCCGCCGAGACTGTAAACCGTGTCGCGGACATCACCTGCAGCAGAGCGGTCATCGTTTTTCACCTCAACTGAAGACTGACCCGCTGCGCCATAAAGACCCGCAGTCAGCGAAAACGCACCAGCGTTGCGTTTCAGCAGGTCTCCGCCGAGCTGGATAAAGCCGTAGCTGCCGCTGCTTTCCGGGGTATCCCCCTGTGCAACCCCGCCATTACCCTCATGCCCGGTATGACCGCCCTGAATACGACCCCAGAGCCCCTGGCCAGTCACCGCGCTGCTGCGCTGGCTGTAGGTGCCCGCCAGTGCGCGGTCATAATCCATGCTCTGTGCGTACAGAGAGGAGTAGAGCGCCACTTCGGCACGGTAACCGGTCTCACTGGTGAGATACCAGTTTTCATCCGCGCTGCCGTGGTTCAGGGTGTAGTTGTAGGCACCGGCCTGCAGTTTACGGCCCAGCGCAAAGGCTCCGGTATCCGTGGTCGCCCCGTTAATTGCATCCACTACTTTGATACCGTTGCCCGTGGTCGCAAGGCCCAGCCCGGCATCGCCGGTGTTGGTGAAGTTCAGCCAGGTTTTACCGGTTGCCGTACCGCCGTCAATCACCAGCATATCGGTCGGGAAGGTCGGGTCATCCAGTCGGATGGACAGGTTGATGGTGCCGTTGCGGCCCGTCAGATGAGTCACCGTCAGCGTTTCAGGCACAAACTGATCCTGCGCAGGGGTGAAACTGATGGTTCCGGCGTTATCGAGGTTGTCGAGAACCGATTTCACTGCGGCACCGCGCTGAATATTCCAGCTGGCACCGCTGTCGAGCGTGACATCGGTCGGGTCGATTGCACCGTTCATTACCGAGTTGCCCGTCAGGCGCACCTGCGTACCGGAGAGGGCAATAATGTCGCTGTTAATCACAGCATTGTTCAGTGCCAGCGTCCCCTGATTCAGGGTCACCTGTGACTGGGACAGCGTGCCGTTACTGACGGTCAGGGTGCCTTCACCCTCCTTGAGTAACTGACCATCGCCACTCACTGAGCCATTGATGGCGGCATTCTGTCCGCTACCTGTGCTGATATGGAGTTGCCCGCTGTTGGTGGCATTCCCTTCAAGAGTGGCGTTGTCATTAAGGGTTGTTGTGCCGGTGAGTGTACCGCCCTGTGCCACCTTCAGTGTGCTACCTGCCCCCACGGTGGTGTTATCTGCACTGCCGTTGCCCAGGACGGTAAACTGACTGCCATTATCCAGACGAAGATTGCTGGCTTTGCCGGTTGCCGCATCAATACCGAATGCACCTGAAGCATTAGTCCCACTGACCGTTGCGCCGGTATCGGCTATCAGCACACCGCCATCGTTCATCACGATGTTCTGCGCCTTACCACCGGATGCGACGGCCAGAACGCCGCCCTGGTTGACCGTGGTGGTATCGGCGCTGCCGTTACCCAGCACATCCAGACGACCGCCGTTTTCCAGCAGTACGTTACTGGCACTGGCTGTTGCCGCATCCACACTGAAATCTCCCAGGCTGTTGGTCCCGGACACGGTGGCCGCGGTACTGGTGACCAGTGCCCCACCGGCATTCATGGTGACATCGTTGGCGGTGCCACCGGCGTTAACCTGTAGCTTACCGCTGTTATTTACCATGGTGTGGTCTGCTGTCGCACCGTCTTTTACCACCTGCCAGCCGTTGGCATTAATCACCGTATCCGATGCCGTGGCACCGGCATGGACGTACTGATTACCGCCATCCAGTCGGGTGTGTTGCGCATGACCATGCACACTCTGGTCGCCCCCGGCTTTAATCACCGTGCCGGTGGCAAGGCCTCCTGTCGCAATAATCTGCCGACCATTCTCATTAATGGTGGTATCGGTTGCATTACCGGCAACCCACTGACCGTCACTGTTCTCCGCATCCGGCCCGCCCTGTGCCCCCGTATTCACTACGGTACCGGTCGCCAGTGCCCCAGCTTTTACCAGCTGAGTCCCATCTTTATTAATGATCGTGCCGGAGGTAATACCGCCGCTGTGTACCCACTGCGTACCGCCGTCAAGTGTGGTATCTGAAGCCTGTCCATGCACACTCTGACCACCACCGCTATTGACCGTGGTGTCTGTGGCGCTACCACCAGCCAGTACACCCTGCAGCCCGTTATCGCCAATGGTGGTCTGGTTTGCCACGCCACCCGCCTGTACAAACTGACCACCGCTATTCGCCTCGTCATCCTCACCGTGTTCCAGACCGGTATTAATGAATGTGTTATTCGCTACACCAGAAACCAGCTGGGTGTCGTGGTTACTGATAACGGCATTGTTCATCACGTCGCCCGCAGCGATAGTACTGGTGTTGCCCGGCGAATCATCAGCCAGCGCCGCAGGGCTTGCCACCAGCCCGGCGACAGCCAGTGCCAGCACCGCGCCGATGCGTTTTCCTTTTGCTTTCGCCAGCTCAGAGACCACAACAAATGCGCCCAGAACTTCATTCCATACCAGCCGGTAACTGGTGTTCAGGTTTTGCTTCATCGTATTAACCTTATTAAATAAAGAATAAAAAAGACCCACATCCGCAAAACGGATGTGGGTCGGTGAAAAATCAGGGTAAAGACAGGGACTTCAGGGACTGTTGAATACAGCGAAAATGTGGCAGGGCCTGGATAAAAGTTGCCTCCTCCACCAGTCGGTAAAGTCGCCCGTTACGCGTGAATGTTTCTTTCGTGGGCTGGATGGTATGGATTTCATCCAGGGTGAATACCACCGGATGCCGGTGATGTTCAGCAACCAGATACCATGTGCCGTCTTTCGCAATCAGCCGGTAAGGAGCCAGCCGTTCACAACGCTGTCCGTCAGCCAGTAGCGTCACGCGCTGGCAGGTGGTGATAGCTTTTATCAGACGATAAAAAGACAGCGAGGCGGAAGGGGAAATGCCACTGATACTGTCTCCGGTCAGGCAGGGTACGTCATCACAGGCAAGCAGCAGGCTCACCAGACGGCGATCGAGACCGGGAAATAAACCCGCCATTCCCGTGCGATGGGCAAATGTCAGTACATCCAGCTCTGCCTGTGCACCACCGCCACCGGTCCGTAGACGGTAACAACCATTGCGGCATTCGAGATCCAGATACATCAGGCGTTCGCGAAAATCCCGGTACAGGGTACGTGCGGATACACCAAACTCTGCGGTCAGTCTGCGCATATCTAACGTTTCACCCGCGACAAGGCGACTGATAATCAGCGACAGTCTGATCGCCAGCCTGTCGTGGCGGCGCTCTGTCTGTGTCATTATCATTTCTCCATACGAGCTAACTGTCTGAAAGGAATATGATTCTAGAGAGGGGGGGTGACAGGGTGTGTCAACTGAAGGGATTATTTCTTAACACCCGGAAGTTCAGTGTTAACAGGGGCTGCAGCCAGTTCTGGTTAATTAATCCTCACCGACGGACCGGAAAACTGACAGGGTGTGTCATTCTTTAACGTTGCCTTAACGTTTTTCAGTGCAAACTGTGAGTTCACGCATTCTGAAACTGCGACAGCATTGTCTCTGCCATCACCCACAGCGCACGATTGAGCTTCACATCGCCATCAATACCGCGCACCGCCCGGGTATGTGTGCGACTCCCTTTCGCATTGCGCCCACTCAGACCACCTTTGATCAGGTTTTCCTGAATGCGCTGATAGGTGGTCCACAGGTCATCACTATAGTCTTCGTAGCGGCGGGGAGTCAGGACCTGCGCTTCGGTTACCGGCTGGTAGTCCTCGCCAAAGCGGTACGTGATAGCGGCTTTGGCGAGTGCCTGACGGGTCGGAGGTGGTAGCATCAGCGACTGCATGGCATCGCGCTTTTCCTCTACCCGGTCAAAAATCCCCAGTACCTCATACACCCCTTCAATCACCTGACTCACCACGTCCCCCTTGTGCGGCACCCGCACCTCGCCAAAGGTCTCACCGCAAATCAGCCCGTTCTGGCAAACCTGGCGAAACAACCCCGGCAGCATCTGGTACGAACTGGTGCCATCGTGCGAGTTGAGTAGAATGATTTCCGGCACCTGATTACCGATGATTTGCCCGGTACGACGCAGCCGCAGCATATGCTTGGTGTGCTCACGGCGCTCAGGATCTCGAACCCGGGTCTGACAGGCAAAGAACGGCTGAAAGCCTTCGTAACGTAGGCTGTCCAGCAGGGTAATGGTCGGGATGTATGTATATCGCTCACTGCGTGATTCATGTTTTTCCTGGCTGAACACGCTGGGCACAAAGCGCATGAGTTCATCATTGGTTAGCGGACGGTCACGGCGAACGAGGTTCGCCGCTCCAAAGCGGGAAGCTAAACGGGGCATATAACACCTCAGATATCTGAATTAACAACAGGAAGTAAAAGAAGGAAACTCAGAAGAAGAAATCCCACACGGCGCGGGCTACAGAGACCACAGTGTCACGCACGGCACGTATCACAGTGCGCACCGGGGCGGGAAAAAGGGGAACATTGCACACTATATCCAGCGCGGCCCCGACTGTTTCACCAAAATCACTGCGCGCCTTTTCCTTTACCTGTTCAGTACGAAATGGGCGCTGAAGCTGAGCCACCACCGGACTGCTGGCCACACGCGGGAGGCTGCGGACCATACGCTCTGCCATAACCTTGAGTCCCCACTTCGTGCGCACCGATACTGCACAAACCGGATGAACGGGCTGGAATAGCTCATGCAGAGTAACGATTTTACGGCTGATGCTGCGCTTCTGGGCAGCAGATAACCCACCACCGAGGCTGTCTGTAGGTTCAATCTTGTCGGCCTGACTGATAACGAACAGCACTCTGTGCCGGTACTGCTCACCAATAACCTGGTGGTAAAACTGCTCATCGACTGCCAGTGCACGGTCATCGGCTTTAATCAGCCACAGAACCAGGTCAAGCTTAAGTAACTGCTTGTGGTAGAGTGTCGCGTACTCTGTATCCCGCTGTTTGTTTTCACCAACACCCGGTAAGTCGACTAATAACATGCTCCGCTCACCGAGCGTCAGACGGAAGCGCAAGGGTTCACGGGTACAGGCCGTCACATCACTGATGGGTGAAACTTCGCCCTGAAACAGGGCATTGCAGAGAGATGATTTACCGGCACCTGTTTTCCCCATAATGCCGATAACCGGTTCGTAGTTTGTGAGTTGACGAATCTGCTGCATGACCCGCTCTGATGCCCATTCTGGTAAGCCCATAAGTGAGTCCTGCAGGGGTTGCAGGCCATCCTGATTTTTCATGACATCTCCTGAGACAAATAAAACAAAAAAACGGCAGAACCGTTAGGTTCTGCCGCTAATGAAGTATGTTCAGGAGAATAATATCTATCTGAAATTATTTAGATTGCATGTCATGTTACTTTTTAGATTTCTTGTACGATTTTGATGCCTGCCAGGCATGCTTCATCTTTTCAATGAATTCCAGTTTCTCATACGGCGAAACATTCCAGACGTCAATCGCAGCAATTACCATGTCATATCGCATTGAAGTATTATAAGGGCGAAGATAGTCTGCTATCCTGTTTTTACCTTGAAGATAGTCCCACAGATACAACAGCTGATTTTCATCATCCCGGGAGATCCATTCAAAATCCCTGAGGAAAAAATTATATTGCTCCAGCCAGCACTCATGTAGTTTTCTGAAATAAGAGATTTTATCGCCAAGCGTTCCTGCAGCATCGTCAATATATCTCATCACTCCGTTAATTCGTTCACGCTCCGTGACTGGACTCGGGTTATATGAATCAGTACTCGCCCCATTATTAATATAGAAACAAGAAAATGAGCGCTTTGGCTTCTTCGGATTATCTGTACCGGGTTTTAGTAGCAAATCCAGGTTAAGGCTATCAGCGTCAATATCCAACGAGAAATTACTCAGGTTTGCGAAAGGTGGGGGGGCCATTAAAAGACTATTAAATACGTTAGTATCAGGAAAGGTACTTCCCAGCCCACCTAATTTTACTTCTGGTGGCATAACGGGATATTCAAAAATATAGTGGTGTGCGAACCATGTTGCTCTTGGTGTACCCTTAAAACATTCAAAATATTCTTTATCTATAAGTATCAAATCAGCCCAATATTTCAGTTTCTTACGGGCATCACTTATCCGCTCCTTATTCCCGGCAAAGTGCTGTTCAAGTATACAGGTGATTAAGTCCCTAAACTGCTCTGGTGTGTCATAGCTATTGTAGAGCAAAGAGTGGTCCGTCTTTAAAATCTCATCCAGTGTTCTCAGATACATAATTTCATAACGGACCATGTCGTAGTGCAGCATTTCTCTCTCCCTGATTTTTATACATCAGGAGGTTAGCATGCGTACCATTACGAGGTAGGGAGTCAGGTCACAGACTGAAAAAACACTGATTTATTTATGATAATTAAATGATTTTAATGTGATTTTTTACTGACTAAGTTGTGTGGGAATTCTGATGATTTATCTGCGAGATGATTGAGTACTGAAAAGACAGGTGTCATGCATCAGGAATGAACATTTGGGTTTTTAGTATAATTAAGGGGTATCCCTGCTTATACCAATGCATGTTTAGTGCTCATCCATCAGTAGATCATCTGTTAGCTGAAATACAACTTAGGGTCCCCGATTTCCCTTTATCTGACCATTTGTTAACAGGTAATGCCTTAACGAGTATCTCCCACAGGGGAAATACTTTCCACTTAAAAATTACAACGTATCCCCATCCTTTGTACACCACCTCACAAAGGATAAAAAATGAATACCCCGTACCCTTATATTGCCAGATATAAGATGAACTGGTTTCTGTTGTCTCTTCTCAATGATCACCTTAATCAGTTACTGGCCCGCTATTCCCGAATACAGGCATTAAGAATCGATCTTTTCTATCAGAAAGGTTCAGGCCGCTTCAACCACCACTCCTGGAAAGAAACTGAACGTGAAGTGCGCATTCTGGTGGAAAGAATTATGCAAGGCTCAAACCTGACAGGATATTTCTGGGTACTGGAAAGTACTTACGACCATGGCTGTCATGCCCATATCGTTTTCTATCTCGACAGGCACATTAATCAGGCTACATACCCAATAGCCGAACGCATCGGAGCAATATGGCGAGAAATAACGGAACAGGAAGGATATTACAACCGATGCACGTTTAAACCCACTTATACGGCCAATATTGATAAGCCCGTAAATTACGATGATGCCGAAGCTATTAAGGGACTGCGATACATCATCAGCTATTTGGCTAAAGAGGAGCAAAAGCACGATTGTTATTACCACGGTAGCAATGAGGTACCAGCGCCAAGCGGACTGGGGCGACCCAGACCTCTGTAAATTGGGTTCTGCACTTTTTTACATATCACCCCATTGATGTGGAAGGGCTGGTGGTTACAGGCAATCAACCACCCGCTCAGGTCAACACCCCAATGGAATACAGACAATGACAACTCAAATTTCTCTGCTTGATGACCAATTGGTGGACATGCAGTTCATTACCAGATTCACGGGCCTGACGGATAAGTGGTTTTATAAGTTGATCAAAGACGGTTTATTTCCAAAGCCGATTAAGCTGGGTCGTAGTTCTCGCTGGAAGCAAAGTGAAGTCGAATACTGGCTGCAAGAACGTATTGACGACTCCCGCAAATAAGCACCTTACCTTATCAACCAACTATCCTGACTGGCAGACTGCTTATCCGATCATTGCGGAGGTTTGCGGCTGCCTGTCATTCACTATTCAGGGATTATTCGCTCTGAAAGAGACAAAGATGCGATATGGCAGTTTGCTGGACAACTATCAGCGTTGGTTAAGTTTGTACTTTGCTTGTGGCAATGCATCTCTTGTCAGTGGCCCGTAACTCTGAACTATTTTCAGGACTTCTTGAAATTTAAAAAGCTGAATTATTTTTCATTTCTTTTGATGTATATCACTGAAATTAAAAAGAATTTATATTATTCAGCATTCATCATATCTGTGAAAATAGTAAAATAGAATAATCAATTAGCGTCTTGATAAGTTGAGCTCATGAGATTCCATGCCGAAGGTCCTGTTGTACCAGACATTCTCTTAGAACGCTGTGATGCAGGTAGAGTCGTATTTCTATGTGGTGCAGGGGTTTCGTTACCTTCTGGGATGCCAACCTTTGTAGACCTCACTCAGTACGTAATTGAATACTTTGACCCGCCACACGACTCAGAAATTATGGCTGCATTTCTCCCGTGGCTTCACGACCAATCTTCGGCGAATGTCCCTCTAGACCAAATTTTCAATTTACTTCATCTTGAATATGGCAAGGATGAAGTTAATGCCTTAGTAACAAAGCGCCTAAGTGTTTTCTGTTCTGAAAGAGTGGTTGGACGCGAACATGCCCTTATCAAACGAATCTCCTCAAATCAGAGTGGAGTTCCACAGATTGTCACGACTAACTTTGACCGACTATTCGAAGTTGACCAAGGGCAAGATGACCTAGCCCTATATGTACCGCCTGCTTTTCCAGATCTAAATTTCGGTTCGTCAATTGAGGGAATTACGTATCTTCATGGTCGTCTGGTCGATGAAGACTCTGTAAGCCATCCTTATGTGCTGAGCAGTGCAGACTTTGGACGCGCTTACCTTTCAGAAGGATGGGCAACCAACTTTATCAAGCTTCTTCTTGAGCGATATATTGTTGTTCTGGTGGGCTACCAGGCAGAAGACCCACCAGTTAAATACCTCCTTCAGGGTCTCAATCATGATGGTCAGTATGATCGTTCCAGAATTTATGCATTTGATTGTGGACTTCCTGAAGAGATCGAAGCCAAATGGCGTGATAGAGGCGTTACTGCCATAGCCTATTCCGATCATCCGTTGCTCTGGAAGAGTATGGAAGCATGGGCTGAACGAGCAGATGATCCGCGTCGATGGCGAGCTTCAGTGATCGCCAAAAGCAGGCAGGACCCGAAAATTCTGGCACCGTATGAACGTGGTCAAGTTGTTCATGTACTGCGCACAGTACAAGGTGCGAGATTATTCTCTGAAGCTGTTCCACGTCCGCATCCAGAATGGCTTTGCGTTATGGATGCGAATATTCGATCAGCTAAACAGAAGAAAAGACATAACGAGTTTGCCGATAACGATGCAGAGATTTTCGATCCGCAAAAAGCTTATGGAATCGATGATGATCTGCAGGATATATCTGACGATGAACGCAAGCGTGGAGTGAGTAACGATAATCTCCTTGAATGGCGTGATGAAGACGATAATCCGTCAGATTACCATCGCTTGGCTGGGAGTTTTGAAACAATCCCTAGAAGGCTGGGTCATCTCATGACTTGGTTTAGCGAATCCCTTGATAGCCCGGTAATGGCTTGGTGGGCTATGCGAAAAAATGGTCTTCATCCACTACTGCTGCAAAAGATTGAGCATAACATTGAGTTTTCAGGATTGACCCACAAACGTGCTCGTCATCTTTGGAGCTTAATTCTAGAACATCATAAAGATCCTCGTAATCGTCGATATGACGTCGACTGGTATGACTTGAAAGCTCGAATTAATACTCAGGGCTGGACAGCTGGTGTTCTACGTGAGTTTCGTAGAGTTATGACACCACGGTTAGAGATGAAATCGCCATATGGCTTGGGAGAAGTCAGACCGCCAAGCGGATCTTGGGAAGAGATTCAATTCAGCGAATTAGGTCATTTCGAAGTTGTGTTCACTGAAAGACATGACGACGACTTGGACGTGCCTGATAATGTGTTACGACATGTATTTAGTATCCTGGAAGAGCAATTACTCATTGCTTCAGGATTGCTGGAGGATATTGAGACTTTTTACTTCCCAACGCCAAGCTGTTATCCGGGGCGAGCTGTGGAAGGGGAAGAATATTTCGCCAAAGGTGCTGATGTATTGACATGGTTTGTCCCGCTTTTTGAGCGTGTAGCGGTGAAGTGGCCAGAATTGGCTAAAGCACATGTCACTACTTGGCCAGTAACAGAGCCGTTTTTCTTCCGAAAACTTAGACTGTATGCATTTAGTAAAACAGCCGTCTTTAGGGCTGATCGTGTTGCCGAAGAAGTTTTGTCTTTGGAGCCAAATGGATTTTGGGATAAAAATGTTACCCGAGAACTTCTTTTTCTGCTGACAGATCGTTGGAAAGAGTTCTCAGAAGAGGAGCAGAGCCGAATTATCGAGCTCATTCTGACAGATCCTTATCAATTGCCTTACCTGTCTGAGGAAGAACTCCTAAAAGAAAGGGAGGTGTTAGCTGCTAGATACGCTCGTTATCTCGAACTACAAGGCTGCGAACTAAAATCAATTTATAGTGAGCGCCTCACTGCGATGATCCAAACAATTCCTGATTGGCATGACGGCTGGGCTACCTCTGTGGTCGTCAGTTGGGGTACCCGCTCGGGCTGGGTCGGTACGGACGAAAAAACTGATTTAGTTTTAGACCTTCCTCTAAACAAGATAATCCCAAAAGCAAAAGAGGCGCTACAGCGGCAGGATTACCAATTTACGAG
Source organism: Buttiauxella gaviniae (assembly GCF_040786275.1). Taxonomy (NCBI): domain Bacteria; kingdom Pseudomonadati; phylum Pseudomonadota; class Gammaproteobacteria; order Enterobacterales; family Enterobacteriaceae; genus Buttiauxella; species Buttiauxella gaviniae. Next base: position 3,160,355 of record NZ_JBFMVT010000002.1, read on the forward strand.
GAGACGTCCCTTTGTTGGTTTGATCAAAGAAAATCCACGTAAAGCATTGGCTGCACTTACGATTGCGGCGAAAAATGGCGATTACCCTAAAGAATTCTGGTCTCCAATGATAAGCGAATTACCTGCAGGGATTAAACCAAGGCTGAGACGAGTGTTCCTTAATCGCATAACGCGGTTACCATCGACAGCTTTAGTCGAACTACGACATGTATTAAGTAGTTGGCTTGAACAAAACTTAGTTATGACGATTAAGTTTGATGATGGTCTCGCTTGGGCTGTCTATGATCATGTTGTCGAAGGCATACTGGGTGGTGGGATTAATGCTACGGAAAGTGGTTTCGGAGAAATTTTCCGGAATGGAGAGGTTATTATACAGTCGAGGCGCACGTACGAACATGCAATCAATGGTCCTGTAGGTAAGTTTACCCAAGCCCTTTTTCGAGCAATATCTGGAGAAGAAGCGAAAGCTGGTTCGCTTATTCCAGATTCCATTAAGTCTCGCATTGAGAGTTTCTTTACAGCGCCCGGAGAAGGTGCGGACCACGCTATAGCTATAACGGCTCGCAATCTAAATTGGCTAATGTTTGTTGATCCTACTTGGACAAAAGAAAGGCTTATACCGATTTTGGATTTTAAGCATCCAGCTGCAGAACCAGCATGGAATGGTTATCTTCATAGTGATGGTATGCCTTCAGTTGCAGTAGCTAAGCTTATCAAGCCTGGTTTTCTTAACCTTATACCTTGGATCAAAAATCTTTCTTGGGAGAAAGATTTTTCAGTTCGAGCCTCGCAATGGCTTGGTTTAATGAGAATGTTCCATCCTGAGGAGCTATGTAGCCCTTCTGGAAATGAAATGCGTTTTGTTTTGCGCTCAATATCTGATGAGGCTAGAAATCGTTTTATTTCCTGGTTGGGTCTGGTTGGGCAGAAAAACGAGAGCGGTTGGGATAAGTATGTGATTCCATTAATCAGAGAGGACTGGCCCAAAGAACGTCGATATAGGACAACGACTTCGGTAAAGGCGTGGATTGGCCTACTTGACGATACTGGCGACAATTTTCCGGTGGTCTACAATGCAGTAAAAACACTCTTGGTGCCAATCGAGACATTTGATCACCAGTTGTACCGTTTCACTCGAGAGTTTGGTAGTGAAAAGCCAATTGCCATGCTTTTTCCTGCAGCGACTCTTGATCTAATGGATAGGATAACACCACAGAGGTTCACACGACCGCCATACGAGTTACAGAAGATACTCGGCCTAATTGAAGAGGTAGAACCAAGTCTAATCAAGGATTCTCGATACTTACGGCTTATTGAGCTTGTTGAGAAAAATTAGGGGGTATTAAAAACAGAGCACAGCATTGGGGTGTGTATTCGAGTAAACCCATTGTAGTCACATGGTTTTTGAGACTTTCTATTATAAACAATAAAAAATTAATAAGTCTGTTAAGGGGGAAATGCGCATTATTGATCTGAATGTGAATGGGGCAGAATGTTTCGATAATATCGATAGAGTACTGCACAGAGAGGCTTTCAAACAGCTTGATTTGACCTGCTCCCCATTGATTACACGTGAGACTGATATTTTAGATCTTGAGGTTTTGGAAGCTCTTCAATCGGCAACTCTTGGGTTATTACAAGAGCGGCGTGTTGCTATCGAGACCCTACCTAGTAGTAATGTGCGGATCAGTATTCATCAATCCTATAATGAACATCATGCTGTCGGTTGGTTAGGATATGGGCGAAGTTTTGGCCTAACCTCTGTTGCTATCGGGTCAGATGATCCGGGTATTTTTGCAACAAGTCTAAGAGGGGAATACGCACACTTGCTTCGTGCTTTAGATGCCAATGGAGCGGGCCATGATACAATAGAGATCCTTGAAAGCATTAACAAAACATCTAAACGCTTCCGCTTCTAAATTTTGGATCGTTGTAATGCTTAAATTACGGTTTGAATTAAAAACTCTGTTTGAAAAATAGTGAACTGAAATATTCTGTACACATTTAAACCCGGTGGCGCTGCAGTTTATTCGAACAGCAATTCCCTAAAAGGAAGGAAGTGAACACCGAAATGTCCGTTAGTCCATAATTATAGGCCCAGCGGGTGAAAATAGTTTAATTCATATTCACTATTTAGTGCGGTTATAAGCAGTAAGTTGGCTTCATAGCTAAACATTAAATATTCTAAGTATCTAGATTAGCTACAGCGAATAAAATCGAAGGAGCTAATTATTTTTGAATTCGCCTGTTATATCTACGGCCATGCAGGAGTATATACAAAGGGGAGCATGTCAGTGCACTTATTCCTTAAGTGCGTCCGTTTGTTACCCGTGATCAATATACAATACTGAATATTAAAATTTATGAGCAATCATGGCCGCTCCGCGGCTTTTAACCAGTCGTTGACGCCATCAACGCCCATTGAAAGTAGTATGTCTTGTAATGACACAACTCGTTGTAGCATTGCACCATGATCAGACTCCTCGTGCTCTTCTGCTTCCGCAAAAAGGCGAGTCATTAATTGAGTAAGGCTATCATTATGATCGTATAGGTGCTGTTTACTATGCCGGACATAGGATAGATAAATTTCTGTGGCTGCTAAGGCTTGTTCTGGCTCATGCTGTGAAATTGCGTTCAACCATTCATGAAATCTGAAAAATTGATGTTTTTTACCCTCACTACTATTATCATTTTTAAAAACTGAAAAACAGCGAGCCACAATTTCTAACGGTATAAAAATAATATCTCTACTGTCGTCGAAAATATGATCTAATTGCTTCGCAACTCCCAGTGCATGCTGATTACTTGCATTTAAACCCGTTTGAATGCCATCCATACACTGTTTGCGATGCTGTCGAATATTTTCACCGTTTGTCCAAACGGTAGTTGCGCCATGCCAGGCTTCTGTTCTATCTAGGCTATTTAAGTCCTTAATCAATTCATCAAAATCGATATTTCCGGCCAAGGCTGATAAAGCTGAAATACGTCCCCATGTTTCAAAGTCTTCATTATCTCCCTCATTATAGATGTCCGATAATAAAGGTTTTACTGTATCAAAATGAGTGTGATAAGCGTAATACAGACTTCGCTCGGCGATTTTCCAAAGCCCATGAGTATCGTTCATGGCTATATGGAACAAGTCCCAACCTAGATCGAAAGACTTATATTGCATAAATGGTAAACGTTGTAAGATCAAGGCGCGAATAGCTGGATGAGCATCGCTAGCAAAGCGCCGTAATGCTGGTACCAACAATGTCGGTAGAGTATTACCTTGTTCCAGGAATTTATTAGCTAAAATCATCAACGCATTGGTAACATCCCCTTTCGCCATATTGATGCCTATAGTGATCAAATCGACGGAATCACTTTCAATTGGATTGGCCTCATCAAGTCCTGCAAAACCTATAGCTAGAAATATTAGTCGTTCTGCCGTTTGTTGGTCTTGTATGACATTGGCGCAGGCTTCAAGCGCTTTGGCTGAATAGTCGTTGTATCGCCATTGCATTGGATGTCTTTCAAGTTCCTCAAGGATCTGATCGGCAAGAAGGATCGCATCAGGCTCTTCGAGTGGATTCCATATTCCGTTAGTCCCTAAATTGCCATAACGATGGGCCAGATAAGTAACGACTCCGCTCATGATGTCATCACGAAATTTTGAAGGTATGTTTAGCCAACAATCAGTCAATAAGCCTAAGAATCGGGAAGGCTGACGGGAAGACGCCTCACCTAACTGCCTCCCAACCTGTTCTTCTCCTCCAACAAGAAAATCATCGCGATCCCAGCGAGTATAGCCATCATAATGTGTTAAAAGCTTTATTATTCCGCTATTACTGATAGTTAGAAAAACATCATATGAAAATGGTGCTGCGACCAGACCACCCCATGAGCGAATATTAGGTTGACGTAGAAACGCCCCGTATATTTTTTCATATTCATCTAATACCTTTTGCAATTCAGAGGAACGAAGGTGGCAAGGGATCGGCACAATAAACTCTGCTTGCGCTTTCCATTTCCACTGGCTGGATTCATTGGAAACATATTCATTCCTCACAGTCAAAATAGTTTCCATTACCGCATTTTGTATCGGATCAGATAGTAAATTAAATGCTGACTGTATCAATTCACCTATTTCATATGAAAGCTCAAACTCTAGAATATTCCGGTCGCACAACATGCGACCTATTAGTTTAATATTATGTTTAGGTGATGTAGTGCACGCAAGAATGCCAAAGTACAGCAATGCACCTTCATGATTGAAACAAAGGTGCTCACAGTTTTTTTGCCACCAAACCGAGTGGGCTTTTGCATGAAGGAGAATAGTACTTTCAACTCCATTAAATAGGGTGCTCATACTATCTTGGTAGTGCATACCCCGCTTACTATGAGAAGTTTCGTAGGAAGTCTCGCTTAGGAATCCATGCCTATAACCTAAACAGGGTTTATCGTAACGTGATGCACGCACTTTACTCCAGAGTTCGATTGACTCTAAGGCTAAATCTAGTAGCTCACTGGATTGTTCCATGCGTAACCGGATAAAGTTCTCATTTTGATTTCCGAATTCATAAGTGTTGCAACGCAACTTGCGGTTTAATCTATATTCCAGTAAATCCTTATCACTGATATTGTCCGTTATATAATGCCAGAGCAAAACATCGTCCATTACTCCAGCAGCCACACAGCTAGCGATGATCTTGCCAAGAGAACTGTGCTCAGATCGTGGCATTGCAAGCAGCCTTTCGAGCAATGGAACGACAAGTACTATGCTTCCTAGCTTAATTTCTGATAAGTATCTCGCTAATTGGTCTGCAACTCCATCCCCATCAAACCAATCCAGCGCGAGAACTTCCGTCCAGAACGACAGCACCCCTGCAGTATCATCATTACTCCATTGAGCAATTCGATGAACATGCATCCTTAGGCCTTCTACATCCCTGGCGGCTATTAAATTAGGTACCAGGAAGTTTATCCAGAAATGATGCCATTCAATAGAGCTGCCTGTGGCATAAATCACCTGAAAAACATCGCGGTGATTTTCGCGTAAATCTCGGATCAAAGACCAGTCATCATCGTGTGGCTTCTGTTCGGCAAATGATTCAGCGACCAGACGCCTGACATGGAAAGCAGCGTCACTCGCCAACACTGTTCTGAGTTGTTTTCTGAATTCACGACGGTCACCTAGTAACAAATGTGCAATAAAACTGCGGATACTCGGACGTACAAATGGAACTGGCGGAAAACCGCGAATGAACTCATTCAGCGTGACGCGATGACGTATGGCTCGGCTAATAACAAGCACATCCAGTAGAGTTTGATGTCCAAAGGTCAGCTTCCCATCCTGAGTCTCCTGTAATACGTTGAGACTACATAGTTTCCGCTGAATGTCCTGAGAGGCAGGAAAGCGTTGATGTGGCACAACCAAACTTCGCAATTGCAACATTTCGAAGGCTATAGCCTCAATTGCTTGTATAGCAATATCACCTAACTCTCTTTCGGCAAGCACCACAGTATTTATATACCGTTGAGCAAGTTCTTGGCTGGTCACCACATTGAAATTACCTCCTCGAAGAGCTAGTTCGACAAATAATGCCAACTCACGCGGATTGCGTATCAGATCGCGGGTGACAGCATCAATATCAGAACTCGCAATCCCCAGCGTATCGAGTAATAGTGCAACCTCTGTGTCCCAGTCCAATTGCTGGCACTTTAATTCACAACCCCAATGTCTTTCAGCAATCCGTCTGTCGTAATGTCTATCGAAGTCACGACACGCGGTAACAACGGTGAGGTTGGGGATCAATAGCAGACGGTCGATCTGGGCAAGGAAATACTGTAATACACGATGCTCACGGGCAATGGACAATACATCCAAAGAATCAATTACTACTATTACATGTGCGTCTTCAGCTAGCCTTGCAGTTTCCTCAACCCATTGTTGCGATAAACCCTGGGCCTGACGTTCTTCTGATGTTATATGGTCGGCGAACTCACGCGACTGAATAAATAAAGGCACAATATTTGAGCCAGTTTTTACTCTTTCTTCCAATGTCTCCTGCAATTCAAGCATCACACAGGTTTTTCCTGAGCCAGGGAGACCAGTGAGCAGGATGGAGCCTTTTTTGGCATCAATAGCGGCAAGCAGTTCATCCAAGGTTGGGCTAGTAATGCGTAGCCCCGCAATATCTCGCCGCCATGACCTACCAATAGCAGAAGTACTAGAAAAAGAATGACGTATGTTGGTGAGATCCATTGGTGGAACCAGTATTGAGCCGGCCTGTTGAATAATGGCTCGAAGGTCGTCTTTGGTTAAGCGATGCTGCGCCGCAGTAGATAAGTGATTGCCATCCATCCGTGCGCCTAGCCGGTCGAGATTCATCCATAGAGCATTGAATGCGTGGTCTGGATTACTGACCAAGTTTCGTAAGCGTTCGCGCAGCAATTCTTCCATCTGATCTAAATCATCACTGGTAACAAAATTGGTTCGATGCAGAAATTTAAACGTTGAAAGGCTGGGAGCAGCTTTCGCTAGTCGTTTCGACAAGGTTTTGTCCAGAACCTGTTGCGCTTTCCCTAAACTTTGTATGTAACTACTTTCATCTGGTTGGGATAAACTATGTTCTTTGAGTTTTGCAAGGTCGCCAAAGTTACTTCGCGAGTAGAAGCGGACGTTAACATTCGGGTTATTAGCCAGCAGATAGAAGGCTTTATCAAGCTCATCGCCAAGGTCGGCTATGCTCCAGGACTTAAAGTCTGTTTGATTTTTTTTGCACTGACAGGCGATCAAATCACCGTCTACCTTACCAACAACCACATCATCTACGGAATAGCTTATCGAGTCGACCTCAATCCATTGAAAGTCTTGATCGGACAATACTTTTAATGCCCAATAGAAAGCTACCAGAGTCTGGTATCCATCGCCACGGTTGGAGCGTATGCCTGCAATACTCATAAATTATTCCCTTCCGGAGGGGATTCATTCCTCCTAATCCATACGCATTAGCGTCGCCAAAAGTTGTGGGCATGATATTCGCCCCTCTGCAACTGTGTCAGAGAGTAAAGTATGCTCTCTTTAAATGCAGACTCGCATTCTTGGGAGTAATTCAGGTCGAATACTTAGCTACTTTGAAGAGCTATGTGACCTGTTGCTCTCAAGGAGTGGGATGGAATGGCTTCAACCAATCGCTTCCATCATTTTTGTAATTGATCCTATACACGTAATGTATACAACGCCATAAGCGAGATGAAGCGCCTAATTACCGCTAGAACGCATTTCTTTTCTGTCCCCATCCCCATCTGCAGCTCTAAAATTTAGCTCCGTTAGGGGACAGATTTTTGTGCACGGTAATTCGCGTTCTAGCTAATAATTTTTTGCATGCACATCAGCCATCTATACGGCCAATGTGTCTTACCCTACTATGAAACATTCTTTAACTTGGGTTTCGTAATAGTATCGATAAAATCCCCATACCACTGCAACATATCCCTACGCTGCTCAAGATACTGTGCATGGTTATACGTGCCACGAATGGTATTTTTATCCACATGAGCCACTGTAATTCGATCCAGGCCGTGTTATAGCCTTGTTCGTGCAGGATAGTACTCATCGTGTGTCTAAAGCCGTGTCCCGTAGCCTTCCCGTGATAACCGATCCTCTTTAATACCTGATTGATACTCGCTTCGCTCATTGGTTTAGTGATGTCGTTACGTCCAGGAAATACCAGGTTATAACGGCCAGTAACTGCCTGGATCTCTCGCAGTGCTGTCACAACTTGATCAGATAGTGGCACAAGGTGAGGGCGGCGCATCTTCATCCTTTCGACAGGCACTTCCCAAACTCGCTTATCAAAATCAAACTCTTTCCATTCGGCCATACGCAACTCAACGGTACGAACACCAGTTAACATCAGAATCTTCGTTGCTAACCTGGTTATTGGGCTACCTGAATATGAAGCGAGTGCTTGTAAGAAAGCAGGTAGTTCATCAGCTAGTAGGTGAGGGTAGTTTGTTGACTTAGGTGCTTTAAGCGCACTTGCGAGTTCAGAAAATGGGTTGGTTTTAGCTCTGCCTGTAACAATGGCGTAGTTGCATACTTGTTTGCAGGCCTGACGAATTTTTCGCAATTTATCGAGCACACCACGTTTTTCTAACTTACGCAGAGTTGTTAACCCTTCCAATGGTTCAATTTCAGCTATTGGGCGCTTACCGATATCCGGGAAGATATCGTTTTCAAATGCTTCCATCAGATCTTCGGCATAGCCTTTTGACCAGTTCGGTCGTTTGTACTCATGCCATTCAAGCGCGATAGCTTTGAAGGTATTTTCTACATTTGCCTTCTGAGCCAATTTTTCAGCTTTTTTCTCTTCGCTCGGATCGCCGCCTAAAGCAACAATCTTGCGAGCTTCTTCGCGCTTGAGCCGGGCATCGGCCAGAGAGATATCAGGGTAAACACCGATGGAGAGTTTTTTCTCTTTCCCCAAAACACGATACTTAAAGCGCCAGTACTTCGCACCATTAGGTTTTACTAAAAGATACAGGCCACCTCCATCAGTGAGCTTGTATTCTTTTTCTTTGGGTTTTGCAGTTTCTATCTGTCGCGCATTTAGTGGCATAGGGGCCTCTAATTTCCATTGAACGAGATGAGCCCCCTCAAAGACCCCCAGATACCACTTGATTTGGGTATAACTGAGTTGACCACAGTAGAGCTCGGGACAGAAAAATCCAGTGATTTCAGGGAGTATAAAGGAGAAAAAGCGAATTCAGTAGAGGTGTGTTGACTTGAAAATGGTACGCCCTACAGGGCTCGAACCTGTGACCTACGGCTTAGAAGGCCGTTGCTCTATCCAACTGAGCTAAGGGCGCACTGAAAGTGCTTTTTGTATCGTACCACGTTTTCGGAACGCTCGGATTATACGGTCAGTACCTTTCTAGTCAATGGCTTTTCAATCACCTGCGCGACAAATGAGCATAAAGGCTTAACAATGCCTGACAGCGAGCCGCTGTTCTGACAAAATAGAAACAATCCCCTCCCTTTTCGATTACAGACGGAATCATCTGACTGATGGCAGCAAAGATTATTGACGGTAAAACGATTGCGCAGCAGGTACGGCTTGAAGTTGCTGAAAAAGTAAGAGCCCGAATTGCCGCTGGAAAACGTGCCCCAGGACTCGCCGTTGTGCTGGTTGGCGAGAACCCGGCATCGCAAATTTATGTCGGTAGCAAACGTAAGGCTTGCGAAGAAGTGGGTTTTATTTCTCGCTCATACGATTTGCCCGATTCCACCTCTGAAGCAGAATTACTTGAGCTTATCGACACGCTCAATGCCGATAACGAAATTGACGGTATCCTCGTGCAGTTGCCGCTCCCGGCAGGTATCGACAATGTGAAAGTTCTTGAGCGCATTGATCCGGATAAAGACGTGGACGGTTTCCATCCGTATAACGTGGGCCGCTTGTGCCAGCGTTCGCCGCGTCTGCGCCCTTGTACACCGCGCGGCATCGTTACGCTGCTTGAGCGTTACAATATCGACACTTATGGCCTTAATGCCGTGGTGATTGGCGCGTCTAATATTGTTGGCCGCCCAATGAGCATGGAATTACTGCTGGCTGGCTGCACAACAACAGTCACGCACCGTTTCACCAAAAACCTGCGTCAACACGTTGAGAACGCCGATCTGGTTATCGTCGCGGTGGGTAAACCGGGCTTTATTCCAGGCGAGTGGATCAAGGAAGGGGCGATTGTCGTAGACGTGGGTATTAACCGTCTTGAGAGCGGCAAAGTCGTCGGCGACGTAAATTATGATGAAGCTGCAGCCAAAGCCTCGTATATTACGCCGGTTCCGGGTGGCGTTGGCCCAATGACCGTCGCCACTCTTATCCAGAATACCTTGCAGGCTTGCGAGGAATATCATGATGTCGATGGAGAGTAATATGGAGACCTTCTCATTAGGTAAACACCCGCATGTTGAATTATGCGACCTGTTAAAGCTCGAAGGCTGGTGCGAGAGCGGTGCGCAGGCGAAAGCGGTGATTGCCGAAGGGCTGGTAAAAGTAGACGGCGTTGTTGAAACACGTAAACGCTGCAAAATTGTTGCCGGTCAGACGGTGAGTTTTGAAAGTTTGAGCATTACGGTTCAAGCGTAATAGCACTTTCCCACCCTGCGTTCTGCCAGGGTGGGAGCGCATCCATATTGGTGGATGGCGCAATCTTATTCGTCCTACATTTTTCGCATTAACCGCAATCCATTCCCCTATAAATTGCAGGTCAAAACCTGCGCAACTTCAAATATTCGATAACAGTATGGCTACAACTTAGATTTTAGTTGCCCGGCTAAAAACGTTTCGTCAGTATAGGTAGAACGTTCTACTAGAACGTTCTACCTACCATTAAAACGCGTAAATTCAGAAAACGCGATGGCAGCGTCAACACCGGGGGATTGTCTATGAGTCTTTTATCAAGCGTTACAAAATCGTTATCAAAGTTGTCGATGATAGGCCGCGCACTAATGCTGCCTATCTCTTTATTACCCGCTGCGGGTCTGTTACTGGCCTTCGGGGATAAATTCCATTTACCGTTAATGATGAACGCTGGTGGGGTGATTTTCGATAACCTGCCAATGCTGTTTGCGATTGGTTCGGCTGTGGGATTAGCGGCTGAATCAGGTATTGCGGCGCTATCGGCGGCGGTGTCGGTGTTTATCATCAACATCACTATCGGCACAGTGCTGAATATTACGCCTGAAATGGCGGCGGCAGGCGGAAAATACGCCATGGTGGTCGGGATACCGACGTTGCAGATGGGGGTATTCGGCGGCTTGATTTCCGGCATTCTGGCGGCGTGGTGCTATAACAAATTCCACACCATGCAACTGCCTGAATTTCTCGGTTTCTTCTCAGGTAAGCGTTTTGTCGCCATCGCCACGGCTTTCTTATCGTTCCTGCTGGGAATGGCGCTGCCGTGGGTTTGGTCATATATCCAGTCGGGTATTGATTCGCTGTCGGTCATTGTGAATGGTGATAATCAGGCGGTATCGACCTTTATCTTCGGCCTTGTTGAACGCGCGTTGATTCCATTGGGTCTGCACCATATCTGGTACCCCTCGTTCTGGTATTCGTTTGGTGAATATACAACCAGCGCGGGCCAGGTCATTCATGGCGACCAAACTATCTGGTTCAAAATGCTGGAAGAGGGCGTGAAATCCTTCAGCAGCGACAGCTACCAGAACGCCGGGAAGTTTATGCAGGGCGAATTTCCGCTGATGTTATTTGCGCTGCCCGCGGCGTGTCTGGCGATGTATCACGAAGCCAACACTAAAAATAAGAAAATCGCCTCCGGTATTCTGTTCTCTGCGGCGCTGACCTGTTTCCTGACGGGTATCACCGAGCCGGTTGAGTTTACCTTTATCTTTGTTGCGCCGATTCTTTATGTATTCAACGCGATTATGGCTGGCCTGTCTTATATGTGTATGTATCTGCTGCATGCGCACATCGCCAAGTCATTCTCTGCAGGGATGATTGACTACATTTCGTTTGGTATTTTGCCTTCGTTCAACGGGTACCAGACCAACTTCCTGTCTGCGGTGATTGTTGGCGTGCCAATGGGGCTTATCTACTACTTCACTTTCCGCTACGTGATTCGCCGATTTGATGTGAAAACGCCGGGCCGTGCAGATGTGACTGCTAATGCTAACGATAAAACCGATACCGAACTGGCCGGGGACATTATTGGCCTGCTGGGTGGCGCGGAGAATATTAACTCCGTCGGATCGTGTATTACGCGTCTGCGCCTTGAAGTGGAAAAAAGCGACCAGGTGGATAAAGACGGCCTGAACAGCCTCGGCGCACGTGGCGTGGTGTTTGTCGGTGATTCGGGGATTCAGGTTATCTTTGGAGCCCGCGCGCAGTTCATTGCCCAGACTATGTCGACAATGATTGGCAAATAGATCGGCGCTGTAACGCAAATGCTATCGCGGAGATAGGCAAAGGACTCAGCCTCCTGTATGTTTCAGGAGGTTGAATTTTATGGATTATCGGTGGCAGGAACAGGATGAAAAAGGTCAACATTATTGATGTGGCACAACTGGCTGGCGTTTCTGTCTCCACCGTTTCTTTAGTGCTGCGCCAAAAAGGGAAGATCTCAGACGCAACCATCGACAAAGTGAACGCTGCGATTAAGCAGCTTGGCTATGTTCATAACACGGCGGCGGCAAACCTTCGTTCCAGTACTTCAAATCTCATCGGTCTGATTATCCGGGATTTTAACGATTCGTTTTGCGTGAATGTCATGGCGAGCGTGGTTCATTATCTTGAAAAACAAGGTTATATGGTTTTTCTTGGCCACCCGCAGGATGACACCCACCAGTTGCAGCAATGTTTAACTTCTTTCACCCAGCAGGGCGTGGCGGGGGTGATTTACCTCGATGCGAATCACCGCCTGGCATCCATCCCAGCATTGATTGCTGAATGCGTATTGCCGACGGTTATCATTGCTGAATCAACGGTGAGCAGCCATCGGGATGTGATCGGGCGTGATAATCGCCAGGCCGGAAATCAGGCGACGCGCTATCTACTCGATCGCGGTCACCGAAATATCGCCTATCTGGGCGGCACCGCGTCGAATTTGATGCGTGAAGAGCGCCTGCTCGGCTATCGCAATGCGCTTGCTCAATACGATTTGCCGTTTCGTGAAGAGTGGGCACCTGTTTGTAAAAATGATACCGAGGCTGCGGCACGTTTAACGCGCCAATTGCTTGAAAATAATAGCAAGATTACCGCCATGTTGTGCCATTCACCGTCCGCCATTATTGGCTGCCTTACGGGTATTCAGCAGGTGGGGCGAACCGTCGGCAAAGATGTGTTTTTGACCCAGCAGGTTTCGCTGATTGGCTTTGAAGATATGATGCACATTAATCTCACCTCGCCGCGTTTTACCTATGTTTCGGCATCAAGCGAAGAAGCGGGTCGGCAGGCGGCAACGCTGATTGTGAATAAGATCAAAACCCCGACGTTACCGTCGCAGAAGATTATTATTTCCGGGGAGTTGGTTTTGCGGGAATCTGCGTAATGTTTTCTCTTCCGGCAATTTTTCAGGAAGAGAAATGACCCCCACCCAGCCTCCCCCTTGTCAGGGGGAGGAGCTGGTTCTGCTCCCTCCACCTTGTCAGAAGGAGAAGCTGGTTCTGCTCTCTCCCCCTTGTCAGGAGGAGAAGCTAGTTCTGCTCCCTCCCCTGGTTAAGGGGAGGGTTGGGGTGGGGTCCCTGGGAACAATCAGTTGTTTGCAATTTCACTGGCACTTGCGAATTTTTGTCGGCACCGGGCTTATCAAGCAACGCGCTAACGGTGATACTCACCCGCAGCTTCTGGCTGGTATTCCAGCTCCAGCACTTCCAGATGCGTCTGGTTACCGTTCGGTAACGTCCAGTTAATGGTCGCCCCGACTCGTAAACCCAGCAGCGCTGCGCCCACCGGGGCCATTACTGAAAGCTGATTGTCGCTGTCAGTCAGGTTTACAGGATAAACCAGCGTGCGGACATGCTCTTCTTTCGAGGCCAAATCGCGGAATTTTACGCGGCTGTTCATCGTCACGACGTCTGCCGGAATATCTTCAGGCTTACGCATTTCGGCTCTGTCCAGCTCTGCGTTCAGCGCTAAAGCTACGGGCTGGTTAGCAAATTGCGGTTGCTCCAGCAAACGGTCAATACGCTCGGCATCAAGTTCATTAATGATAATGGCTGGTCTGGACATATTTCTCTCCATGTAAAAAAACAGGCACTCATGTGCCTGATGGCGGACCTTACAAAAGAAAACCCTCACCGGTAAGAGTGAGGGTTTGGTCTGTAGTGATGATACTGAGCTTAGCGCTTACTTTAAAGTGACTTCAATCACATTTTAGTAACGACGCATTTACAGGATAATGCTGCCGACCAGAGCGAACAGGAAGGCGATGGTGCCGATCAGCGTTTCCATTACGGTCCAGGTTTTTAGCGTGGTTTTCTCGTCCATTTCAAGGAAACGACCCACCAGCCAGAAGCCGGAGTCGTTTACGTGAGACAGCACGGTTGCACCACCCGCAATCGCCACCACGATGAAGCACAGGTCGAACTGGCTCAGGCCTGTTGTTGCGGCAACCATCGGGGAGATGAGCGCTGCGGTGGTGGTCAGCGCCACGGTGGCAGAACCTTGCGCTACACGCAGTGCAGTAGAGATCACAAATGCGGCGACAATTACCGGCATGCCGGTATCAGCCAGTACGCCAGCCAATGCATCACCAATACCACTGGCACGCAGTACGCCACCGAACATGCCGCCCGCGCCCGTTACCAGAATAATGCCGCAGATTGGGCCGAGCGCGCCGTCGCACACTTTTTCCAGATGCTGGCGGCTATGGCGGCCACTAAATACTGCCAGTGAGAAGAAGACGGTGATCAGCAGCGCGATAGGGGTTTTACCGAGCATGCGCAGGAATTGAATCACAATATTATCGCCGCTTACCCAACCGAGCACGGTGGCGGTATTCAGGCCGGTATCCAGGAAGATCAGCACCAGCGGCAATAAAAGGATGGCTAATACCGTACCAAACGCAGGCGGCTGGTGGTTAGGGTCGGCTTCTACACTTCCGAGGAAAGACGAAGGTAACGGAATGTCGAATTTTTTACCCGCATACAGGCCAAACAGATACGCGCCGAGATACCAGGTTGGAATGGCGATTATCAGACCCACAATCACCAGCAGGCCGATGTTTGCGCCCAGTAATTCACTGGCGGCAACCGGGCCTGGATGAGGTGGCAGCAGGGCGTGCATTACCGCAAACGCACCCGCAGCAGGCAGCGCATATTTCAGCGTAGAGCCGCCGAACTGTTTTGCTACGCTGAAGATAATAGGCAGCATCACGACCAGGCCTGCATCGAAGAAGATCGGGAAGCCAAACAGCAGCGATGCAACACCCAATGCCAGCGGGGCGCGCTGTGAGCCAAACTTACCGACCAGCGTGTCAGCAAGCACTTTTGCCCCGCCGGAAATTTCGAGCAAGCGGCCAATCATGGCGCCGAGGCCAACCAACAACGCAACGCCTGCCAGGGTGCTACCAAAACCGCCCAGAATAGTGGGGACAATTTTGTCAAACGGTACCCCGGTGACCAGGGCGACGACCACACTCACCAGAGTTAATGCCAGGAATGCATGCACTTTAAAGCGCATGATGAGTACAAGCAGGAGTACTACAGCACAGGCTGCGATCCCTAGCAGGGTTCCAGCGCCGTAAGGGGCGGTTATTTCGGTCATATATTTATCCTCTGCGCCGAATTTTGCGGTGAATTATCGTACAGATATAATTCATCATTTTTCTGATACCGGTAACATGATATCGGTAACATGGCGCCATCGGGAATGGATCTCCTCATCTTTATTAACATTTTGGGAGCAAGTTCAAACTATCGAAATAAACCCTTATTAACATCAGTGGATCGATTGCCCATCGTAAATAAACCTGTCAGGTGAAAAATTTGCATTACCCTTTATAGGCATGTTTCACCTATGCGCCTTGTGCGCCCCTCACCTGTACAGGAGATATCATGAGCCATTACGACAAACTCACGTTAAAGGACGGTAGTTCTCTTTACTTTAAGGATTGGGGAGAAGGACAACCGGTGGTTTTCAGCCACGGCTGGCCATTAACGGCGGATGCGTTTGAAGATCAGATGTTTTTCCTTGGGCAAAAAGGATTCCGGGTTATTGCTCATGACCGGCGTGGGCACGGTCGCTCATCCCAGTCATGGGAAGGAAATAACATGGATCAGTATGCCGATGATTTGGCTGAGCTGACCGAGCACTTGAATCTGAAAGATGCGATTCATGTTGGGCACTCAACCGGTGGCGGGGAAGTGGTGCGCTATATTGGCCGCCATGGCACAAGTCGCGTAGCAAAAGTGGTGTTAATCAGTGCTGTTCCGCCCATTATGGTGAAAACCGATTTCAACCCAAACGGCGTGCCAATCGAGGTATTTGACGGCATCCGCGAAGGGGTGCGAGTTAACCGCGCAGATTTTTTCAAAGAGCTGACGCTGGCGTTTTACGGCTACAACCGGCCAGGGGCTGAAATTTCGGAAGGCGTTCGCGAGAGTTTTGTCGAGCAGGGGATGCAGGGCGGGATCAAACCGCTGTACGACTGCATCAAAGCGTTTTCTGAAACCGATTTACGTGAAGACCTCAAGAAAATCACCGTCCCTACGCTTGTGATTCACGGCGATGACGATCAGATTGTGCCGTTTGAAACCTGCGGCAAAGTGACGGCGGCAACCATACCGGGCGCAACGTTCAAAGTTTATGAGGGCGGGTCGCACGGCATCTGCACTACGGAGAAAGACCGGGTCAATGCTGATTTGCTGGAGTTTTTAAAAGGCTAACTCTTTCAGGCGGGTAAGAAATATCACCCGCCGTTTATTCACTCATTTACCCGCCACCGGCAACATAATCTCTTTTAAAATCTCGTAGCGCTGTTGAGGCGAGAGCCAAATCAGACCTAACAACTTATGGGCCTGACCTTCCCGTTCGAATTGCGCTTTTAACTGCATTAAATACCGTTTCGTCGTGTTCATAATGACCTCCGCATTTGATAACCAAAGCATAAGGCTACAAACCCGGAACTAATACTGAACTGATTGTTTTTTGTCTTCCGTATTTATGGCGACTTAATACCCTACGGCATCCAGACGGAAACTTTTCCCGCAGTTACCGGGGTTGCGTTGTTGTGCAAATGAGCCAGAGGCCAGCGGTTGGTTAATGCGTGTGGCATCAAGCGAAATTTGCATTTCGGTGAGATAAGCCGGATTGCCGTTACAGGTCAGTTTTACGGCCTTTACCGCATTGTTGCCAAAACTTTCTTTTAGGGCTTGATTGAAGGCTTTACGTGCCACAACCTTGCCGTAGTTTTGGGCTAAAAACTCGCCGAAAGCGCTCTGTTTTACTTCCGTATTCATCCGAACCATGGTGGCGAAATAGGCATTGGGATTAAATCCGAAGCAGGCACCATGCTTTGCAAATTCATAGCGCTCAAGGCAGGATTGGCCGCCAGCACCGGGCATTACTCCCGCCAGTTTGCTGGCAATATCTGCAGATAACGCCGGAGCGGGAGCCTGGCACTTCTGTGAACCACGCACTTCGGCCATTTCAGGCACCGGGCGCGTGGAGCATCCGTATCGCATCCAGCGTTTTTTATCGACACCTCGCGCGGCCACTGATTTTGGTAAACCGGGCCACAAACCATGCACCGTCAAAAACGCACGTTTATCATTTTGTTCCTGCTGCGTTTTGCATTCGGCGGGCTCGTTGCGCTTGCGTTCATGCATGCTCTGGCAAAAACCGGTCTGCCACGAGAGCGCCAGCACATAGCTGTCAAAATCACCGTACTGTTTGGGTTCAAGATTATCTGCCGTAGCGGCAAAACTGGTGATACAGGCGAGGGACAAAAGCGCGGTAGGGCAGAGTAATTTCATGCCTTTCTCATTGGGTTGAGTGATGGTTCTTTATTTAATCATAAAAAAAGCGCCTGGATGAGGCGCTTATTGAGAACACTGAAATTAAGGGAGGATGGCCGCCGATGGCACCAGAAACTCGGTGGCGATAATCACCACAACCAGACCTACGGCAATCGGGACGGAAGTGCGTTTTACCACTTCGAACGGAGAGATTTTTGCCATACCCGCCACGGCAACAACTACGCCTGAAACCGGGGAGATAGTACGGCCCAGGTTAGAGGCTTGCAGCATTGGAATCGCAAGGTACGCCGGGTTGATGCCGGATGAATGAGCCAGTTTCGGGATCATTTCAACAAAGGCATAGAACGGGGCGTTACCCGAGCCGGTCGTCATCGCGGCAAGCATGGTGAGGATCACCAGGACGAGCATCAAAATGATACTTGCGGAGCCGAACGAGGTCGCAATAGAAATCAGGCTCTGAATAAAGCCGATGGTGCTCAGACCCTGGGCAAATACGCCCGCCGCAACCAGCAGCATCACGACGTTTGCAAAGGCATCTGCCATTCCGCGATAGCACACTTCCAGCCCGGAGAAGACGTTCTGAGTATTGAAACCACGGAAAAATTCAATAATCGCCGCAGCCAGAATACAGATAACCAGAATGGTGATGATGTGTAACTGTGGCCCCCATTTGCCGTCAAAAATTAACACACCGATAATTGGCGTGAATGGCAGAATGGCGTAGAACGAAGGCGCGGTGGTCTGAATTTCGCTGACATCAAGCATCTCATGGCTGATGTGCTCTTTTTTATCCAGGTAGCGCTGCCAGAAGAAGTGGGCAATCGCCATCGCAACAATCGCAGCAATTGAAATAGGCACCGTGGTTTTAAAGGCAAAATCAACCAGCGACATTTCAGCCGCTTTCGCAGCCAGCACCACGTCGCCGGACGTTGGCGACAGGATAATGGCAGCAGGAGAGGCGCAGATAGCGGCGGCAGCGCCACGGCTAATGCCGACGTTTACCATGACCGGGAAGAGCGTTGCCATCAGCAACACGCCAAGACCCGTTGCAGAAGAGACCGCCAGTGACATCAGGCAAGCGACGAAATAGGCTGCCACCATCAAAATATACGGTGAGTTAATAAACTTCAGCGGTTTTGACGCAAGTTTAACCACCATGTCATTTGCGCCAATATGCGTCATATAAGCGGCAAAACCACACAGCATCATGATCATCATGCCGAGATCGCCACCGCGGCTCATCAGCAGAATTTTGACGTATTCAAAAATATCAGTGAGGGTATAACCGGTGCTGGTGGCACTGGACGGCAAAACCTGATGACCCATCAAGGCACTGATAATAAGCAGTAATAAACCACCGACAAATAATACGCCGGTCGCGGAGTAGCCTTTGATGATGTAGCGAGCTACACCAACAATCACTACCACGCCAATAAGTAATTCCATAATCGTTAACATTAATCCCCCTGTTCCGTTTGGTTTTCGGCATCTATATCCGTCATAGTCCTGCAACTCGAATTATTTTGGGTATATTGGCCGCACCTCAACGTAACGTCATTCCTGAAAATAAAAATATGACGCTTTGTAGTCGTCTGCGAAAGCGGTGCCAATCTGCCTGAATCACCGGGGCGAAATTCTGATAAGCATCAAATTTAGTCAGCACCGCGAATCTGCCGTAACACTTTTGCAGGCAGTGTTGCAATTATGACATTTACTTATTGATAAGCGTTATTTATTTGTACCCCTTATTGTTCTTTAAATACTCACCTGGAGGTAATTAAATTAAAAATTCATTACGAAATTGTTAATTAAAAAGCTAAATGTAAAGCATCTAAAAAAATCTTTAAAATAAAACACGCTGGTGTTTATACTGCCGCCTCGCATATTTCGGGGTGTGTATCTTGCAATCCACTTTCTGGTCGACAAGCCGTTTACGATTCTTCAGAAAGCATCTTTTGATGCTGCTGATGGCGTTCGGCTGGCTGTTTGTTAATAGCCAGGTCGCGGTGGCATCGCACGACTGCCCGGTAGAAGTCAGCTCGCAAATTCTGTCTATTCAGCACAACGACCATATGTTGATGGATGGCGCAGGCGATACGGTAAAAGTGAAGGGATCGCTGTGCGAAAAGCACTGCATTCCTGATGTGATGCAAAAAGACAACGGCCATAGCGCTCTGGTCGCTTTGCCGGTCACAAATACGCTGGCTTTAATTGTGCCTGAATGCAGTGAAACGGTGGCAGCCGTTGCTGTATTAACCCCTCCTGCCACCGGCCCTCCGGCCACGATACGGTTTTGTCGCTTTAGAGAATAACTCCAGCACTGTCTTGGTTTACAGGCGTTTTGCCATCCTTTGACTTGTGTTCTGGAGATTTTTTATGTCTATTTTTTGTGCTCGTTCCCTGACGACCGTGGCGCTGTCCGTCCTCACTTTTTTGACTGTAGCGCAAGCTGCACCTCACCAAATGCCTCACGAGATGTCCCATGAGATGTCCATGCCCATGCCTCAACCTATGGCCGCTGAGGTTTATCACGGGCATGGCGTGGTGAAAAAAGTTACCGACCATTCAGTTTCAATCGCCCATCTTCCCGTTGCCGCCCTGAGCTGGCCCGCAATGACCATGACGTTCAGCTTGCCTGCTGTCGGCACATTGCCGGTGGTTAAAGCTGGTGAAACGGTTGACTTCACTTTTAGCCAGCAGGCTGAAGGCTACCAACTCACCTCGGTTACCCCGACTAAGTAACTGAGGTCATTATGAAACAACATTCCCTGAGCTTATGGCTCGGCGGGGTGCTGTTTGCCGTGTCTGTCTCTGCCGCGTATGCGGCAGAGTTCAGCCTGCAACAGACCCTGACCGCCGCTGAACACTATTCCGCAGAACTCTCTGCTAATCGCAATCAGAGCAACGCGCTCAGTGCGATGGCCGATTCTGCCCGCGAGTTGCCCGACCCTAAATTGCAGTTTGGTATTGAAAACGTCCCGGTGCAGGGCAGTAACAACCACCGGTTCACCCGTGAAGGCATGACCATGCAGCGGATCGGAATCATGCAGGAGTACGTAAGCGGAGAAAAACGCGACCGTAAAGTCGAAACGATCCTTGCGCAATCCGCCAGTAGCGCCGCCAAAGCCGAAGTGATTCGCGCGACATTGCAAAGAGCAACGGCTCAGACCTGGCTGGATCTGGCGTTGTCGCAAAAAGTCCTGGCAACGGCACAAAAGCTGGTGGCGGAGACTGAACGTCAGGTCAACGTACAAAAGGCGACGGTTGCCAGTGGCAGTTCACCGGCCTCAAGCGTGGTGGATATCCGTATGACGCTATTGGGCATGCAGGACAAAGTGACTCTTGCCCAGCGCGATGTGGCACTCGCGCAGACGCGTTTACTGCAACTTACCGGCGAAAACATAGATGCAACGAGCGGGGGCTTACCGCGCTATCAGCGTTTGCCCGCTGACCCGGCGGTGCTGGAGCAAAACGTTGGGCAGCATCCGGAAGTTGTAGAAGCCGCTCGCGAAGCGGACGTGGCAAAAGCGCGCTCGGCACAATCCGCCGTGGCCGCAAAACCGAATGTTGGCGTAGAAGTTTTCTATGCCCATCGCGCGGATGACTATGACGATATGGCGGGCGTGATGTTCACCGTCGATCTGCCGCTGTTTAAAACAAATCGTCAGGATAAAGACCTGGCCGCGGACATGTCCCGCTCCATGGAGGCGAACGACCAGTTGGCGCTGGCAAATCGTGAGCGTGTCGCGCTGGTGCGTACGCTGGTGGCGCAATATCAGGCCGCGCAAACGCTCTGGCTGCGCCAACAGGATGAGATTTTGCCTCTGCAACGCCAGCGCTTGTCGTTGATTGAAGCGCAATATCGCTCCGGCCAGTCCTCTCTTTCCGAATTACTTAATGCACGCCGCACATTGCTTGATGCTGAACTCAGCGCCCATAGCGCGGAAAAAACCGTGGCTGAGACCTGGGCCGCCATTCGCTATCTGACGCCACAGGAAGAAAACCCATCATGAAAACCGTATTGAAACTTTCTTTGTTAGCACTCACTACCACGGCGGCGTTGGGCGTTGGTTTTTACGCGGGTAAACAAAGCCATGGTACGACCGTGCCGGTTGCCTCATCTGAACGAAAAGTTCTCTATTGGTATGACCCGATGACACAGGGGCAGCGTTTTGATAAGCCGGGTAAATCGCCGTTTATGGATATGGATTTGGTGCCGCGTTACGCCGATGAGGCGACAGAAGATGGTGGTGTGACGGTAAGTGCTCGCCAACAACAGAATCTGGGGATTAAAACGGCGATCGTCGCTAAAAGAGCGCTGGATTATCAGTTTGATGCCTTTGCCACCGTTTCGACAAACGAACGCAGTCTGCAAATTATTCCGGCCAGCGCCAACGGGGTGGTTGAAAAACTCTTTGTGAATGCGCCGCAGCAATTTGTGAAAGCAGGCGAACCGCTGGCGCAGCTTTGGATCCCGGAGTGGACGGCGGCTCAGCAAGAGTATCTGGCGGTGCGTCGCTTAGGTGATAGCGCGTTAAGCGCCGCCGCACGTGAGCGTTTGCAACTCCAGTTTATGCCATCAGATGTGATTTACCGGGTCGAACGTACCGGAAAACCACAGACGCGCGTAACGGTGCAGGCAAAGCAGGCGGGGTATATCAATAAATTGGATACCCGTGAGGGCGCGCAGGTTGCGGCAAATTCACCGCTGTTCGAGATGGCAAGCCTCGAATCCGTATGGCTTGTGATTGATTATCCGCAAACGCAGGCTCAGGCATTGCAGGTCGGAAGCGAAATTCTTGCGTCGAGCGATAGCTGGCCGGGTGAGACGTTCCACGGGCGCGTGAGCGAATTGTTGCCGAATATGGAAACCGCGACCCGGACGTTGAAAGCGCGCATCGTGCTGGAAAACCCGCACATGAAACTCAAGCCTGGTATGTATCTCAATGTGAAACTTGCCAGTCAACGCAACCTCCCGCCCGTGCTGGCGATCCCTGAAGAGGCATTGATTGAAACGGGCAGCGCCAGCCGGGTACTGGTCACTCAGAATGACGGCCATTTCACGCCGGTGAACGTGGTTGTTGGTACCGCGCAAAATGGTTGGGTGGAAATTAAACAGGGGCTGAGGGAGGGCGATAATGTTGTGACTTCCGGGCAGTTCCTGATTGATTCGGAAGCCAGCTTACGCAGTGCATTGCCGGAGGAAAAAATCGCCACGCCAGCGGCTCCTGAATATCAGGGCGAAGCGGTAGTAAAAGAGATTGCTGAAGATGCGATAACCCTTTCGCATAAGCCCATTCCCGCGTTGAAATGGGGCGCGATGACGATGGATTTCGCGCTGAAATCTGCCGCCGATGCTCAGAGTATTAAAGTCGGCGATAGCGTGATGTTCAGCTTTACCCTGGATGATCAACAAGGTGCGGTCATTACGCATCTGATGCCGATGGCGGAGGTAATGAAATGATTGCTTCCGTTATTCGCTGGTCACTAAAAAACCGCCTGCTGGTATTACTGGCGGCACTCATGATGGCGGCGTGGGGGATTTGGTCGCTACAGCGCGCCCCGCTGGATGCGTTACCGGATCTTTCGGACGTGCAGGTGATCATTCGTATCAACTACCCTGGCAAAGCGCCGCAGGTGGTTGAGGATCAGGTGACTTACCCGCTGACGACGACCATGCTATCGGTTCCTGGAGCAAAAACCGTGCGCGGTTTTTCGATGTTTGGCGACTCGTATGTCTACATTTTGTTTGAAGATGGGACTGACCCGTACTGGGCGCGCTCGCGTGTTCTTGAATATCTAAGCCAGGTGCAGTCACTTCCCCAGGAAGCAAAAGCCTCGTTGGGGCCAGATGCGACCGGTGTTGGCTGGGTATATGAATATGCTCTGGTGGACAGAACGGGTAAACACAGCCTTGCGGATTTGCGTGCGCTACAGGACTGGACGCTTAAATTTGAGCTAAAAACGGTTCCGAACGTTTCGGAAGTGGCAAGCGTGGGCGGTATGGTGCGGCAGTATCAAATCGTGCTCGATCCGCAGCGGATGCGTGCGCTGAATATCACCCATGAGCAGGTCATTAGCGCGGTTCAAAGCGCAAATCAGGAAGGCGGCGGTTCGGTCATCGAAATGGGCGAAGCCGAATATATGGTGCGCACCGCGGGTTATCTAAAAAATCTTAATGATTTTAAGCAGGTAGTCATTACTACGCGTGAAGGCGTTCCAGTATTACTGCGCGATGTGGCCACGTTGCGAATGGGGCCAGAAATTCGCCGTGGCGTGGCGGAATTTAACGGTGAAGGGGAGGTGGCGGGCGGCATTATTGTGATGCGCTACGGCAAAAATGCGCTGGATACCATCCATGGCGTGAAAGCGAAACTCCAGCAAATCCAGAAAAGTTTGCCCGCAGGCGTTGAAATCGTTCCGGTCTATGACCGTTCTCATCTCATTGAAAATGCGATTGAAACGCTCTCCCATAAGCTGCTGGAAGAGTTTATCGTCGTGGCGCTTATCTGCGCGCTATTTTTATTCCACTTCCGTTCGGCGCTGGTGGCGATGATTACGTTGCCGCTCGGGATTCTGGGCGCGTTTATCGTGATGCATTACCAGGGCGTGAACGCCAATATTATGTCGCTGGGAGGTATTGCGATTGCGATTGGCGCGATGGTTGATGCCGCGATTGTGATGATCGAAAACATGCACAAAGTGCTTGAACAGTGGCGGCACGATAACCCTGATAAACAGCCAGCGGGCGCTGATTATTGGCGTATTTCTGAACAGGCAGCGGTCGAAGTCGGGCCCGCGTTATTCTGTAGTTTGCTTATCATCACGCTGTCATTTATTCCGGTGTTTTCCCTCGAGGCGCAGGAAGGGCGAATGTTCTCTCCACTGGCCTTTACCAAAACCTATGCGATGGCGGTGGCGGCAGGCCTGGGAATCACTTTAGTCCCGGTGCTGATGGGGTATTTTATTCGCGGGAAAATTCCTGATGAGAAGGCCAATCCCATTAACCGTTGGCTGATTGCCGCTTATGAACCGCTGCTGGATAAAGTACTGGTGCGCCCTAAAACCACACTACTGGTTGCCGGGTTGGTATTGTTGGCAACACTTTGGCCGCTTAGTCGTCTGGGCAGTGAGTTTATGCCGCCGCTTGATGAAGGTGATTTACTTTATATGCCGTCAACGCTGCCAGGAATTTCAGCGCGTGAAGCGGGGCGTTTGCTGCAACAAACCGATCGCTTAATCAAAATGGTGCCGGAAGTGGCGACGGTATTTGGCAAAGCCGGCCGGGCAGATACTGCCACTGACCCCGCGCCGTTAACCATGATTGAGACGACGATTCGTTTCAAACCTCGCGATCAGTGGCGGCCAGGAATGACGATGGACAAGCTGGTAAGCGAGCTGGATAGCGTGGTGAAGGTGCCGGGCATCGCGAACGTTTGGGTGCCGCCGATTCGCAACCGTCTGGATATGCTCTCGACCGGAATTAAAAGCCCGGTCGGCATCAAAGTGAATGGCAATAATATTGCGGCTATTGAACAGGTTGCTGAACAAATCGAGCGTGTGGTGAAACAGGTTCCGGGCGTGACCTCTGCGCTGGCAGAAAGACTCGGCGGGGGACGCTACGTTGATATTAATATCGACAGACTGAAAGCGGCGCGTTACGGCGTTTCGGTCAAAGAGCTGCAATCGCTGGTTTCGACGGTGATTGGTGGGCAAAACATTGGCGAAACTATTGAAGGGCGTGAGCGTTATCCCATCAACGTTCGTTACCCGCGAGAAGTACGAGATAACATCCAAAAGCTGCAAAACCTTCCAGTAATTACGGCAAACGGCAGCCAGATTGCGCTTTCTGAACTGGCGGATATCAGTATTACCGACGGGCCGCCGATGTTAAAAAGTGAAAATGCGCGTTTATCGAATTGGGTTTACGTCGATTTACGCGGCCGCGATTTAAAATCGGCGGTCGAGGATATGCAACGTGCGGTTGCTCAGCAGGTAAAATTACCGGACGGCGTGTCATTATCCTGGTCAGGGCAATTTGAATATTTAGAACGCGCCAGCGCTAAATTAAGAATTGTCTTACCTTTCACGTTAATGATTATTTTTGTTCTACTCTATGTGACCTTTTCACGCATCAGTGATGCGTTATTAATTATGGGGACTTTACCCTTCTCATTAATTGGAGGTGTCTGGCTGCTTTATCTTCTGGGATATAATTTATCGGTTGCTGGTGCAGTTGGGTTTATTGCCCTTGCCGGTGTAGCGGCTGAATTTGGCGTCATCATGGTACTTTATTTAAATCAGGCGATTGCAAAGCATAAAGTGTTAGATCCGGAGGGTGGGAAACCGATGCTAATGCGCGCGCTTCACGAAGGGGCGGTGCTGCGTGTGAGGCCTAAAGTGATGACAGTCGCCACAATTATGGCAGGGTTACTGCCCATTATGTGGGGCGACGGCACGGGTTCGGAAGTAATGCGGCGCATCGCGGCACCGATGATCGGCGGAATGATAACCGCTCCGCTGTTATCAATGCTGGTGATTCCTGCAATGTTTGTTTTGCTAAAAAGGCATAAATAATAACCAGTTGCCCTTTGCATTTATTATTCTTACAAAATGCAAGGGGTGATTTTCTCTCTGTGTATAGAGACTTAAAATTCTATCTTTAGGAATTAACCTGAGGCTTATTTAAGTTTGGTTAATATATGGTTTGTTAAGTTGTGCATTGAATTTTGAAGTGGAAATGAATGTGGCTTTAACAAATAAAATTATCCTTTCTGTTATTATTTTCTTTTCGTCATTGGCGGCATTGCCTGCTGCTCTGGCGAATCAAAGCAGTTTATTGATTAACACCTGGGACACTTTATCCAATAACGTTTCGCAAACGTGGAACGAACCACAACATTATGATTTATATGTTCCTGCTATAACCTGGCATGCCCGCTTTGCTTACGATAAAGAAAAAACCGACAGATATAACGAACGCCCGTGGGGGATCGGATTTGGGCAAACCCGTTGGGATGAGAACGGCAATTGGCATGGTTTGTATCTGATGGCGTTTAAAGATTCCTATAACAAATGGGAACCGATTGGCGGTTATGGCTGGGAGAAAATCTGGCGGCCACTCGCCGATGATAACTTTCATCTTGGCCTGGGTTACACGCTGGGGGCGACAGCGCGCGATAACTGGAAGTACATTCCGGTCCCTGTGATTTTACCTTTGGCATCTGTCGGTTATGGGCCTGCGACCTTCCAGATGACCTATATCCCCGGGACTTACAACAACGGTAACGTTTACTTCGCCTGGTTACGTTTCCAATTTTGATTGGATGGAGTAGGCCGGAATCAGACAAAACCTGTACTTTAGTTTTAACCGTTCAAAAATACGGGTTACTGCACAGTTTTTAAAAGAGGTAGCAATTTTTATCACTTTTTAGCACTTCGGGGCTGGACAAAATCCATGACAATTGGTGTACTGGTACTCGACACAGCATTTGTGTCGTTTTTCATGTAAAGGTAATTTAGATGTCTAAGATTAAAGGTAACGTTAAGTGGTTTAACGAGTCAAAAGGCTTTGGCTTCATTACTCCGGAAGATGGTAGCAAAGACGTGTTCGTACACTTCTCTGCAATCCAGAGCAATGGTTTCAAAACCCTGGCTGAAGGTCAGCGCGTTGAGTTTGAAATCACTAACGGTGCCAAAGGCCCATCTGCTGCTAACGTAATGCCTGTATAAGTCATTACCAGTAGAATATAAAAACCCGCTAAGGCGGGTTTTTTTTGCTTTAAATTCAGGGTATTCAGACAAACAGATAAACTTTCATAAAGCACATCACAACCAGCGTACACATGAGCACCGCGGTCCATCCTGCAACACGTTCTTTCATCATTTTGCACCACTCTAATTTTCCACCAGAGTGACAGACGAAAATTAAGCTAACCTTAACACGTTGTGAATCAGTGGCCGTAAGCGATAGAAACTAACCAAAACGCGATGGCTGTCATGGTTATTGAACCCGCCAGGTTTAACAGTATGTTTAACCCCGCCCAGGCCAGACGCCCATCCTGAAGCAAAAATACGACCTCCGCCGAAAACGTTGAGAAGGTGGTTAAACCTCCGCAAAAACCGGTAGTGATCAATAATTTCCACACCGGGTCGAGGTGAGTCATTCGGGTAAACAGCGCCAATCCAAGGCCGATAATAAACGCCCCTACGAGGTTCGCCGTTAGCGTCCCTACCGGAATCGCCCCATGCACTGGGTTTAACTTCATACCGAGAAACCAGCGCACAACGCTCCCCGTTCCGCCGCCAATAAATACGGCTAAAAGCATCTGTAACACGATAATTCCCTGTTCGTTAGGATGAGAAAGTGTTTGAGTGTAACGTCAGCCCAGACTGTTTCACACCCGGTATACTAAAATTATTCGCAGCCTATTAGGAAACAACGATGAAAGTTGCAGTAGGGCAGTTTGCGGTAAGTAAAGTCTGGCAGGAAAATGTCCAAACCTGCCTTGAATATATGACACAAGCCCACGCTGACGGAGCGCAATTACTTGTGTTGCCCGAGGCGGTACTGGCTCGTGACGATAGCGATCCGGATTTGTCGGTGAAGTCGGCGCAGGTGATGAACGAAGAGTTTATCGAGCAGCTTTGCGAGCAAAGCCGCAATAACGATCTGACCACGATACTGACGCTGCATATCAAAACGACGCCCGGTCGTGCAGCCAATACTTTGCTGGCAATTCGCGGTGGCGAAGTTATCGCTCGCTATCAAAAACTTCACCTCTACGATGCGTTTAACGTTCAGGAGTCGCGGCTGGTAGATGCGGGAGAGGGTTTACCGCCGTTGATTGAGGTTGCGGGCTTTAAAATCGGGCTGATGACCTGCTACGATCTGCGTTTTCCAGAGTTGGCGTTAAGTCTGGCGTTGGCGGGAGCAGATGCTTTAGTCCTGCCCGCCGCATGGTTACGCGGGCCGAACAAAGAGATGCACTGGGCAACGCTGTTAAGCGCGCGCGCGCTCGACACAACCTGCTATCTTGTGGCGTCCGGTGAGTGCGGTAATAGAAATATCGGCCATAGCCGGATTGTTGATCCGCTTGGCGTTGTGATTGCGGCGGCAAATCAGCGCCCAGCATTGATATATGCTGAACTGGAAAACGACTACATTTCAGAGGTTCGAGCGATGCTGCCGGTTCTGAAAAATCGCCGTTTTGCCCCACCTCGGCTTTTATGATTATTTTTTACCCGATCTTGATCCAACTTGTTACAGGTTGCTATTGTATCGCACGCGAAAATGACCGTTAATTGTCTCAGTGTATTATTCGCCGTATTCACGGCCAGTATGATTAAAGAAGGTTGCTATGGGTGAGATTAGTATTACAAAGTTATTGGTAGTCGGTGTGCTGATTGTTTTGTTATTTGGCACCAAGAAGTTACGCACCCTCGGTGGCGATCTCGGTTCGGCAATTAAGGGCTTCAAGAAAGCCATGAGTGACGATGAGACTGGTGCGAAACCTGCCAACAATACGGACGCTACAGCCGATCGTATTACGCACAAAGACTGATCACCACGCAGTTTTCAGCCCAAAATAAAAAACCGGCATCAGTTGTGCCGGTTTTTTTGTGCAAGCTGCGGATTAAAAGTAACGATTTGTTACACCGTTATTTAACTTCCATCCCTTTGGCTTGCAGATCTGCGTGGTATGAAGAGCGAACAAACGGGCCACAAGCCGCATGGGTAAAGCCCATCGCCAGCGCTTCTGCTTTCATCTCATCAAACTCGTCAGGGCTAACATAACGCTGAACAGGTAAATGGTGACGGCTTGGCTGCAAATATTGGCCCAGGGTCAACATAGTGACGCCATGGCGGCGGAGATCGCGCATAACTTCAATGATCTCTTCGTTGGTTTCACCTAAGCCTACCATCAAACCTGATTTGGTCGGGATATCAGGATGCGCTTCTTTAAAGCGCTCCAGTAATTTCAGCGACCAGTTGTAATCAGCGCCAGGGCGGACTTTACGATAAACGCGCGGCACGTTTTCCAGGTTGTGATTGAACACATCTGGTGGCGTTGCGGTAAGAATTTCTAGTGCGCGGTCCATACGTCCACGGAAATCAGGCACTAATGTTTCAATTTTGATATTCGGATTTTTTTCGCGAATGGCGCTGATGCAATCGGCAAAATGCTGAGCGCCACCATCGCGCAGATCGTCACGGTCAACAGACGTGATAACCACATAGCGTAATGCCATGTCAGCAATAGTTTGGGCAAGTTTTGCAGGCTCATTGGCATCTGGTGCGATAGGGCGGCCATGAGCCACATCGCAGAATGGGCAACGGCGTGTGCAGATCGCGCCTAAAATCATAAAGGTTGCCGTTCCATGGTTGAAACACTCTGCCAGGTTAGGGCAGGAGGCTTCTTCACACACAGAGTGCAGACCATTTTTACGCATTGCCGCTTTGATACCCTGAATTCGGGTCGAATCAGAAGGAAGTTTGATCTTCATCCATTCTGGCTTTCTTAACAGCTCCTGGCGCTCAGTCACCACGTTTTTCACCGGGATCAGAGCCATTTTATCGGCGTCGCGGTACTTGACGCCGCGCTCCATTACAATGGGTTTACTCATATCGTACGTATTCCAGTTGCTGATAACGAAGACAGGCTAATCGAATGTTTTATTTTTCAACTATTTTTTAATAACGCCCGAAGTATATCATCACTGGAGGGGATAAATCAGCCTGACGGCGCAGGAAATGGGGGAAAGAATTGTAAATGATTTGTTGGATTGTGCGTTTTCATACGTTAACAGTTAGCATATCGACCTCAAAGCCGTGGGCAAGAGGTCGATAACACTACGCGGCCTCAAACTCGTGAATAATGGCGTCGATGACTTCCTGTAACACGGCGTCACGTGAACTGAGCTTATTTATGTGCATAGTGGTTGTGAGCGTTGCCGCCGAGAGCGCGGCGCATTCCACCGTTTTAAGCTGGTACATGTGCGAATACATTTCAAAGACTTTGCCTGGCATAAAGCCAATTAAGTCGCTGGTACTGAGCATTGAGGCTATCGTTAAAAAGTTATAGCTGCTAAAGGTGATCTGGCGATTGGGTAAAATTTCGTTAATTGTATGGCGTGCATCAATTAACAAGTCATCCTGCATAATCAGAAATGTATAATTCATTCTCTGAATATCATTTTCGCTAAATATTGATTCAGCGTTGGGGTGATCGCGGCGACAAACAGCTACCAGATGGTCGTTATAAAGTTTATAGCTATTGATCCCGGGGCTATGATGGGGGCGAGTGTCGATAGCAATATCGGCCTGAAATTGCGAAAGCTGGCGTTCAGTCACGGGAACGTTGCGAATAGATAATTTAGGATTCACCAGTTGAATAGCTGAATAAATCCTTGGCATTAGTAGTGCGCCCAATGATGGTGGGCTAGCAAGCGTAATTGTGCGCTCTTTTTCGTAGTTATTATTCACATCTAATGCACAAAGAATGGATTCAAACCCCTGGCTAATATATTCATGCAAATGCGCGGCATAGGCGGTTGGCGTGACACCTTGCCCCTTGCGTATGAATAGAGGGTCAGGAAAGGTAGTTCTCAGTTTTTGGATCGATTGGCTAACTGCGGAAGGGGTTAAATTTAACACCCTGGCGGCATTAACGATCCCTTTATGAATGTAGACGGCTTCAAAAACAGTTAATAAATTAAGATCAATATTACGTAGTGCATTGAATGTTGGATAATTATTTTCTTCATTTCTTTCCATGATACTTCTCTCCTTGGTTGGGTCTGGCCCTGCCATCTATAAAGTATACTCATGTTAAACCACTGAGATACTTTAGTATTATTAAAAGATAAATTTAATTTTATTAACGTTTTGATTAATAGTGATGGTAACAGTGAATTATTCACTGAATTTATATCTAAAAATAACTTGATGGTTAAGGCGGTTTTCTCAACGCTTCAAGAATTTACATGACCTTTTTCAGTTGAAGGAAATTATACAAAATGTGTCATAAAGTAAAGCAGATTAGGGTAAACACATTTCAATGACTGCAGCATAATAAAGTGCAGTCATTAAAATAATATATATTAACTGGTAATGTATTTAACGGGAGGATTGTTAAGGCATTCAATAAATTTATTAATGAGCAGCGGCTGAATATCTTTCACCAGAACGCCTGGTCGCAAGGTACTGACCTGAGTCATTTCAAGACCCGCATAGCCGCAGGGATTTATTCGCAGAAAAGGAGTGAGATCCATATCAATATTCAATGCCAGCCCGTGAAATGAGCACCCTTTGCGGATGCGCAGCCCGAGAGAACAAATCTTACGCCCTTCAACATACACGCCCGGCGCATCAGCGCGCGGATAGGCTTCGATACCTAACTGTGCGAGGGTGTTAACCACGGTCTGCTCAAGAATGGTCACCAGCTCGCGAACCCCGAGCTTACGACGTTTGAGATTAAGTAACACATACATGACTTGTTGACCGGGACCATGATAAGTCACCTGGCCGCCACGATCGCTTTGAATCACTGGAATATCACCGGGAACTAAAACATGCTCCGCTTTACCCGCCTGGCCTTGAGTAAAGACGCGTTCATGCTCAACCAGCCAAATTTCGTCTGGCGTATTTTCATCTCGGGTGTCGGTAAAGTCATGCATCGCCTGCGAAATGGGTTCGTAGGGTTGCAGGCCCAGTTGGCGGATTTGAATAGTATCTTGAGACAAAACATCGTCTCCGGCAGGTTAGAAAGTAGAGGGAGTATATCTCAGCGCGGCATAAAGAAGTACCCGGTCAGAAGACCGGGTTTCCATCACAGTACCATACGGACGATTTCGATATTGCCCAGCTCTTCGTAGAGTGTTTCCACTTGTTCAATATGCGTCGCGGTGATGGTGATGGACACTGAATGGTAATTACCTTTGCTGCTTGGTTTGACCTGCGGGGTGTAGTCACCAGGGGCGTGGCGCTGCACCACCTCAACGACCAAATCAACCAGCTCAGGTTTCGCCAGACCCATCACTTTGTAAGTAAAGGAGGTCGGGAATTCGAGCAATTCTTTCAGATTGGTTTTCATGGTAGCTCCAGCGTTACGGCATTAAAAATGATAACTCCCGCCAGCAGGGGCGGGAGTTGCTTTGATTCATAGTATATGGGGATGACTTCCACTCTTTCAAGTGTTCAATTATTAACCAAACCAGTGATGGAACATCAATTTGATATAATCAATCATACGGCTGAAGAAGTTACCTTCAGGCATTTCTTGAAGCACGACCAGCGGACGCTGTTCGATAGTTTTGCCATCCAGTTGGAAATTGATGGTGCCCACAACCTGGTTTTTTTGCAGCGGCGCGTGCAGTTCGGTGGTATTGAGCACGTAACTGGCTTTCAGGTCTTTCATACGACCACGTGGAATCGTCAGGTAAACGTCTTTATCTACGCCCAAAGATGCACGGTCGTTATCACCAAACCACGCGGGTTCTGAGGCGAATTCTTTGCCAGCTTTCAGCGGAGAAACGGTTTCAAAGAAGCGGAAGCCCCAGGTCAGCAGCTTTTTGCTCTCTGTTTCACGGCCCTTATAAGTGTGCCCACCCAATACGGCGGAAATCAGGCGCATCTGGCCTTCGGTTGCGGATGCCACAAGGTTATAACCTGCGGCGTCAGTATGGCCGGTTTTGATACCGTCAACTTGCAGGCTGGTATCCCACAGCAAACCGTTCCGGTTGATCTGGCGGATATTGTTAAACGTGAACTCTTTCTCTTTGTAGATTGAGTATTCGTTAGGAACATCACGAATCAACGCTTGGCCGATAAGCGCCATATCACGCGCGGAGCTGTACTGACCTTCTGCATCCAGGCCATGGACGGTCTGGAAATGGGTATTCTTCAGACCAAGTGCAGAAACGTAGCTATTCATCAGACCGACGAATGCATCCTGGCTGCCTGCCACAAAGTCGGCCATTGCCACGCATGCATCGTTACCAGATTGCAGGTTAATACCGCGGATCAACTGCGATACGGGTACCTGCATGCCTGGTTTCAGGAACATCAATGATGAACCTTTAAATACTGGGTTACCGGTCGCCCAGGCGTCCTGTCCAACCGTCACAATGGAGCTTTCGTTAAATTTACCGGCTTTCATCGCCTGGCCGATGACGTAGCTGGTCATCATTTTCGTCAGGCTTGCAGGATCACGGCGGGCATCGGCGTTGGATTCGGCCAGAACCTTGCCAGAGTTGTAATCAATCAGGATGTACGCTTCCGCATCAATCTGCGGCACGCCTGGGATCATGGTTTTAATGTTCAGGTCGTCAGCGTGTGCGGCTGCCATCGCCGAAAGAGTTAGCGCGGTAGTCAGCGCCAGGCGTTTAACAAAACGAAAAGAAGGGGCTGTATTCATGATTAGAACAACGACATCCATGATAGGAATAAAAAAAAGTGCCTTACTATAGCAAAAGCGATTTTTGCTGGCATCCGTCTTTGCGCATCATTTGTTAATGGAATTTACATTAATTGACGCAGGACGGATGCCAGACACAACCACTTACATAGCGGGTGCGTTAGTGATGAAAGATTGCTGTTGGGCTTCGCTCATCAGGCGTTGTTGCAGGGCGCTTGCTTCGCCTCTGCTACCGAAAGGCCCAAGCTGCACACGGAACATGGCGCCATTGCTGGAAACCTGGCCCGGTACGCCAAATTGCTGACTCAGTTTCTGCTGCCACTGTGCGGCGCGAGCCTGATCGCTTACGGCACCCACTTGAACTACATAACGGCCTGATGCGGCGGCGACGGGCGCGGCGCTTTGTACGCTACCCTGAACTGAACCCGGGGCGGTGACGGGGGCGGTTTGTTGCACCGGCGCTGCGGTTTGAACAGGTGCTGCAGATACAGCCGGTGTGGCCGCCACTTCTGGTTGGTCACTTTCGATTACGCCAGGGGCAAGCGGTGTTGCTGCGCCCAGGAAGCCACTGCTTTTAACTGGGGCACCGGTTGTGTCTTCACTTTGCAGGGTTGAATTACTGATTGCGCGCACATCGCCTTCAGGTGCTGCCACTGGCATACCGGAAGAGGCGCTCCCCATCCCACCGTTTAAGTCAGGGCGAGCGGGCAGGGCGTAGGTTTGTTTGGCGATAGTGGTACATGCGGTGCCAGGGCCTGACATCGTGCCGTCCTGGGCTACCAGAATAGGGTCGATACGCACTTTAGTATTGTTGGACGTGTTCAAACGATCGGCTGCGGCACGAGATAATGAAATCACACGGTCATTGCCGTATGGGCCACGGTCGTTAATACGCACCACCACCATGCGGCCATTGGCGAGGTTAGTAATACGTGCATAGCTTGGAATCGGCAGCGTTGGGTGTGCTGCGGTCAGTGCAGACGGGTCGAACGCTTCGCCGGATGCCGTCAGATTGCTGCCTGGTTCTGCGTCATAAATGGCGGCAAGACCAGCCTGGCTAAAGTTAGCCGGGTTCTGCACGATTTTGTAGCGCTTACCGTTGTTTTCGTAATCCTGATTTACCGAAGGATTTAACGGTTCGAAGCGCGGGTCGGCGCCGCTTATTTCAACCATCGGGCCATTACACACCGCCGGTTGCGGTTGCTGGCTTACCTGTTGTTGGTCGCCGTCATCAGACGAGCAGCCAGCCAGTATTGCAGCAACGACACAGATCCCAAGCCAACGCTTAACCATTACGCACCTCATCCACTTACACGCTTTTTGATAACATTTTTCGGTGGGTATGGATCGACATTACGATACCAAACCCGGCCATCAGAACGATCAGGGCCGAGCCCCCGTAACTCACCAGCGGCAAAGGTACGCCGACCACCGGTAAGATACCACTAACCATGCCAATGTTAACAAACACATATACGAATAAAATTAACATTAGCCCACCGGCCATTACTCGGCCAAATGTGGTTTGCGCGCGAGCCGCAATGATAAGGCCGCGCATAATGAGCAACAAATAGAGCGCCAGCAGCACCAGAACCCCCACCAGGCCTAACTCTTCGGCAAGTACTGCGAAGATAAAGTCAGTATGACGTTCAGGTAAAAATTCAAGCTGCGACTGTGTTCCGTGTAACCAGCCTTTGCCGCGTAATCCGCCGGAACCAATAGCAATTTTAGACTGAATAATATGATAGCCCGCGCCGAGTGGGTCACTTTCAGGATCAAGCAGCATCATTACGCGTGCACGCTGATAATCATGCATCAGGAAGAACCAAAGGATCGGAATGAAGGCGGCGACCAACAGGACTGCAACGCCAATCAGTTTCCAGCTCATACCAGACAGGAACAGGACGAACAGTCCGGATGCAGCAATAAGAATTGAGGTACCAAGATCGGGCTGCGCGGCAACCAGCAGCGTCGGCATGAAAATAAGCACCAGTGCGATACCGGTATTTTTTAGCGTCGGGGGGCAGACATCGCGGTTGATAAAACGCGCAACCATTAGCGGCACGGCAATTTTGGCTATTTCTGATGGCTGGAATCGCACGATCCCCAGATCCAACCAGCGCTGGGCCCCTTTGGAGATCGCTCCAAATGCATCCACCGCGACCAGCAAGATAATACAGACGATATACAGATACGGCGCCCAGCCTTCATACACTCGCGGGGGGATCTGTGCCATCACGATCATCACTACCAGGCCCATTAAGATTTGGCCAATCTTACGCTCCATCATGTCCATATCCTGGCCACTGGCGCTCCAGATAACCAGCGCACTAAAGATTAGCAGCGCCAGAATGGTCAAAAGGAAGATCGGGTCGATATGGATTTTATCCCAGAACGACTTCTTGTTTGGATTATCAGTCATGGTCATTGGTCCTCAGCCCCTGGTGACGCGGGTACTTCAGTAGGCAGTACCGTATTGTTATCCCCGAGCATAATATGGTCGAGGATCTGGCGCATGATGGTGCCTACAGCGGGGCCTGCGCCGCCGTTTTCCAGAATCATGGTGACGGAAACCTGTGGATTATCGTAAGGAGCAAACGCGGTCATTAATTTATGGTCACGTAAACGTTCAGCAATTTTATGGGCGTTATAGGTTTCATTGGCTTTCAGGCCAAATACCTGCGCCGTCCCTGATTTTGCGGCGATTTTGTAGGGTGCGTTAGCAAAATACTTATGCGCCGTTCCGTTAGGGCGGTTTGCCACGCCATACATTCCGTCTTTAGCAATTTCCCAGAAGCCGGAGTGAATATCGCCAACCGGCGGCTGCACGGGCTGCTGCCAGGGAACTTGCTTCCCGTTCTCAACCGTACTCATCAGGAAATGTGGAACGCGAACGATGCCATCGTTAATCAGGATCATCATCGCTTTACTCATTTGAATCGGTGTTGCGGTCCAGTAACCCTGGCCGATACCGACCGGAATGGTGTCGCCCTGATACCATGGCTTTTTAAAGCGTTTCAGTTTCCATTCGCGCGTTGGCATGTTACCGGCTCTCTCCTCGGAAAGATCGATACCCGTAAAGTGCCCGTAGCCAAATTTGCGCATCCACTCGCCCATGCGGTCGATACCCATGTCATAGGCGACCTGATAGAAATAGGTATCTGCAGATTCTTCCAGCGCTTTGGTGACATTCAGGCGGCCGTGGCCCCATTTTTTCCAGTCGCGATAACGTTTTTCAGAGCCGGGTAACTGCCACCAGCCTGGGTCAAATAGCGAAGTATTGCGAGTAATGACGCCGGCGCTTAACGCGGAGACTGCCATGTAAGGTTTCACCGTCGATGCTGGCGGGTAAACCCCCTGCGTTGCACGGTTGATTAGCGGCGTATTCGGGTCATTGAGTAAACCCGAATAGTCTTTAGTCGAGATGCCGTCTACAAACAGGTTAGGGTTGTAACTTGGCATGGAAACTAACGCCAGAATACCGCCGGTGCGCGGGTCGGTAACTACCACTGCTGCACGGCTTCCCGCAAGTAACGTCTCAATATAATTCTGGAGTTTCAGGTCGATAGTCAGATAGATATCGTGCCCGGCTTGCGGCGGCACTTCTTTGAGCTGACGAATAACGCGACCGCGGTTGTTCACTTCAACTTCTTCATAGCCGGTTTGGCCATGCAGGACATCTTCGTAGTAACGCTCAATACCGAGCTTACCGATGTCATGGGTTGAGGCGTAGTTTGCAAGCTTGCCGTCTTTATCGAGGCGTTCAACGTCTTTATCGTTGATTTTAGATACGTAGCCAATGACGTGTGTCAGGGCTGAACCATAAGGATAGAAGCGGCGTTTATAGCCCTTCACTTCCACGCCCGGAAAGCGGTACTGGTTTACGGCAAAACGTGCAACCTGCACTTCGGTCAGATTGGTTTTAACCGGAATAGAGGTAAAGCGATGCGAGCGGGCACGTTCTTTCTTAAAATTAGCAATATCGTCGTCAGTTAAATCCACCACCGAGCGTAATGCTTCAAGCGTCGCCTGCACGTCATCCACTTTTTCTGGCATCATTTCT
This sequence comes from Buttiauxella gaviniae, assembly GCF_040786275.1. Lineage (NCBI taxonomy): Bacteria > Pseudomonadati > Pseudomonadota > Gammaproteobacteria > Enterobacterales > Enterobacteriaceae > Buttiauxella > Buttiauxella gaviniae. The sequence continues at coordinate 3,198,321 of NZ_JBFMVT010000002.1, forward strand.
ACCTGATAAATGGTGCGGTTGAGTGCCAGCGGGGTGCCGTTGCGATCGTAGATAATCCCGCGACTAGGTGGGATTGGAACCAATTTTATACGGTTTTCATTCGAACGGGTTTGGTAGTCGGTGAAACGGACGATCTGCAAATTATAAAGGTTGGCGATAAGCACACCGCTTAGCACCAAAATACCGAGAAACGCGACCAGCGCCCGGCGCACAAAAAGCGCAGACTCAGCGGTATAGTCACGAAAAGAATTCTGTAATTTCATCCGCAGCTTTGTTCTACCTGACGATATTTACTCACGGTGATAAGGATGGTTGGTCGTAATGCTCCACGCGCGGTACAGGCTTTCAGCGACCAACACCCGCACTAAAGGATGCGGCATCGTCAAATTGGAAAGCGACCAGCTCTGTTCTGCGGCAGCTTTACACGCCGGGGCAAGCCCTTCCGGCCCGCCAATCAGCAAGCTAACGTCACGACCATCCTGTTTCCAGCGTTCGAGCTGCACGGCAAGGTGCGGCGTATCCCATGGTTGCCCCGGGATATCCAGCGTGACAATTCGGTTGCCCTTGCCGGCGGCTGCCAACATCATCTCGCCTTCTTTTTCAAGAATACGTTTGATATCAGCATTTTTGCTGCGTTTTCCTGCGGGAATCTCTACCAGTTCAAATGGCATATCTTTTGGAAAACGACGCAGGTACTCGGTGAAGCCGGTTTGTACCCAGTCAGGCATTTTTGTGCCAACTGCGACTAATTGCAGCTTCACGCATTAACCCCAGAGTTTTTCCAGTTCGTACAACTGGCGGCTTTCTTCTTGCATGACGTGGACGATAACTTCGCCAAGGTCAACAACTACCCAGTCAGTTGCGTTTACGCCTTTAACACCCAGTGCATCTACGCCTGCTTTACGGGATGATTCAACGACGTGTTCTGCAATAGACATAACGTGACGGTTGGAAGTACCGGTACAGATAATCATGCAATCAGTGATGCTTGATTTACCCTGAACATCCAGAGCAATGATGTCCTGGCCTTTGAGGTCGTCAATTTTATCGACGATGAAATCTTGGAATTCTTTACCCTGCAAGTGTTCCCCCTGGGAAAAGTAGAGTGTGTTCGATGTCGCCCGCATTTAACCCATTGGATGGGGAAGTCTTACTGACGAGTCAGCAATGCGGCGCTCAAAGCGGGGTATCATCCCACCGAGTAGCCTGGTTTGCATCGCCATTTTTGTAAAACTATTTTGGAAAGTCATGCTTGCGGGCAGGAAATTATGGCAGCGGAGCATAACAGCCTGGACTGTAGTGTCAATGGTTGACGATAACTGTAATACCGACAAGTCATGATAATGGGTGATAAACAGCGCGATTATTAAGGGTTCTTAGCGTGGTGAAGTCGTCGCGAATCTCAATTGAGCTCCATGCGCCTTGTTCAATCACAAAATGCCACAGCGACGCCGGAGGCATATTGAGTAGCGTTGCAATAAGTAGACTGAGTACCCCTTGATGACTCACAATCAGAATATTCTCGCTTCCCTGCATTGAAGATAAGGACTTCGCAAAAGTGCTGATGCGCCGGGAGAAAAGCTGAAATCCTTCTCCATTGTTCGGCACTACGTTCTGCCAGTCATTACACCAGGCGGCATAATTTGCGCTATCAAGGCGCTGTAAATCGCGATGGTGGCGCATCTCCCAGTCACCAAAATTCATCTCATTGAGAAGCTGCTCGGTGATAACCGGTATTTTTCGCTGTTGGAGAATTAATTCGGTGGTGTGCTGCGCCCGGCCAAGCCCGCTGCACAGTACCTTTTCGAAAGTAACGTTATCCAACATGCGACCTACGGCTTGCGCCTGAGCAACGCCAAGTTCCGTTAATGGCGTTTCGGAAATTCCGCTGTATAAACCCTCTACATTTGCCTGGGTTTGCCCATGGCGCACTAACCATAATTTCATTTAAACCTCGCGCATACGTTGGCTGGCAAGGGCATAAGTGTATCATTGCGCTTCACGATTCGAGGTCTGTTTTATGGGGGAAGTATGGCGTTCAGTAGTCAACACGGTGGCAATATTATTGAAGCCGCAGCCGTAATGGGTGTGGATGCGAATACCTTGATCGACTTTAGCGCGAACATAAATCCGCTAGGCATGCCAGATTCTTTAAAGCGAGCAATTACTGAAAATCTGGTGCTGGCTGAACGCTACCCTGATGTGGAATATCGAGCGTTACATCAGGCGCTGGCAAATCATCATAAAATTCCGCAGGAATGGGTTCTGGCAGGAAATGGCGAAACGGAGCTGATATTTAACCTGGTGCAGCAGCTTTCTCCTCGCAAAGCCTTATTGTTGACGCCGGGATTTGCGGAGTACCGCCGTGCTCTTGCGCGTGTGGGATGTGAGATAACGGATTTTCACCTTTCAGAAGAGCAGGGCTGGCAACCTGAGGCGTCCTTACTTTCGGCATTATCCTCCGATCTGGATTGCCTGTTTTTATGTACGCCAAATAACCCAACAGGCCTGTTGCTGGACAGATCGTTACTGCTCGCCGTTGCGCAGCGCTGTCGTGAAAACAATATTGCGTTGATCGTTGATGAAGCCTTTCTTGATTTCATTCCGGATGAACCAGGGTTAATTCCCCATTTATCGAATTTCCCAAGGCTTTATGTTTTACGTTCGCTCACCAAATTTTTTGCCATAGCCGGTTTACGCCTGGGTTATTTAGTCAGCGCCGATACCGTGACCGTCGGGCGTATTCGTGAGCAAAGAGAGCCCTGGACAATTAATGCCTTTGCCGCCCTGGCAGGCGAAGTAATTCTCAACGACAGCACTTATATAGAAGCGAGTCATCACTGGCTCAGTAATGAACAACCTCGTTTGTTTAATGCGCTGAATGCGCTACCGGGTATTACGGTTTGGCCGCCCAGAGCGAACTATATTTTCTTACGCTGTGATATTGAAGGTGTCGATTTGCAGCGGGCGCTGCTCGAAAAGAATATCTTGATTCGCCACTGCGCAAATTATCCAGGGCTTGACGTGCGTTATTATCGCGTGGCAATTAAAAGCCCGGCAGATAATGACAAATTACTGGAAGCGTTGCGGCAGGTGCTTAGCCATAAAGATGGTGCTGGCGAATAAACTCTGCGACGGCGGGGGGAAGCAAATCATCGCATGCCAGATGCTGCTCTAAACGCTGGCGAATCGTGGTGGCTGAAATATCATACATCGGCGTCTGGGCGAGGTAAATTTTACCCGCAGGCTGCGCATGAAGGGCTTCCACCGAGGAAGTTTGATGCGCATCTAGCCAGCGCTGTTCTTCGGACGTATTCATTGACAGAGAATACCCGGGGCGCTGGCAAACTAACAGATGGCAGAGCGTCAGCAGGGTTTCCCAACGGTGCCAGCGCTGCAGACTCAGTAAAGAATCTTGCCCCACAATAAACGCCAGCGGCTGTTCAGCGCCAATTTCTGCACGCAGTTGTTCGAGAGTTTCTACCGTGTACGAAGGCGTTTCGCGCTGTAATTCGCGGTCATCCAGGCGGAAAAGTGGGTTTCCGGCAATGGCAAGCTCCACCATCTTTTTGCGTTGCTGGCTACTTGCCAAAGGCTGAGGACGATGGGGAGGGACATTGTTCGGCATGATGGTGACCTGATGCAGCCTCACCTGTTTTGCCAGCGCTTCGACCGGTTTTAAATGCCCGTAGTGGATGGGATCGAATGTCCCGCCATACAGGGCAGATAAACGCGGTGTGCTGTTAGCCATTAATGAAAATGTCCGGTAACGCTTTATGGCACAGCAGTAGTGACAGCCCTTCAAGATCCGCCCAGACCGATTGCCCGTAATCTTGTTTCAGCGTCAGCTCAATTTGGCTTAACAAACGAACCGCCTGATAAAGCTGCTCCGCTGATAAGCGATTGAGTGCTTCCGTCACGAGCGCACGGCGGTTTTGCCAGACACGCTGTTGATCAAACAACGTGCGAAGCGGAGTGCTTGCCGACTGACGTTTGAGATTGACCAGTTGCAGTAATTCACGCTGAAGCGTGCGTAGCAAGATAACCGGCTCACTGGCTTCAAGCCTGAGCTGCTGAAGAATATGCAGCGCGCGTTTGCTCTTCCCGGCAAGAATCGCATCAACCCAATGGAAGGGCGTGAAATGGGCCGCGTCATTGACCGCTTGCTCGACGCGCGGCAGCGTCAGTGTGCCGTCAGGCCAAATCAGTGACAGCCTTTCAAGCGCTTGAGACAGCGCCAGCAGGTTGCCTTCATAGCAATAACAGAGCAATTGGTTGGCGGCATCATCCAGCGTCAGGTTCATCTGCTTTGCACGCTGAGCAACCCAGCGCGGCAATTGAGCCTGTTCCGGCGTCTGGCACGTCACAATCACGCAGCGATCGGCAAGTTGATTCAGCCACGCGGCGTTCTCCTGCGCTTTAGTCAATTTGTTGCCGCGTACCAGCAGCAGAATATCGTCATGCAGCAGCGACACCAGCGTTTCAAGTTGCGCATTAATGGCGGCGTTCGGCCCATTTTCTGGCAGCAAAAGCAGAAGAGTCTGACGGCTGGCGAACAGGCTTAACGCCTTGCAAATAGAGAACAGATCTTGCCAGTCGGTACTGGTGTCAATCTGAACGGTGTGATGTTCATCGAAGCCTTGGGTGCCCGCCGTCTGACGAATAGCATCCTGGCTTTCCTGAAGTAAGAGCGGATCGTTACCGAGCAGCAGATACGCCGCGCGCAGCCCTTCGTTGAGCTGCGCGCGGAGTTGTTCAGGGTACAACCGAATCATTTGCTACCAGATACAGCCGGAATCGTCGTTGACGTACGGCCGGTTGAGGTCGCAGGCTTCGGCGTGCTTTTCACCGGTGTTTCGGCTTCTTCGGTTTCAGCTACGTCCGCCACATGCACCGTCATCAGCTTACGAATAAGCTGCTGCGCCACATTGGTGTACATCTCTTTGATCAGCAAATCTTGCTCGGCATCTTTTTGCAGAGCCGCCAGTGGATTATCAAAGAATGATTTGTACACTTTGGCACTGATTGGGTAGATATCATGGCCCGGAATCAGCACTTGTGCTGAGGCGGTCATAACCATTTGATACTCAGCAGTACGCCCATCCTGGAAGATGGATGCGGTATCCTGGCCGATTGAGCTGCCCAGTAAGCGCAGAGAAGGAATATCCTTACGTACACCTGTCCCCGTGTCGTCCACAAGCGTAACGCCATTCAGACGTAACTGAGAGCGCACCTCACGTGCCAGTGGGCCGTTAGGATCGCCGGAATTCAGGATCATTGTTTTCATTTGATCCGGAACCTGCGTGTTGCCACGCAGGTGAAAACCACAGCCAGCGGTGACAAGCACCGCCAAAGTAACTAATAAACTGACAAAGGGATGTCGCACGGTTCCTCCTGCGCTTAGCCCACAACCAGATTGAGCAGTTTGCCCGGTACGTAAATCACTTTACGTACGGTCACACCCTCAAGATATTTCGCAACCAGATGTTCCTGACCTGCGCGTTCCTGCACTTGTTCTTGTGTGGCATCAGCAGGGACTGTGATTTTACCGCGAACTTTACCGTTCACCTGCACCACAACCAGCAGCGAGTCTTCAACCATTGCGCTTTCATCAGCCTGCGGCCACGGTGCGTTGTCAATATCGCCTTCACCGCCCAGAGATTGCCACATATCGAAGCAAACGTGCGGGGTGAACGGATAAAGCATACGTACAACTGCCAGCAGTGCTTCGTTCAGCAGCGCGCGGTCTTGCTCAGCTTCCTGCGGTGCTTTTGCCAGTTTGTTCATCAATTCCATGATGGCAGCGATAGCGGTGTTAAAGGTCTGACGACGACCAATATCATCGGTTACTTTTGCGATAGTTTTGTGAACATCACGGCGTAATGCTTTTTGATCTTCGCTCAGTGCGGCGATATCCAGAGCCGGTGCAGCACCACGGCTGGTGTGCTCGTATGCCAGTCTCCAGACGCGTTTCAGGAAGCGGTTCGCCCCTTCAACACCTGATTCCTGCCATTCCAGCGTCATATCCGCAGGGGAAGCAAACATCATAAACAAGCGAACGGTGTCCGCGCCGTAGCGTTCAACCATCACTTGTGGGTCGATGCCGTTGTTTTTCGACTTCGACATTTTGCTCATGCCAGCATAGACCAGTTCGTGGCCCTGTGCGTCAGAGGCTTTGATAATACGGCCTTTCTCATCACGCTCTACAATCGCATCAACCGGGGAAACCCAGTTACGCTCACCGTTAACGCCGGTGTAGTAGAAGGCGTCAGCCAGAACCATACCCTGACACAGCAGTTGTTTGGCTGGCTCGTTGGAAGTCACCATACCCGCATCGCGCATCAGTTTGTGGAAGAAGCGGAAGTAGAGCAGGTGCATGATGGCGTGTTCAATACCACCAATGTAGATATCAACCGGCAGCCAGTAGTTCGCTGCTTTGGAATCGAGCATGCCTTTATCGTACTGCGGGCAGGTGTAGCGCGCGTAGTACCAGGAAGATTCCATGAAGGTGTCAAAGGTGTCAGTTTCACGCAGCGCAGGTTTGCCATCAACGGTGGTTTTAGCCCACTCAGGATCGGCTTTGATTGGGCTGGTAATGCCGTCCATGACCACATCTTCCGGCAGAATAACCGGGAGTTGGTCTTCAGGTGTAGGCATAACAGTGCCGTCTTCCAGCGTCACCATTGGAATTGGTGCGCCCCAGTAACGCTGACGGGAAACACCCCAATCGCGCAGACGGTAGTTTACTTTGCGCTCACCCACGCCTTTCGCCGTGAGTTTATCTGCGATAGCGTTAAAGCCCGCCTGGTAATCCAGACCGTCAAATTCGCCGGAGTTAAACAGCACGCCTTTTTCGGTCATGGCTGATGCAGACAGGTCTGGCTCGTTGCCATCGGCATTAAGAATCACCGGTTTGATTTGCAAACCGTATTTGGTGGCAAATTCCCAGTCGCGCTGGTCGTGGCCAGGAACAGCCATCACTGCGCCGGTGCCGTATTCCATCAGTACAAAGTTTGCGACCCATACCGGCACGCTTTCGCCTGTCAGTGGATGAATGGCATTAACGCCAGTCGCAACGCCTTTTTTCTCCATGGTTGCCATTTCTGCTTCGGCAACTTTGGTGTTACGGCACTCTTCGACGAATTCAGCCAGTTCAGGGTTGTTCAACGCCGCTTGTTGGGCGATTGGATGACCCGCTGCTACGGCCAGATAGGTCACACCCATAAAGGTGTCCGGGCGCGTGGTGTAAACGGTCAGCTTCTCAGCGCTGTTTTCAACGTCGAAAGTGATTTCAACGCCTTCGGAGCGGCCAATCCAGTTACGCTGCATGGTTTTGACCTGATCAGGCCAATGGTCCAGCGTATCCAGATCGTTTAACAGTTCGTCAGCGTAAGCGGTGATTTTAATGAACCACTGTGGGATCTCTTTGCGCTCAACTTTAGAGTCGCAACGCCAGCAGCAACCGTCGATAACCTGCTCGTTTGCCAGAACAGTCAGGTCATTCGGGCACCAGTTAACCGCGGAGGTTTTTTTGTAAACCAGCCCTTTGTTATACAACTGAGTAAAGAACTGCTGCTCCCAACGATAATATTCCGGGGTACAGGTCGCCAGCTCGCGGCTCCAGTCATAACCAAAGCCCAGCGTTTTGAGCTGGTTTTTCATGTAATTGATATTGTCGTAAGTCCACGGTGCCGGTGCGGTGTTATTTTTTACCGCAGCCCCTTCCGCAGGCAGGCCAAACGCATCCCAGCCGATTGGCTGAAGAACGTTTTTGCCCAGCATACGCTGGTAGCGTGCGATAACGTCACCGATGGTGTAGTTACGAACGTGGCCCATGTGTAGTCGGCCAGAAGGATAGGGGAGCATCGAGAGGCAGTAATACTTCTCTTTGCCTTCGTCTTCGGTAACTTCAAAAGTACGCTTCTCTTGCCAGTGAAGCTGTACGTTGGATTCTATCTCTTCCGGGCGATATTGCTCTTGCATGGCAGCCAGTGGTCCTGTGATGAAAGACAGCTACAGGTTGTAGCTTTAACGTATTAATTTCAGATCGGCATAGCATAGCCGATTAGGCTGCGGCAAAACAGCCTTTCGAAAGTCCGAGTGCCCATTTCTCGTTTGCAGTTATTTACCTGGACTTTGGGCAATCTAACAAAGCGATAGCCGATTAAGGTCTACTATTAGAGTAGGTTAGATAACAGTGAATGCAGGAATCGCTTCAAGGAGACAGGCAGACGATGAACAAGGTTGCTCAATTTTACCGTGAACTGGTGGCCTCTCTCACCGAGCGGTTACGCAATGGAGAGCGAGATATAGATGAACTGGTCGCCAGTGCGCGCAAACGCATGAACGAAACCGGGGAACTTACTCGTACCGAAGTTGACGAAGTGACGCGTGCAGTCCGTCGAGATTTGGAAGAGTTTGCACGCAGTTACAACGAAAGCCAGGATGAATTTACCGACAGCGTTTTCATGCGCGTCATTAAAGAGAGTATCTGGCAAGAACTGGTGGATATCACCGATAAAACTCAGCTTGAATGGCGGGAAGTTTTTCAGGATCTCAACCACCACGGTGTTTATCACAGCGGTGAAGTGGTGGGGCTTGGGAATTTGGTTTGTGAGAACTGTCATTTCCACCTGGCGATTTACACCCCGGATGCGCTGCCCGTTTGTCCTAAGTGTGGGCATAACCAATTCAGCCGTCGGCCATTTGAGCCTTAAAATTCATAATACTGCGAAGGAACCGCGATGCCCAAAAAGTCTTTGGCCAGAAACATGCTGGCTGTCGTTCTCTCAGCGCTGCTGATACCCGCAACGGTATCGGCAGCACAAATACTGAAATATACCGATCATGAACCGCTGGGCGGGATGCGTACTCGCTTCATTCAGGACGTTTTCTTTGCCGAAATAGAGAAACAATCTCATGGTCGCCTGAAAGTTGAAGCGCACTGGAACAGTGAACTGGCGCGGAGCTATGACGCGCTCGGCGTAGTTAAAGAAGGCAAAATTGCCGACATGACCACCGCAGTGCCTGAATACACACCGAAAGAGTTCCCCTTACAGCAAATTTTCAAAAGTTTCCCTGTCGGGCAAACCGGGGATAAACAAGTCGCGTTTTTCCGCAAGGCTTACGCCACTATCCCTGCGTTGCAGAATGAATTCGCTCAGCAAAATGTGGTGAATATCTTCCTCGCAACGGGATATCCGGTCGCATTTTTCAGCACCAAACCTTTGAATAAGCTCGAAGAGATTAAAGGAACAAAGTGGCGTTCTGCGAGCTTCTGGCATCAGGATTTCCTGAAAAACAGCGGGGCGATACCTGTCTCCATGCCGTGGGGCGCAGGAATTTATGATGCTCTGAAAGCGGGAACGCTGGATGGGTTAATGGTCAATGTCGACAGCGGTTATGATCTTAACGTCCATAAAACTGCACCCAATGTGTTGATCTCCAAAGATCTATGGTTGGGGCATGTTTACCCGGTGGTGATGAACAAAAACAACTGGGATAGACTTGCCGGCAAAGATAAAGAAGCCATTAAGCGTGCAGCAGAAATTGCTTATCAAACCCAGGGTTCAGTTATGGACAGCAGCTTTAATGCAATGGTGGAAGCGCTGCGAAAGAATGGCGCGCATGTCCGCACGCTGAACGCCGGTGAAGTCGCGCGCTGGGAAGCATCCGTAAACTATCAGCAGGTGCAGGAAAAGTGGGTCAAGGAGCAAGAGGGTAAGGGCGTGAAAGAGGCTGGCCCAACGCTTATGAAAATCACTGCACTGCAAAAAGAGGCAATGCAGTAGAAATTTGCCGCGCAATCACTGTGTTGAACAGGGACTGCGCGGGTTGTCACTCTAAATTAATGCAGGATTTTTGCCAGGAAGTCTTTCGCGCGTTCGGACTGCGGGTTATTGAAGAAATCCTCTTTATTCGAGTCTTCGACAATCTTCCCTTCATCCATAAAGATCACGCGGTTCGCTACTTTGCGGGCAAAGCCCATTTCATGCGTCACCACCATCATGGTCATCCCTTCATGCGCCAGTTCAACCATAACGTCCAGCACTTCGTTGATCATCTCTGGATCAAGTGCTGATGTTGGTTCGTCAAACAGCATCGCAACTGGATCCATGCAGAGCGCACGGGCAATCGCCACACGTTGCTGTTGGCCGCCGGAAAGCTGTGCCGGGAACTTATCCGCATGCGCTGTTAACCCAACTCGCTCAAGCAATTTAAGCCCTTTTTTACGTGACTCTTCCTTGTTGCGTTTCAGGACTTTCACTTGAGCAAGCGTCAGGTTTTCAATAATCGACAAATGCGGGAAAAGTTCAAAATGCTGGAACACCATGCCGACGTGCGAACGTAGTTCAGCCAGATTGGTTTTCTTGTCGTTCACCTGCGTGCCGTTAACAACAATTTCGCCTTTTTGCACCGGCTCAAGACCATTTACGGTTTTAATCAGCGTTGATTTACCGGAGCCGGATGGCCCACAAACCACCACCACTTCGCCTTTTTTCACTTCGGTTGAGCAGTCGGTTAGCACCTGAAAGTGACCATACCATTTAGAAACATTTTTCAGGGAAATCATTACACTGTCCTTTTCTTCAAGTAGCTGACCAACAGCGAGGCGCTAAGACTAATGATGAAGTACACAAAACCAGCAAACAGGATCATCTCAACCTGGGTTCCGTCACGTTCACCAATGGTGGATGCGGTACGGAAGAAGTCAGCCAGGCTCAGTACATAGACCAGGGAGGTATCCTGGAACAATACAATCCCTTGGGTGAGCAGCAGGGGAACCATGGCGCGGAATGCCTGTGGCAAAATGATTAATTTCATCGACTGCCAGTGCGTCATGCCCAGGGCGAGCGCCGCGTTTGATTGCCCGCGTGAAACGCTCTGGATACCGGCTCGGATAATCTCTGAGTAGTAGGCTGCTTCAAACATCGAGAACGCCACCATCGCGGAGATCAGGCGAATGTCCGTTTGCGGCGAAAGGCCGAGTACTTTTTGCAAAATACCAGGCACTACCAGGTAGAACCACAGCAGCACCATAACGAGCGGGATTGAACGGAAAACGTTGACGTAAGCGCTGGCAAACCAGGCGATCGGCTTGATTGGCGACAGGCGCATAACCGCCAACAATGTTCCCCACACGATGCCGAAGATAACTGCCGTTACGGTGATTTTCAGGGTGATAATCAAGCCCTGCATCAGGTAAGGCATGGCGGGGAGAATGGAACTCCAGTCAAACTCGTACATTATTTGCCTCCCATATTGCCTGGCAGGCGAACTTTGCGCTCAACCACATACATCACCAGCATAATCACGGCGTTAATTAACACATAGGCAAGCGTAATCGCGGTGAAGGATTCGTAGGCGTGCGCAGAATAATCCAGCAGTTTACCCGCCTGCGCGGCCATATCGACCAGACCAATCGTTGATGCGATGGCGGAGTTCTTCACCAGGTTCATCATTTCAGAGGTCATTGGCGGCACGATAACGCGATAGGCATTAGGCAGCAGTACATAGCGGTAGGCTTGTGGAAGCGTAAGACCCATTGCCAGAGCCGCGTTTTTCTGCCCGCGAGGCAACGATTGAATCGCCGCTCGAACCTGCTCACAAACGCGAGCGGCGGTAAACAAGCCGAGACAAATCATTGATGACAGGAAGAATTGAATATTCGGGTCAAGCTCAGACTTAAACCACATGCCGAGATTTTCGGGCAGCAATTCCGGCACCACTAAGTACCAGGTAAAGAACTGCACGATAAGCGGCACGTTACGGAAAAGTTCGACATAAAGCGTACCGATTCCTGAAAGGAAGCGGTTAGGCACAGTACGCAAGATACCGAACAGAGAGCCGACGAGGAAAGCGATTATCCATGCACAGATGGACAGGGCGACGGTGACCTGGAAGCCATTCCAAATCCAGCCCAAATAGGTGGTGTTGCCGAACGGGGCGGGCTGTAGAAATATTCCCCAGTTCCAGTCTATAGACATAACGTACTCCGAGAAAAAATTGAGGGTAGCAGTAGCGCTACCCTCGAAGATTGATGAGAAGCTTGCACCCGTATTTCAGATCGTTGCCTGAAATTTTTGGGTACTTTCACGCCGGATGGGGAACGACCATCCGACGCATAGTCTGTCCGAGCTTCAGTTCGTCAATCGGGAGGGCTGGGTCATCCCGGCCCCTGTTCTAGTTAGTTTAGTGCCTTATCGTTTGGTGCTTTGAACAGCGCCTTCATGTCTTCGGACAGTTCAAAGTTCATGTTGATATTTTTTGGTGGGATTGGGTTTTTGAACCACTTTTCAAACCATTTAGCGGCTTCGCCTGAGGTCTGTGCCTGAGCGATGGTGTCATCCATCAGCTTTTTGAAGTCTGCATCGTCTTTACGTAGCATACAGCCGTACGCTTCGTGAGATTGCGGCGTGCCAACGATTTCCCAGTTATCCTGTTTCTTCGCTTTCGCACGTTCGCCTGCCAGCAGGGCATCATCCATCATAAAGGCAACGGCGCGGCCACTTTCCAGAGTACGGAAAGAGTCACCGTGGTCTTTGGCGCTGATAATGCGCATATCCATTTTCTTCTCTTCGTTCAGCTTGTTGAGCAGAACTTCAGAAGTCGTACCGGAGGTCACCACCACGGCTTTGCCTTTCAGATCGGCGAAATCTTTGATTGGGCCGCCTTTCTTCACCAGCAAACGAGTACCGACGACGAAAATAGTGTCGGAGAATGCCGCTTGTTTCTGGCGCTCGAGGTTATTGGTGGTGGAACCACACTCAAAATCGAAAGTACCGTTTTGCAGCAATGGAATACGGTTCTGAGAAGTAATCGGGATTAATTTAACGTGCAGGTCAGGCTTGTTGAGTTTCTTCTTAACAGCTTCAACGATGGCGTTGGAGTAATCCTGAGAATAGCCGACCACTTTCTGTTGGTTATCGTAATAAGAGAAAGGCACGGAAGACTCACGGTGACCGACAACAATAACGCCGTTAGCAGCGATTTTGTCCAGCGTGCTTTGCTGCGCATTGTTTGCCGGTTTGGCGTCTTCTGCGTGCGCGATTCCGGCACCCATTCCGATAACCAGCAAAGCTGAGGCTAGTTTACGTAATTGCATGACCAACTCCTTTATCTTCGTGCCATGTGGCACTGATACCCGTTGTGAGTGTTGTTTTGTTGTTGTGTATGACTAAATCAGAGTGAATCTTTGCCTATTTGTTAGCATTTAACCTAGCTTAATGTAAATAATTTGCTATTCAGATGTTTATTTTTGCGAAGCGTGCCGCACCGTTTAAAGGCAAAAATATTACGTTGCACTACTCTGGTGCGCGTAATGTCATTGTTTGGTGCAGCTCAATGCTTCGTACTGCCCGCAGAGACTGACATAGCATTTTGTAGGCTTCTGATAAGTATTTATTTGCAAAGGTTATGCCAGAAATAAAAAAGGCCAGCGTTAGCTGACCATTTTTGGGGTAATGCGGAGTTATAGTTTGCGGCGTGTACGCAGAGCCAGCAGCACTGAGGCGAAACCAAATATCAAGGTGGCAATCCACAGCGGCCAATTCCCGAAGTGGGCATAGGGGGTGATGCCACGTGTTGGTGTGACTTTAGCTTCCAGAACCTGGCGGGTAAATTGTGGAATCATCGCGTCCACATCCCCATTCGCATTAATCACGGCGGTGATGCCGTTATTGGTGCTGCGTAAAAGCGGGCGCCCCAGTTCCAGCGAACGCATGCGCGCCATCTGGAAATGCTGCCACGGACCAATCGACTTACCGAACCAGGCATCGTTTGAAATGGTTAGCAGGAAGTCGGTATCCGGGCGGAAGTTATCGCGGACTTGCTCGCCTAAAATAATTTCATAGCAGATAGCTGCTGTCAGCTTAATGCCGTTCGATTCGAGTTGTGGCTGGAGGTATGTGCCACGGCTGAATGAGGACATTGGCAAATCGAAGAACGGCGCGAGCGGGCGCAGAATAGACTCCAGCGGTACAAATTCACCAAACGGCACCAGGTGATTCTTGTTGTAACGATCGGTGCTGTTGTAGTTGTACTGATTGTCTTCACCCAACGTGATGATGGTGTTGTAGGTATCGTAGCGGTTCTGTTTATTAAGCCGTGCATCAACAATACCGGTAATCAGAGAGCTGTGTTTGGAACGCAGCAGGTCGTCCATCATGGTAAGGAAACTTTGCTGGTTAATTTCAAGATCTGGAATAGCGGACTCAGGCCAGATAATCAGTTGGGATTTTCCCATCTGCGGCTGAGTTTTATCCAGATAAATCTTTAGCGTATTCAGCAACTGATTCTCATCCCATTTCAGGGATTGCGGAATGTCCCCCTGAACCATCGCCACATCAATGGTTCTTTCAGCCTGAGGCTGATACCACTGAATGGAACGCAATGGCCACGGCAGAACCAGCAGGGCAGCAGCAATTACAGCCGGTCGCCAGTTACGTTCGTGTAGCGCGAACACCAACAGGCCACTGATGATCATCAGCAGGAAGGTGACGCTTTCAACGCCGAGAATCGGGGCAATGCCCTTTAGCGGGCCATCGATTTGGCTATAACCAAACTGTAGCCACGGGAAGCCGGTGAGTACCCAGCCGCGTAAGAACTCGGTGAGCTGCCAGAGCATCGGGGCGGCAATCGCCACGCGCCACCAGGTCGTTTTTGGCCATAGCTTGCTGAGAAAACCGCCGAACAAACCGGTATATAAAGAAAGATACGCGGCCAGCAACACCACCAAAAAGACGTTTACCGGGCCGGGCATCCCGCCAAACTGCGCGATACTGACATAGACCCAGTTAATGCCGGAGCCGAATAGCCCGAGCCCCCAGAAGAAACCAATCCAGGCACTCTGAATAGCGCGGCGATTAAGTGTCAGCCCCTGAAGACCCGCTAAAGAGATAATCGCAGCAGGCCAGAAATCGTAAGGGGAGAAAGCCAGCGTTCCGCAGGCACCAAAAAGCAGCGCCAGCAGCAGACGCACACGCTGGCGTTGAAGGAGTCGAGCTATAGCCATCTTTGAATTAATCTTCCAGTTTCGGTTGTGGCGAGTCGTCCGGAATTCTGACATGAACCTGAATCACACGGCGGCTATCAGCCATCGCGACTTTGAACTGATAACCATCAATTTCAATAGTTTCGCCGCGGGCAGGTAGGTGGCCAAAGGCCTGCATGACTAATCCACCAATGGTATCCACTTCGTCATCGTTGAAATGGGTAGCAAAGGTGTCGTTAAAATCTTCGATTGAGGCTAACGCGCGAACCGTCCAAGTATGACGGCTTAACTGGCGGAAATCGCCATCTTCTTCGTCGTCGTACTCATCTTCAATTTCCCCAACAATCAGTTCGAGAATATCTTCGATGGTGACAAGCCCGGAAACGCCGCCAAACTCATCAATCACAATCGCCATGTGGTAGCGTTGCTGACGAAACTCTTTAAGCATGCGGTCAACACGCTTACTTTCTGGCACAACGACGGCCTGTCGTAACACTTTTTCCATGCTAAATGGTTCAGTATCGCTGCGCATAAACGGCAGCAGATCTTTGGCCATCAGAATCCCTTCGATATGATCTTTGTCTTCACTGATCACCGGGAAGCGGGAGTGTGCGGATTCGATGATGACATCGAGGCATTCATCCAGCGTCTGGTTGTGCTTGAGCGTTACCATTTGTGAACGAGGGATCATGATGTCGCGAACGCGTTGGTCGGCGATATCCATGACGCCTTCAAGCATGTCGCGGGTATCCTGATCGATCAGATCGTTTTGCTCAGAATCACGGATCAGTGTCAGCAGATCGTCACGGTTTTTAGGTTCACCGTGGAATAGCTGGTTGAGAATCAGGGAAAAGAATCCCTTCTTACTGGCAGGCGTGTCACTGTTTTGTGAGTTGTCGTCGCTCATGGCGTTAGGTTTTATTACCTCATGTTCGTTACTGATAAACAGGCAGCTCGATGGTGCGCTGCCTGCAGGTATGTGCTTCGCAGGATTAAACCCTACGCAGACTATTCTTTCTCGGCAATGTACGGATCAGCATACCCAAGAGCAAGCATTATCTCTGTTTCCAGGGATTCCATCTCTTCGGCTTCTTCATCTTCAATGTGATCGTAGCCAAGCAGATGCAGGCTGCCGTGGATGACCATATGCGCCCAATGCGCATCCAGCGGTTTTTGCTGTTCTTTTGCTTCTTGCTCCACCACCTGACGGCAAATAATCAGGTCGCCTAACAGCGGCAGTTCGATGCCCGGAGGCGCTTCAAACGGAAACGAAAGCACATTGGTGGATTTATCTTTCCCACGGTAGGTAAGGTTCAGATCGTGGCTCTCTGCGTCGTCCACCAGGCGAATCGTGACTTCTGACTCTTCCTGAAATTGTGGAATGACCGCATCAAGCCATGTCTGAAATTGTACTTCCGTTGGCAAGCCGCTAGTCTCTTCACATGCGACCTGTAAATCCAGTATTACCTGACTCATTTACTCTCCTGAGCGGCGGCATTGATAGCCATCGCCTCTCGCTTGCGTTCTGCCGCGAGTTCATCTTTACGAACCTGTTCTGCGTTTTCCCACGCTTCATAGGCATTCACAATGCGTGCCACAACCGGGTGGCGAACGACGTCTTCGCTATTAAGGAAGTTAAAACTGATTTCATCGACTTCCGCCAGCACGTCAATCGCGTGGCGCAGGCCAGATTTCATATTACGCGGCAGGTCAATTTGCGTGACGTCGCCGGTAATTACTGCTTTTGAATTGAAGCCAATACGCGTCAGGAACATCTTCATCTGTTCGATGGTGGTGTTCTGGCTTTCATCCAGAATAATGAACGCGTCATTAAGCGTACGGCCACGCATATACGCCAGCGGGGCAACTTCAATAACGTTGCGCTCCATCAGCTTTTCCACGCGCTCAAAGCCGAGCATTTCAAATAACGCGTCATAAAGTGGACGCAAGTACGGGTCGACTTTTTGGCTCAGGTCACCCGGCAGGAAGCCGAGCTTTTCGCCCGCTTCAACCGCCGGACGCGTCAGCAGAATGCGACGAATATCCTGGCGCTCCAGCGCATCAACTGCCGCCGCAACCGCGAGATACGTTTTACCGGTACCCGCAGGGCCAACGCCGAAGGTGATGTCGTGATCGAGAATATTGGCGATGTATTGCGCCTGGTTTGGCGTACGCGGCTTGATAACGCCCCGCTTGGTTTTGATGTTCACCGCTTTGCCGTACTCAGGAACGCTTTCCGCAGACTGTTCCAGCACGCGAATTTCTTTAATTGCGAGATGGATTTGCTCCGGCGTGATGTCCTGAATTTCACCGCGTAATGGCGCGGTATCGACATATAAATTGCGCAGAATATCTGCGGCGGCATTTACCAGAATCGGGCGGCCCGTGAGCTTGAAGTTGTAGTCACGACGGTTGATCTCGATACCCAGCCGACGTTCAAGCTGCTTGATGTTGTCATCAAATGGGCCACACAGGCTTAGCAGACGCGCATTGTCTGCGGGTTCTAGCGTAATTTCACGTGTTTCGATATTCAAACTTATCCTCGGGGTCGCACAGGGCCAGTAGAAGGTATTGCTGCACTATTTCTTGCAAGTTATTGCAAGTCATAAAAAGTGCAGGCCATAAAAAAGATTATTTACGGCGACGGCTGATGGCGCAAGCCTGGTTTTTGATATTTGGGTGGCTGATTCAGAAAGCAAGTGCAAACGATGAAAATGCCTGTCGTCTCACAGTGTTAGCGAGCCGACAGGCAAAACAGAGCGGAATTATGGCTGATAAATCCCTACGCCGAGTTCATTCTCTTTGCGCGTACGGGCAATTACGGATTCTGGAGATTGTGCAATGCGCAGCCCCATTTCGTCTTCAGTACGGACAACTTTGCCGCGCAGAGAGTTGTTCGTTGCAACTTCCGTGATCTCGACATCAACAAACTTACCGATCATATCCGGGGTGCCTTCGAAGTTTACCCCACGGTTATTTTCGGAACGCCCGGTTAGCTCCATAACGTTTCTGCGTGAGGTACCTTCCACCAGAACGCGCTGGGTTGTGCCGACCATCTTGCGGCTATACTCCATTGCCTGTTGGTTGATGCGCTCTTGCAAAATATAGAGCCGCTGCAATTTCTCGCTTTCAGGAACGTCATCAACCATATCGGCGGCAGGCGTTCCAGGACGTGCGGAGAAGACGAAGCTGTAGCTCACGTCAAAGTTCACATCCCCAATCACTTTCATGGTTTGCTCGAAATCTTGCTGGGTTTCACCAGGGAAACCAACAATAAAGTCAGAGCTAATCTGAATCTCAGGGCGTACCGCACGCAGTTTGCGAATAATCGATTTATATTCAAGCGCGGTATGCGTCCGACCCATCAAATTCAAAATGCGGTCAGAACCACACTGAATTGGCAGGTGCAGGAAGCTCACCAGTTCTGGCGTATCGCGATAAACATCGATGATATCATCAGTAAATTCAATCGGATGGCTGGTGGTGAAGCGAATGCGGTCTATACCGTCGATTGCGGCAACCAGGCGCAGTAATTCAGCAAAAGAACAGATGCCACCGTCGAAAGACGGGCCACGATAAGCATTCACGTTCTGGCCGAGCAGGTTCACTTCCCGCACGCCCTGGGCGGCGAGCTGTGCAATTTCAAACAGCACATCATCGCAAGGGCGGCTCACTTCTTCACCACGGGTGTAAGGCACCACGCAGTAAGTACAATACTTATTACAGCCTTCCATAATAGAAACGAAAGCGGTTGGGCCGTCGGCTTTGGGTTCTGGCAGACGGTCAAACTTTTCGATTTCAGGGAAACTGACGTCCACGATTGGGCTGCGGTTACCGCGCACTTTGTTGATCATTTCAGGCAAACGGTGCAGGGTCTGCGGGCCGAAAACAATATCAACATAATGCGCACGGCTGCGAATCATCTTGCCTTCCTGGGAAGCAACGCAGCCGCCAACGCCGATAATCACATCGGGGTTTTTACGCTTTAAAAGTTTCCAGCGGCCTAGCAGATGGAATACTTTTTCCTGGGCTTTTTCACGGATGGAGCAGGTGTTAAGCAGCAACACATCCGCTTCTTTTGGGTTATCCGTAAGGGTATAGCCATGTGTGCTGTTCAGCAGATCGGCCATCTTCGATGAATCGTATTCGTTCATCTGACAGCCCCAGGTTTTTATATGGAGTTTTTTGGTCATCGACTTGCCATTGCTCAGTTAAAGCCAGGAATTCAGGCGGCGTATTGTAATGCTTTGGCGTTGTTGTGACCAGCCTACGAAACCTGGGTAAAAATCCGGTAGAATCAGGATAGACAATTTAAGGACAAAATCATCATGCTGAATCAGTCAATTGATGTTGTGGTCGTCGGCGGAGGCATGGTCGGTGCGGCTGCCGCTCTCGGTCTTGCGCAAAATGGTTTTCGTGTTGCGGTGATCGAGCATCAAGCTCCCGCCGCATTTGATGCCGCAAGCCAGCCCGACGTGCGTATTTCGGCTATTAGCTCGGCGTCCGTTGGTTTGCTGAAATCCCTCGGGGTGTGGAGCGCTATTCGCTCTATGCGCAGCCATGCTTACCGCCAGCTCGAAACCTGGGAGTGGGAAAGCGCCCACGTGAGTTTTAAGGCAGATGAACTAGGTCTGCCAGAGCTTGGCTATATGGTTGAAAATCAGGTGTTGCAACTGGCGTTATGGCAGGCCCTGGAAGCGCATTCTAACGTTACGCTGCTGTGTCCGGCGGAGATTATCCGCATGCACGGTGAGGCAGGGCAGTGGACGTTACATTTTGCGGATGATCAAACTTTAACGGTTCCGATGGTCATCGGCGCGGACGGTGCGAATTCTCAGGTTCGCCGTTGGGCTGGAATTGGGATTCATGCCTGGGAATATCGTCAGTCCTGCATGCTTATCACCGTGAGGTGCGATCAAGCGCCAGGGAATAGCACCTGGCAGCATTTCACTCCGAATGGGCCGCATGCATTTTTACCGCTTTTTGATAACTGGGCTTCGCTGGTGTGGTACGACTCACCTGCGCGTATTCGGCAGTTGCAAAATATGCCGATGCCACAATTGCAAAAGGCGATACAAGCGAGCTTCCCTGAGCGCTTAGGCAAAGTCACACCCGTTGCCAGCGGCGCTTTCCCTCTGACGCGTCGCCATGCATTGCACTATACACAGCAAGGACTGGCTTTAATCGGCGATGCCGCGCATACCATTCATCCATTGGCCGGGCAGGGTGTGAATTTAGGGTATCGAGATGTAGAAGCATTGATGGATGTGATGATTAATGCACGTAGCTACGGCGAAAATTGGGCAGATGCTCGCGTCCTGAAGCGCTATCAGACGCGCAGGCAGGCGGACAATTTCCTGATGCAAAGTGGAATGGATCTTTTCTATGCTGGTTTTAGTAACAGTTTGGGGCCGCTGCGGGTGATGCGTAATTTAGGACTGATGGCGGCTGAACGCGGTGGCGTATTGAAACGTCAGGCGCTGAAGTATGCGTTAGGATTATGATTCGTTAATGATTTTGTAGGTCGGATTAGCGTAAGCGACATCCGACCTGGTTGCCAGATGCAGAAAAGCAAAAAGCTCGCCGAAGCGAGCTTTTCATTTTTGGCTGGGGTACGAGGATTCGAACCTCGGAATGCTGGTATCAGAAACCAGAGCCTTACCGCTTGGCGATACCCCAAAAATATGGTGGCTACTACGGGAATCGAACCTGTGACCCCATCATTATGAGTGATGTGCTCTAACCAGCTGAGCTAAGTAGCCAAATTGTAATTCTCAAAACTCTTTTTTGACTGGCTGGGGTACCTGGATTCGAACCAGGGAATGCCGGTATCAAAAACCGGTGCCTTACCGCTTGGCGATACCCCAACTTTGGGTGCACAAAACTAATATGCTATGTCAAAAACTGTTATGTCAAAAAAGTGGCTGGGGTACCTGGATTCGAACCAGGGAATGCCGGTATCAAAAACCGGTGCCTTACCGCTTGGCGATACCCCATCCGTGCAACGCTATAAAATGGTGCGGGAGGCGAGACTTGAACTCGCACACCTTGCGGCGCCAGAACCTAAATCTGGTGCGTCTACCAATTTCGCCACTCCCGCGCTTAAAAAAAGAATTATGGTGGCTACTACGGGAATCGAACCTGTGACCCCATCATTATGAGTGATGTGCTCTAACCAGCTGAGCTAAGTAGCCTTCTTTTTTTCGCGTCACCTTATCGGCGTTGCGGGGCGCATTATGCGTAGTTGGACTTCTAGCGTCAACAAATTTTTTCCCGAAAAGTGGCTGAAATTGTCTGTTTGACCAGCTTACGAACAGCTTGATGCAATATTCGTCAATTATCGGTTATTTCGTGGTTTTATTGGGTGAAAAATCCCGAATTGAGGTAGGGATTCATGCAGAAATAAAAACGGGCCCGTAGGCCCGTGTAGTTAATTTTGTTCGCTTATTTGTAAGCAGACTGGTGAACGCCCACTGCACGACCCGATGGATCATTCATTGTTTTGAACGCTTCATCCCATTCAATCGCCTTAGCGGAAGAACAGGCCACTGATGGACCGCCCGGAACGCATTGTGCAGCGCTTGGCAGTGGGAACAACTCTTCGAAGATTTCACGATACAAATACGCTTCTTTAGAGCCTGGCGTGTTGTATGGGAAACGATAGCTTGCTGTTTCCAGTTGTTGATCGGTCACCTGGCCTGCAGCAACTTCTTTCAGCGTATCAATCCAGCTGTAACCCACACCGTCAGAGAATTGCTCTTTTTGACGCCATGCAACGCTTGCTGGCAGATAGGATTCAAAACATTCACGCAGGATATGTTTTTCCATTTTGCCGTTGCCACACATTTTGTCTTTCGGGTTGATGCGCATGGCGACATCAAGGAATTTTTTGTCGAGGAACGGTACGCGAGCTTCAACGCCCCATGCAGACATCGCTTTGTTAGCACGTGCACAGTCAAACATATGCAGAGCCTGCAGTTTACGCACGGTTTCTTCATGCAGTTCTTTATCGTTTGGCGCTTTATGGAAGTACAAGTAGCCACCAAACACTTCATCAGAACCTTCACCGGACAGCACCATCTTGATGCCCATCGCTTTAATTTTGCGTGACATCAAATACATCGGAGTGGAAGCGCGAATCGTTGTCACATCATAAGTTTCAATGTGATAGATAACATCGCGGATCGCATCCAGACCTTCTTGTACGGTGAAATGAATTTCGTGGTGCACGGTACCCAAATGGTTTGCCACTTCTTGGGCGGCTTTCAGGTCAGGAGAACCGACCAGCCCGACGGCGAAGGAGTGCAGTTGTGGCCACCAGGCTTCTGAACGCTCTTCATCTTCTACGCGACGCGCCGCAAATTTCTTCGTGATGGCGGAGATAACAGAGGAATCCAGACCGCCAGAGAGCAGAACGCCATAAGGAACGTCAGACATCAGGTGGCTTTTCACGGAATCTTCCAGCGCCTGACGCAATTCGTTTTTATCCGTAACGTTATCTTTTACCGCATCGTATTCGAACCAGTCGCGTTGGTAGTAGCTGCGAATTTCTCCGTCTTTGCTCCACAGATAGCTGCCCGCCGGGAATTCTTTGATGGTACGGCAAACCGGAACTAGCGCTTTCATTTCTGACGCGACATACATGTTGCCGTGTTCGTCATGGCCCATATACAGCGGGATGATGCCGATATGGTCGCGGCCAATCAGGTACGCATCTTGTTTTTCATCATAAAGAATGAAAGCAAACATGCCTTGCAGATCGTCGAGGAACTCTGGACCTTTCTCCTGGTAAAGTGCGAGGATCACTTCGCAATCTGAACCTGTCTGGAATTCGTAGCGGTCGCCGTATTCCGCGCGCAGAGCCTGGTGGTTGTAGATTTCACCGTTAACTGCCAGAGCGTGAGTTTTTGCTTTGTTGTACAGCGGCTGCGCGCCGGCGTTAACGTCGACAATAGAGAGGCGTTCGTGAGAAAGAATGGCTTTATCGTTAGCGTAAACGCCAGACCAGTCAGGGCCACGGTGGCGCATCAGGCGAGATAACTCGAGCGCTTTCTTACGCAGTTCGACCGCATCGGTCTTAATATCCAGAACACCAAAAATTGAACACATAGAACTCTCTCCGCAAACTCTCTTGAGTCATTAAATTGTCATGTCGCATTGCCGTTTTTTGATTTTTGAGCGGCGCTGCTGCGTTGCATGACTATGAAAATGCGCAATCATTGATGGGAATGCAAGCCCTTTAGCTTAAAGGGGATAAATAGTTCAGTAGTGATTGTTGATTACTGAAAAATGAAGAGGAAATAAGCTGGAAAATTAGTGGATCGGCAATGAAAGGCGAAAATCATTAAATGAAGAGTGCGGCATTTGGAGGGCGGATAAACGAAAGCGTAATCCACCCCTTAAAGGTTTAGATGATATCGACTTCTGCAACCGACGGGTAAATCCAGGAAGGGCGGAATGGCATGGCATCGATGTCGTTTAAGGTCGAAACCCCTGACAGAACCAGAATCGTCTCCAGACCGGCCTGGAACCCTGCAAGAATATCGGTGCGCAGGTTATCGCCAACAATGACCGTGTGCTCTGAATGGGCCTGCATTTTGTTAAGCGCGGCGCGGATAATCCACGGGCTTGGTTTGCCCACGCAGAATGGCTTACGGCCAGAGATTTTCTCAATACCCGCACACAGGGCGCCACAGGCGGGATAGTAACCACGGCCGTGTGTATCCGGGTTGGTCGCAATAAAGCGTGCGCCGTTCGCTACAAAATAGGCGGCTTTGTGCATCATTTCCCAGTTGTAGGAGCGTGTTTCACCGACGATAACAAAATCAGGGTTAATGTCGGTGATGGTGAAGCCCGCTTTATACAACTCGTGAATCAAGGCCCCTTCACCTACGACATAGGCTTTTTTCCCTTCCTGACGGCGGAGGAAATCGGCGGTTGCCATCGCAGAGGTATAAAAGACGCTGTCAGGCACATCAATACCGGCAGATGCAAAACGGTTCGCCAGATCCTGGCCCGTTTGCGACGGGTAATTGGTCAGCAGCACCAGCGGCATACCCTTTTCCATAATGCGGGCTAAGAATTCATTAGCACCAGGTACGGCGACGTTATCGTGCATCAGCACGCCGTCAATATCACAAATTACATTCTGAATGGTCATTGACTACTCGGGCTCACCTGAAAAGAAGGCGTAACTATAGCGTAAAAGAGGGCTTAACTGGATTAACTTTCCAGCAAACGCTGAAGCAGAACGCCATTAAGCATGGAGCGTTTTACCAGGGCAAAAGCGCCAATGGCCGAACGATCATCCAGTTTTGAGCATACGACAGGCAGGTTTTTACGAAACGCTTTTAACACCTGAGTGTTGATGCAGCCTTCAATTGCGGGAAGCAGCACTTTTTCCGCTTCGATAATTTCACCGGCAATCACCACTTTTTGCGGATTAAACAGGTTAATGGCAATGGCGATAGCTTTACCCAGATGGCGACCAACATGTTCAATGACTTCACACGCCAACGCATCGCCTTTATTTGCTGCTTTGCAAATGGCCGTAATGTCGCACTCTTCAAGCGTCAGGCGGCTGTTATAACCTTGTTCAAGCAAGTGGCGTACGCGATGCTCGATGGCGGCATTGGCGGCAATAGTTTCAAGGCAGCCAAAGTTTCCGCAGTGGCACCGTTCACCTAACGGGTCGACCTGAATATGGCCGATTTCACCAACGTTACCGTTGCGGCCAATAAAAATGCGCCCGTTTGACAGGATCCCGGCACCGGTACCGCGGTGTACACGCACCAAAATGGAGTCGTCGCAGTCGTGAGTTGCACCAAAGTAGTGCTCGGCGAGCGCCAGGCTACGAATGTCATGCCCGACATAGCAGGTCACTTTGAACTGTTTTTCAAGGCTATCAACCAGCGACCAGTTGTTCACCTGGATATGCGGCATATAACGGATCACGCCGCTTTCAGGATCGACCAGGCCCGGCAGAATTACAGAGATGGCAATCAGTTCGCGTATTTTGCGCTGGTTTGACTCAATAAAATGAGTGATGGCATTCAGCAATGCGTGTTCGAGCGTTTCCTGGGTGCGTTCAGGAAGGGCGTAATGCTCTTCCGCAAGCGGTTTAGCGCTAAGATCAAACAGCGTAATGGTGGCATCATGGCGACCAAGACGCACGCCAATGGCGTGGAAAGCGCGGGTTTCGGTGATAATCGAGATAGCGCGGCGGCCTCCAGTGGAAGCCTGCTGATCGACTTCTTTGATCAGCCCGCGCTCAATAAGCTGGCGAGTAATTTTCGTGACGCTGGCAGGCGCAAGCTGGCTCTGTTCGGCAATCTGAATGCGAGAGATTGGCCCATGTTGGTCAATCAGGCGATATACCGCCGCGCTATTCAGCTGTTTTACCAGATCGACATTACCAATTTGAGCCTGTCCGCCAGTCGTCATGCCTTAATTACTCAGTTACGACCTCGTTACCATTAACAAAGGTCTTGGTGATTTTAAAATCGCGAGTAAAAGTCGTCAGGTTGGCGACTTTTCCTGCAGCGATTGTACCTAATTGTTGTTCTACGCCCATCGCACGGGCAGGGTAGAGAGTCGCCATACGCAGGACTTCATCTAAAGCGATACCTGCATGTTCTACCAGGTTTCGTACCCCTTCGATCATCGTCAGGGCTGAACCGCTCAGCGTACCGTTCTCATCTACACACAAACCATCGCGGTAGTATATTGTTTTTCCTGCGAAAATGAACTCATCGATATTTGCCCCCGCCGGAGCGGTTGCATCGGTCACGAGGCAAAGTTTATCGCCCTTGACCTTTTTCGCCGTGCGAATATTGGCATAGTCCACATGTAAACCATCGGCAATGATACCGCAGTAAACATCGGGCTCATCAAAAATTGCACCTGCAAGACCCGGTTCACGGCCAGTAATGTATGGCATCGCGTTGAAAAGATGGGTTGCGAAGGTAATGCCCGCGCGGAAACCTACTTTGGCTTCTTTCACGGTGGCATTGGAGTGCCCGGCAGAAACGATAATGCCGGAGGCAACCAGTTTGCTGATCACTTCTGGCGCGACCATCTCTGGAGCCAGAGTGACTTTGGTGATGACATCTGCGTTTTGGCACAGGAAATCGACCAGTTCTGCATCAGGTTTACGCACATAGCTTGGGTTGTGCGTCCCTTTTTTCACCATGTTCAGCCACGGGCCTTCAAGATGCAGACCGAGTGCCTGGTGCTGATACTTCGCCAGGTATTCGCGCATCACTTTTACGCCTTGCTTCATCAGCTCATCGCTACTGGTGATTAGCGTCGGTAAATAGCTGGTGCAGCCAGAGCGCTCATTGGCTTTCTGCATAATTTCCAGCGTTTCAACCGTTACCGCATCGGCGGAATCGTTGAACTGCACGCCGCCACAGCCGTTGAGCTGCACATCAATAAAACCGGGGGCGATGATTGCTCCGCCCACATCGCGAGTCTCAATACCCGCAGGGAGATCTGAGCGCGGGCAAACGCGTTCAATCAGGCCGTTCGCGATAATAACCGCGTGATCATCAAGAATTTCATGGCCGGTATAAATCCGACCGTGAGTTAATGCAAACATAGTTACCCCCGGTTATACCCGTCATACTTCGAGTTGCAGCGGTGTTGGCTGCAACTCAAATGAGTCAGGGTATAAGATAATATTTAAAGATCTTTGATGTTTTCAGCTTCGAGCTCATTGAAGTACTTCAGCGTCTTCACTTTGAGTTCCATGGTGGACGGTTCATCACAAACAACCACGGCTTTAGGGTGCAGTTGCAGACAGCTAATGGTCCACATGTGATTCACGTTACCTTCTACAGCCGCTTGCAGAGCCTGAGCTTTCAGATGGCCGAGAACCAAAATCATCACTTCTTCTGCATCAAGCAGCGTGCCTACGCCCACAGTCAACGCATATTTTGGCACTTGAGAAACGTCGCCATCAAAGAAACGGGAGTTTGCAACACGGGTGTCATGGGTCAGGGTTTTAATACGGGTACGAGATGCCAGAGAAGACGCAGGCTCGTTGAATGCGATGTGACCGTCGTTGCCTACGCCACCCATAAACAGGTGAATTTTTCCGTATGAACGAATTTTTTCTTCATAACGGCGGCATTCTGCGTCAACATCTTCGGCATTGCCGTTCAGCAGGTTGATATTTTCTGCTGGGATATCAACGTGATCAAAGAAGTTACGGTGCATGAAAGTGTGGTAGCTTTCTGGATGCTCTTTTGGCAGACCAACGTACTCATCCATATTAAAGGTGACGACGTTTTTAAAGCTGACCTGGCCCGCTTTATGCATCTCTACCAGCGCTTTATACGCTTCAAGAGGCGTACCACCTGTTGGCAGGCCCAGCACGAACGGACGATCTGCTGTCGGGTTAAACGCATTGATACGCTTAACGATATGGCGTGCTGCCCATTTGCCAACTTGAGCTGGGGTAGCCAGGGGAATCAGTCTCATCATTCACCTCATAAGTTAATAGAAAATTACTTTAGCCAGATTGATTGTCCGAACCCTTTAAGGGTAAACCAGTTTTAAACTGACTATGACGGGATCAATCTGTCTTGATTTTTTGGATGATAAAATAAGTTTTAGTCGATAGCCAGTCAAAGGGGAGTGGAATAACAATATTTGGTGATTTTAATCACAAAAAAAGGGTGTTTAATTTGCGATACGAATTAATTTTTCACACACTCAGAAAGTTGGTGAATAATCGCCATGCTTTCAAGGTTTGTTAAACAATAATAAAACGGCTTTGAACGAGCCTTAACGGGGTCTCATAGGGGGAATTAACGTGAGTATTCTAGGTTATATGCAAAAGGTTGGCCGCGCGCTGATGGTGCCGGTAGCCACGCTACCAGCCGCAGCCATATTAATGGGTGTTGGTTACTGGATTGACCCGGTTAGCTGGGGTGGTGATAGCGCATTAGCTGCGTTATTCATCAAATCTGGTGCTGCAATCATTGACCATATGGGTGTGCTGTTCGCCATTGGTGTGGCTTACGGTATGTCCAAAGATAAAGATGGTGCTGCTGCACTAACCGGCTTTGTCGGTTTCCTGGTTTTGACCACACTTTGTTCGCCAGCCGCTGTTTCCATGATCAAGCATATTCCGCTGGATCAGGTTCCTTTGGCGTTCACTAAAATTGAAAACCAATTTGTGGGCATCATGGTGGGGATTATCTCCGCAGAGTTGTACAACCGCTTTAGCAGCGTCGAACTGCCAAGAGCGTTGTCCTTCTTTAGCGGCCGTCGCCTGGTTCCAATTCTGACCTCCTTTGTGATGATCGCGGTTGCCTTCATCATGATGTTCATCTGGCCAATCGTGTTTAGCGGCCTGGTGAACTTTGGTGAGCATATTCAGAAGATGGGTTCTATTGGCGCGGGCGTTTACGCGTTCTTCAACCGTCTGCTGATTCCAGTTGGTCTGCACCACGCGCTGAACTCTGTATTCTGGTTCGACGTTGCGGGTATCAACGATATTCCTAAATTCCTGGGCGGTGCTAAATCTATCGCTGAAGGAACGGGTATCGTGGGTATTACCGGTCGTTATCAGGCGGGCTTCTTCCCAATCATGATGTTCGGCCTGCCAGGTGCGGCACTTGCAATCTACCATTGCGCGCGCCCTGAAAATAAAGCCAAAGTACTGGGTATCATGATGGCGGGTGCGTTTGCTGCCTTCTTCACGGGTATCACCGAACCGTTGGAATTCTCCTTCATGTTCGTTGCTCCAGTTCTGTATCTGATTCACGCAGTGCTGACCGGTATCTCTGTATTTATCGCAGCAAGCATGCATTGGATTGCGGGCTTCGGCTTCAGCGCAGGTCTGGTGGATATGGTGCTTTCTTCCCGTAACCCGCTGGCAACACACTGGTGGATGCTTATCCCGCAGGGCCTCGTATTCTTCGTTATCTACTACGTCGTGTTCCGTTTCACTATCACCAAATTCAATCTGTTAACTCCAGGCCGTGAGCTGGCAGTTGCAGGGGATGAGGCTGATGGTCAGGACGTTAATGTTAGCGCTAATACTAATCAGGATGTTTCTGAGCTGGCTCGTCAGTACATTGCAGCGGTAGGGGGTTCTGCAAACCTGACCGGTATTGATGCATGTATCACTCGTCTGCGTCTGGGCGTAAAAGACTCTTCGCTGGTTAATGAAGCTCTGGCTAAACGCCTGGGTGCGACCGGTGTTATCCGTCTGAATAAAACCAGCGTGCAAATCATCGTCGGCTTTGTGGCTGAGAAAATTGCTAACGCAATGAAAACCGCGGGCGATGTTGCGCCGGCACCTGCAAGTGCTGCGGCTGCTGCACCGGTTACTGCGGCGTCAAAACCACAGGCTGTACCTAATGCCGTTACCATCGCTGCTCTGGTTTCTCCGGTCACGGGTGATGTAGTTGCACTGGAACAGGTTCCTGATGAAGCTTTTGCCAGCAAAGCAGTAGGTGATGGTGTGGCGGTTAAGCCAACCGAAAAAACGGTTGTCGCGCCAGCTGCCGGTACCATCGTAAAAATCTTTAATACTAACCACGCGTTCTGTCTTGAAACCGAAAAAGGTGCAGAGATCGTTGTCCACATGGGCATTGATACCGTCGCACTGAACGGTCAGGGCTTTACCCGCCTGGTAGAAGAGGGCGCTGAAGTGGTTGCAGGCCAGCCGATTCTGGAAATGGATCTTGATTTCCTGAACGCAAATGCCCGCTCCATGATTAGCCCGGTAGTTTGCAGCAATATCGACGACTACAGCGGTCTGGTTATCCAGGCGAAAGGTTCTGTCGTTGCAGGGCAAACTCCGCTGTACGAAATTAAAGGCAAATAATCGCTCCTGAGTCATTGATTGTGCCTTTAGCGGCTGGCGAGTCTTTCTCCAGCCGCTTTTTTATTGCTTCTGGTTAGTCCCCCCGATGTCCTTATTTATGCAACTAAAGGTTGTTTCCGGCGCTTGCTTATAAGATCATGTGCCAATTAACGAAAGTTTTTGCATAGAGGAACCCGCGATGAGTGAGGCAGAAGCCCGCCCAACTAACTTTATTCGCCAGATCATCGATGAAGATTTGGCCAATGGTAAGCACAACAGCATTTGCACCCGTTTTCCGCCAGAGCCAAATGGCTATCTGCATATCGGTCATGCTAAATCCATCTGTCTGAACTTTGGTATCGCCCAAGATTATCAAGGCCAGTGCAACCTGCGTTTCGATGACACCAACCCGGCAAAAGAAGACATCGAATTCGTCGATTCCATTAAGCATGACGTCGAATGGCTAGGTTTTCATTGGTCCGGCAACGTGCGCTACTCCTCCGATTATTTCGATCAGCTGTTCAACTATGCTGTAGAACTTATCAATAAAGGTCTGGCGTATGTTGATGAACTGACGCCTGAGCAGATCCGTGAATATCGTGGCTCCTTGACCGCGCCTGGCAAAAATAGCCCATTCCGCGATCGTAGCGTTGAAGAAAACCTCGCATTGTTCGAGAAGATGCGTAACGGTGAATTTGCCGAAGGAACCGCGTGCCTGCGTGCGAAAATCGATATGGCATCGCCATTTATCGTGATGCGCGATCCGGTTATTTATCGTATCAAGTTTGCCGAGCACCACCAGACTGGCAACAAGTGGTGCATCTACCCGATGTACGACTTCACCCACTGCATTTCCGATGCGCTGGAAGGCATTACGCACTCCCTGTGTACGCTGGAATTCCAGGACAACCGTCGTCTGTACGATTGGGTGCTGGATAACATCACCATTCCTGCGCATCCGCGTCAGTACGAATTCTCTCGCCTGAATCTCGAATACGCCATCATGTCCAAGCGTAAGCTGAACCTGCTGGTAACTGAGAAGGTGGTAGAGGGTTGGGATGACCCGCGTATGCCGACTATTTCTGGTCTGCGCCGTCGTGGTTATACCGCCGCTTCTATCCGTGAGTTCTGCAAGCGTATTGGTGTCACTAAGCAAGACAATACCGTTGAAATGGCCTCTCTGGAATCTTGTATTCGTGATGACCTGAACGAGAATGCGCCGCGTGCGATGGCGGTACTCGATCCGGTGAAAGTTATCATTGAAAACTTCCCGCAGGGTGAAGTTGAAATGGTGACCATGCCTAACCATCCGAACAAACCGGAGATGGGCAGCCGTCAGGTGCCGTTTAGCCGTGAAATTTACATCGACCGCGCTGACTTCCGTGAAGAAGCTAACAAACAGTACAAGCGCCTGGTGTTGGGTAAAGAAGTGCGCCTGCGCAATGCGTATGTGATTAAAGCCGATCGCGTAGAGAAAGATGAAGCAGGTAACATTACCGTGCTGCATTGCTCCTACGACCCGGACACATTAAGCAAAGACCCGGCAGACGGACGTAAAGTTAAAGGCGTTATTCATTGGGTCAGCGCGGAACACGCTCTGCCAGTTGAAATTCGTCTTTACGATCGTCTGTTCAGCGTGGCAAACCCAGGTGCTGCGGAAGATTTCCTTGCGACGATCAACCCGGAATCTCTGGTGATCAAGCAAGGTTTCGTTGAGCCTAGCCTGCAAAATGCTGAAAAAGGTAAAGCGTATCAGTTCGAGCGTGAAGGTTATTTCTGCCTTGATAGCCGTTATGCAACCGCTGAAAAACTGGTATTTAACCGTACAGTTGGTCTGCGTGATACCTGGGCGAAAATGGGCGAATAATCCCCTCGCTGTAAGTCAATATCTGACAAAAACGTCGCAAATTGCGGCGTTTTTTTTCGCTTTATAATCATCAGCTTAACTTTTTATCTGCATTCGCGTTGCGAATTAATGTTATTTAAGTCCGTTTTCATACATTTTCTTCGGTCAATCCTGAAGCATAAAAAATTCTAGCAATCACTATGTGAGCGCTCTCTATTAGAGCTTTGTATGTAAATTAACGTAATTTACCCTATAAAATTCTCGTGTCGTTGTTTGTTACAAATACTCATAAATTATGTGCTCTCTGTCATAGTATCGGAATGAACTCTTACAAAGTCGTTGATAATTCGCGTCGCGAAAAATAGTCTTATGAACAGCAGTAATGCGGGCAAATATTCATAACCGCTTTAGCCGTTAGGCATTTTTACTTTTTTTCGCGATATGACGTCTTTTAACGTCCAGCGATTATTTATACGTCAAAGAGGAATATTATATGCGTACGTTTAGTGGCAAACGTAGTGCGCTGGCTCTTGCTATTGCAGGTGTCACGGCTCTTTCCGGACTGGTTGTAATCCCTCAGGCAAGTGCAGCAGGTTTTATTGATGACTCCACGCTGACCGGCGGTGTCTATTACTGGCAACGTGAGCGCGACCGTAAAGACGTTACAACGGATAAATACGAAACCAACCTCGCTCACTCCACATGGAACGCAAATCTGGACTTCCAGTCTGGTTATGCTGCGGACATGTTCGGTCTTGATATTGCGGCCTTTACTGCTATCGAAATGGCAGAAAATGGTGACAGCGGTCACCCAAACGAAATCGCATTCTCTTCAAAAAACAAAGCGTATGACGAAGACTATTCCGGCGATAAAAGCGGGATTAGCCTCTATAAAGCCGCTGCTAAATTCAAATATGGTCCAGTCTGGGCGCGTGCAGGTTACATCCAACCCACCGGTCAAACTCTGTTGGCTCCGCACTGGAGCTTCATGCCAGGCACCTATCAGGGCGCTGAAGCGGGTGCAAACTTTGACTATGCAGATGCGGGCGCATTGAGCTTCTCCTACATGTGGACTAACGAATATAAATCCCCATGGCACCTGGAGATGGACAAGTTCTATCAGAACGATAAAAACACCAAAGTCGATTACCTGCACTCTGTCGGCGCTAAATACGACTTCAAAAATGATTTGATCCTTGAAGCGGCCTTCGGCCAGGCTGAAGGTTATGTGGATCAATACTTCACCAAAGCCAGCTATAAATTTGACATTGCTGGTAGCCCGCTGACCACCAGCTATCAATTCTATGGAACGCGTGACAAAGTCTCTGATGGCAGCGTCAACGATCTGTACGACGGTACTGCATGGTTGCAGGCATTAACCTTCGGCTATCGAGTCGGCCAGGTCGACCTGCGTCTTGAAGGCACCATGGTTAAGGCAGACGGCCAGCAGGGCTACTTCCTGCAACGTATGACGCCAACTTATGCATCTTCTAACGGTCGTCTTGATGTGTGGTGGGATAACCGCTCTGACTTCAACGCCAACGGTGAAAAAGCGGTATTTGCAGGCGCAATGTATGACCTGAGCAACTGGAACCTCGCGGGTTGGGCGGTAGGTGCTTCTTATGTTTACGCATGGGATGCTAAACCAAGCTCTAAACCGACGACCGATGGCTTCTACGATGCGGATCGCCGTCTGAAAGAGTCTGCATACAGCCTTGATGCAATGTATACCGTTCAGGATGGTCGTGCGAAGGGAACCCTCTTCAAGTTGCACTTCACTCAGTACGACAACCACTCCGATATTCCAAGCTGGGGCGGGGGTTACGGCAACATCTTCCAGGATGAGCGCGACGTGAAATTTATCGTTATCGCCCCATTCACCATCTTCTGATTTGATTCCGGGCATGAGAATGCCCGGTTTGTTTAAGGATACTCAGCATGAAAAAAATCATTTTAGTGACGGTGATGGCTTTAGGTTTGAGCGCCTGCGCACAACCGAAAACAGCGCCGGAAGATTCAAAGCTGAAAGCAGCTTACAGCGCGTGTATTAACACCGCCGAAGGTAATCCGGATAAAGTCCAGGCGTGCCAAAGCGTGCTCAATGTGCTGGCTCAGGAAAAACAGCATCAGGAATTTGCGAAGAAAGAGACGGTTCGCACCCTCGATTACCAGAATTGCATTCAGGCAACCCGCACGGGTAACGACCAGGCGGTCAAAGCCAAATGCGATAAAATCTGGCAAGAGATCCGTACCAACAACCAGTAGCGGTGATCTTCATGCAATAAAAAAACCGGTGAGCTTCCTCACCGGTTTTTTTACATCTGACCTCTGGGTTAGGGAAGCCAGGATAGACGGATTACTTTTCGCTGATTTCGTGTGCGTGCTCGTCTGTACGGCAATCACCTTCAGCGCAGTGACCATAAAGGTACAGGCTGTGGTTCGTCAGACGAATGCCATGACGAGATGCAATCTCACGCTGGCGCGCTTCGATTGAATCATCACTGAATTCAATAACTTTGCCGCAGTCCAGGCAGATTAAGTGGTCATGGTGATGCTGTTGCGTCAGTTCGAACACGGATTTACCGCCTTCGAAATTATGACGGGTCACAATGCCTGCATCATCAAACTGGTTTAATACGCGATAAACGGTGGCGAGACCAATCTCTTCACCCATATCAATCAGACGCTTATATAAGTCTTCCGCACTGACGTGATGATTCACCGGCCCCTGCAACACTTCTAAGATTTTTAATCGAGGAAGCGTGACTTTCAGGCCGGCCTTCTTTAATGCGGTATTGTTGTCAGTCATGCGGAAATTGTCCTGTTGCTTAACGAATCGCTCGGACTCAGGGTGAGCGTTAAGATGAATGCGTCTCATTATAGAACTGCAAATTCTAAATGGGAACCGCAAGTATTATACCCGTCATACTTCAAGCTGTGGGGGGTGTTGGCTGCACTCACTTACCCCAGTCACTTACTAAAGTAAGCTCTTGGGGATAAGCTCCCTGGCCGCCTGGCCACAACTTGAATTATTTAGGGTAAAAGCATATTCAAGCCAGAAAACTGCGGCTGAGTCGCGATTTGCTTGCCTTACTAGCTATTTTCCAGGAATTCATTGTACAGGGACAAACTGAAAAGTTACAAATTTGTAGCAATTATTTTAATCGGAAATATCTATTGATAATGTGACGCAGCCAAAGGGCCACGTCACTAATAGCATTAAGCGCTGAGGATATCAGCCAGATTCAGTTCTTCAGAAACCTGGTTAACCCATTTCTGAACGCGCTCTGCGGTAAGCTCAGGTTGGCGATCTTCGTCGATAGCCAGGCCAACAAAGTGATCGTCATCTGCCAGGCCTTTAGACGCTTCGAAATGGTAACCTGCTGTTGGCCAGTGGCCCACAATCGCCGCACCGCGCGGTTCGATAATGTCGCGAATAGTACCTAATGCGTCACAGAAATATTCTGCGTAGTCTTCCTGGTCGCCACAGCCGAACAGCGCAACCAGTTTGCCATTGAAATCAACTTCTTCCAGCGTCGGGAAGAAATCATCCCAGTCGCATTGCGCTTCGCCGTAATACCACGTTGGAATGCCGAGAAGCAGAATATCGAAGCCTTCCAGGTCTTCTTTGCTGCTCTTAGCAATGTCATGCACCTCAGCAACGTCCTTACCGAGCTGTTTTTGAATCATTTTCGCGATATTTTCGGTATTACCGGTGTCGCTGCCGAAAAAAATGCCTACGATTGCCATGAGTAAAATAACCTCTTGATACTTAATGGTATGATGGCTGCTATTTGGCCACAGATAGGGCAATCATAGCAGAACACATCACGGGGCGGAAACTGCTATAACCCTGTAGTGCACAGACTGCAACATTATACCCATCGTCCTGCAACTCGAATGCTAATGGGTATAACACGATATCTAACTAAGATGTTGCTTCAGTTGTTCGAGCAGTATCTCTTCAATCAGTTCACTGCGGCTGATATTGCGCGCTTCAGCCAACTGATTAAGAGCCTCTACCGCCTCATTGTTGAGCTTTAACTCCACTCGCTTCAGGCCGCGTACTTTATCGCGCTTGAGTTGATTGCGTTTGTTGATACGCAACTGCTCATCACGCGTTAGCGGATTGGTTTTTGGTCGCCCCGGGCGACGCTCGTCCGCGAACAGATCTAATGTAGTACGGTCCGTTTGTTCTTTTGCCATGATTAGACTACTGACAGGGAATTCAGGTGGCACGGAGCGGGGTGCTCTGGCGCAATTTAGCGCGCAATCATACATCAGCATGGCTTGCGCGCCAACGCGTTAGCCGCATCTTGCGGCCAGTCGGTCTGTTTTTAATCAGTTTGCGGCTGTTAGGTCGATAAAACGATGGATTGCGCGCAAAACAGCATCAGGTTTTTCGGCATGGACCCAATGCCCGGCTCCGGCAACCACATGTGCACGCGCCTGCGGGAACTGCGAAAGCAGTTCGCTACGGTGTGATTCATCCACATAAGGCGAGGTGCCACCGCGTATAAACAGTGCCGGTTCGTTCCACGCCGGAATTTTTTTCCAGCCGACAATATTTTCGTACTGCTCCCACAACACCGGCACATTAAATTTCCATTCACCATCGGTAAAAGATTTCAGCAGGAACTGAATCACACCTTCTTCATTAAGGTATTCACGCATCACTTTCGCGGCCTGCTGACGCGTTGTGATTTTCTCGGCACTAACCGCATTAATTGCCGCAAAAATCTCGTCATGGCGGCGAACCTGATAATCCACCGGCGCAATATCAATGAGCACTAATTTATCGATGCGCTGCGGTGCAATCGCGGTCAGCGCCATCGCCACTTTGCCGCCCATCGAATGACCGATGATAATCGCTTTCTCAACGCCATATTCATCGAGCGTTTCCACTACGTCCTGCGCCATGGCGGCGTAGTTCATCTCTGGGCTACGTGGTGATAAACCGTGGTTGCGAAGATCAATTTGCAGCAGCGTGTGATTTTGCCCAAGGTCACGGGCCAGCACGCCAAGATTATCCAGGCTACCAAAAAGACCGTGAATAAGTACGATGGGGGAATTACTAGTCGATTGTTGCGCAGTTTGCAGGCGAGCATTCAATTTCATGGCAAAGTTCTTTTTTTTTACTTCGTGAGGTTAGGGTATCATAACGGCATCCTGCCGCTGTGCCGCAAATATTCAGTCTAGTCTGACTTTGTGGTGTGACAAAAGCTTGGCGCTACCCGAGGTTGGGATTTGTCCCTATAATCCCAACAACTTGTATTCAGAAAAGATATCGCACTGGATTAAGATGAAAACAATTGAAGTTGATGACGAGCTCTATCGCTATATTGCCAGCCACACGCAGCACATTGGTGAGAGCGCGTCCGACATTTTACGGCGCATGTTGAAATTTACCGCCGGCCAAACGCCTGCTACACCAGCAACGACCGGCCAGGCAGCACAAGTTGTCGCCGCTCCGGAAGCCAAACCCGTAAACAAAGCACGCGATCGTGTTCGCGCGGTGCGTGAACTGCTGCTTTCCGATGAATATGCAGAACAAAAGAAAGCTGTTAACCGTTTCATGATGGTGCTTTCTACGCTGTATACCCTCGATGCTCATGCTTTTGGTGAAGCGACCGAATCGCTGCATGGTCGCACCCGCGTCTATTTTGCCGGTAACGAGCAAACGCTCCTTGCTAACGGCAACCAGACTAAACCTAAGCATGTTCCAGGCACGCCATACTGGGTCATTACTAATACCAATACGGGTCGTAAATGCAGCATGATCGAACACATCATGCAATCAATGCAGTTCCCGGCGGAATTGATTGAAAAGGTTTGCGGCACAATCTAACACCTCGCGTCAGAAGGAAAGGCCAATGGCTAACCACCCTCGTGCAGGACAACCGGCACAACAGAGCGATTTGATTAACGTAGCCCAACTCACGGCCCAGTATTATGTGCTGAAGCCTGAAGTGGGGAATAGCGAACACGCGGTGAAGTTCGGAACTTCCGGTCACCGTGGCAGTGCGGCACGTCATAATTTCAACGAGCCTCACATTCTGGCGATTGCTCAGGCGATTGCAGAAGATCGTGCAAAAAATGGAATTACCGGGCCGTGCTATGTGGGTAAAGATACTCACGCGCTGTCTGAACCTGCGTTTATCTCCGTGCTGGAAGTGCTGGCTGCGAACGGTGTGGATGTCATTGTGCAGCAGGCAAACGGCTATACGCCGACACCTGCTATCTCTCATGCCATTCTGACGCACAACAAATCAGGTGGTGCACAAGCGGACGGTATCGTTATTACGCCTTCGCACAACCCACCGGATGACGGCGGTATCAAATACAATCCGCCAAACGGTGGCCCGGCTGATACTAACGTCACCAAAGTGGTTGAAGATCGCGCTAATACGCTGCTGGCTAACGGTTTGAAAGACGTAAAACGCATCTCTCTTGATCAGGCGTGGGCAAGCGGCCACGTGCAAGAACAAGATCTGATTCAGCCGTTTATCGAAGGGCTGGTGGATATCGTTGATATGGCTGCTATCCAGAAAGCGGGCCTGAAACTGGGCGTTGATCCGCTCGGTGGTTCCGGTATCGAATACTGGCAGCGTATTGCGAAGCACTACAATCTGGATCTGACGATTGTTAACGATCACGTCGATCAAACCTTCCGCTTCATGCATCTCGATAAAGACGGCGCTATCCGTATGGATTGCTCCTCCGAATGCGCAATGGCGGGTTTGCTGGCGCTGCGTGACAAGTTTGATTTGGCATTTGCCAATGACCCGGATTACGACCGCCACGGTATCGTCACGCCTGCGGGCCTGATGAACCCGAACCATTACCTGGCTGCTGCGATTAATTACCTGTTCCAGCATCGTCCGCAGTGGGGCAAAGATGTTGCAGTGGGTAAAACCCTGGTTTCTTCTGCGATGATTGACCGTGTGGTGAATGATTTGGGCCGCAAGCTGGTAGAAGTGCCGGTTGGTTTCAAATGGTTTGTCGACGGCTTATTTGACGGAAGCTTTGGCTTTGGCGGTGAAGAGAGCGCCGGGGCATCATTCCTGCGTTTCGACGGCACGCCGTGGTCCACCGATAAAGACGGCATCATCATGTGCCTGCTGGCGGCAGAAATTACCGCCGTAACCGGTAAAAATCCGCAGCAGCATTATGACGAACTGGCTGCCCGTTTCGGTGCGCCAAGCTATAACCGTCTGCAAGCGCCAGCCACGTCTGCGCAGAAAGCGGCACTGTCCAAACTTTCCCCTGAAATGGTTAGCGCAAGTACGCTGGCGGGCGACCCGATTACCGCACGCTTAACCGCGGCACCAGGTAACGGCGCATCCATTGGCGGCCTGAAAGTGATGACCGAAAACGGCTGGTTTGCAGCACGTCCTTCCGGTACGGAAGATGCGTACAAAATCTACTGTGAAAGTTTCTTGGGTGCAGAGCATCGCCTGCAAATCGAGAAAGAAGCGGTTGAGATTGTTAGCGAAGTGCTTTCAAGCGCGAAATAAGCGTTAATAACAGTGAAAAGGCGCCGTGAAGGCGCCTTTTTTACGTCTGTTGATAGCTACAACATAAATCGATAACCAATCCCTGTTTCGGTCAACAGATGGCTTGGGCGCGCCGGATCGCTTTCCAGTTTCTGACGCAAATGCCCCATATAAATCCGCAGATAGTGGCTGTGCTCCACGGCATTTGGCCCCCAAACCTGGTTGAGCAACTGGCGCTGAGTCAGCACTTTACCGTGGTTATTTAACAGCGTGGCGAGCAGGCGAAATTCAATCGGAGTGAGGTGAATCTCCGCCCCCTCGCGTGTAATGCGCCGCGAGGCGAGATCAACGGTGATAGTAGAAAACTGATAAACCGGATCGGGCTGCGCAAGGCTTGCATGGCGGCGCAGCACCACGCGCAAACGCGCCTGTAATTCACCAATGCCAAACGGTTTACTGAGATAGTCATCGGCTCCGGCATCCAGCGCATCAATTTTAACTTGTTCATCGCTGCGAGCAGAAAGTACCACAATCGGCGTCTGGCTCCACTGGCGAAAATCGCGAATAAAATCAATGCCGTCGCCATCCGGTAAACCAAGATCAAGGATCACTAAATCGGGTTTGCGCGTGGCGGCTTCCAGCAAACCCCTTTGTAGCGTATCGGCTTCATGAACGCGTAACGATTCCCCTTCCAGCGCGGTGCGCAGAAAACGGCGGATCTCTTTTTCATCTTCAACAATCAGAACTGATATCACAAAGCCTCGTTCATCTCTGCCATTTCCGGTGCCGGGGGCAGGGGTAAAATAACATGAAAACTCGCGCCGCCTTCCGGGCGATTGGCCGCAAAGATCTTTCCGTCATGCACTTCGACTATCGCCTGACAAATTGCCAGACCCAAACCGACGCCGGGAATGGCGGACTCTTTATTGCCCCGTGAAAACTTATCAAAGATTAGCCGCTCTTTACCAGCAGGAATGCCCGGTCCGCTATCCCAAACTTCAAGATCCAGTTTATCCGCCACGGGTTGGGCGTGAATGCCAATGTTTGCCTGAAAACCTGCGTACTTTACGGCGTTTTCCAGCAGGTTTATCAGCACGCGTTCAAACAGCGGGCCGTCGACGTGAATAAGCATCAGCGGATCGGGCAAATCCAGTGCGATATGACGCCCGCCGAGGCTCGGCTCCAGCATTTTTAACGCGCTACCCACCACTTCCTCGAGCGTGAGCCACTCTTTGCGCAGGTTAAATCCGCCGGACTGTATACGCGCCATATCCAGCAAATTATTAACCAGGCGGGTGGTATTAAGCACGTGCTGGCGAATGTCATTGGCCTGCGGGGCATGCTTAGAACCTTCAGACGCCAGATCCAGCGTCAGAATTTCTGCCTGACCAAACAGCACGGTTAGCGGGGTACGCAAATCGTGTGAAAGTGCAGCGAGCAGTGAATTACGCACCTGTTCGCGTTCGCTGGAAAGCCGCGCCTGTTCCTCGCTTGCTGTCAGTAATAATCGTTCAAGCGCCGTGGCGGCCAGCAATGTGAAAGTTTCCAGCAGGCGTTGCTGCTCGGGGATCATTAGCTGACGCAAATTACTCGGTTCGACAATCAGCAGGCCGAGCGTTTTTGCGGGCGTTTTAAGCGGCAAAATCTGATACGGCACGCCCGGCAGCGTGTCTGTCCCGGCACCGGCTGGCTGGCCTTTATCAAAGCTCCAGCGGGCGATGGCTTCGTCCCAATTTTGCGGCTCGCTTTGCGCATTCGCCCGCTTCAGAACCCCGTTTTCATCGGGCAGCAGCAACTGGGCGCGGGCATTAAAACTGTTATTAATAAACAGCTCGCTGGTGGCGGCAATATCCTGCGGAGTGCGCTCGGCGGCGAGCGCTTTAGACATCTCATAAAGATGGCGGGTGCGTTGCTCGCGATAGCGGGCGATTCTCGCCTGATAACGCACGCCCGCCGTCAGGTTGCCGATAACCAGGCCGACGGTAAGCATGACCGCAAAGGTTAACAAATACTGAATATCAGAAACCGCCAGCGTGCCGTGCGGGGCGATAAAAAATAGATCGAAACTGAGGACGCTTATCACCGTTGCCAGCACCGACGGCCAGCGACCATAGAACAACGCTACAATCACCACGCCCAATAAATAGAGCATCACCAGGTTTGCGGCGTCAAACGCCATTAACCACTGATTGGCAATAAATGTCGTCACAGCACAAAGCGCGATGGCAACGCCGCAGCCGCGGAGTTGTACGCGCCATTTCTCGCTGAAACTACGGGAATCCTGGGTGGACGGCGAAGAGACAGAGGGTTTGTCATCCAACGCCACAATCACCAGATCGAGATCGGGCGCACGGCGCGCTAATTTATCGGCAAAGGATTCACGGCTCCACCAGCGTCGCGTCGTCCGCCTGCCAATAATTATCTTCCCGAGATTATGCTCACGGGCGTAACGTAAAATCGCTTTATCTTCTGCCGGATCGGCAAGCGTGGTGGTTTCGGCACCCAGCTCCTGGGCGAGGCGTAATGCGGCTAAAATAGCGCGGCGTTGATGTTCCGGTAAACGGTGAAGCAGTGGGGTTTCAACATAAACCGCGTGCCACACGCTACCCAGTTTTGCCGCAAGTCTCGCGGCGGTTCGCACCAGTTTTTCATTGCCCGAGCCGTGGCCGATGCACAATAAAATGGCATCTCGCGTATGCCAGACTTTTTCCTGGCCTTGGTTTTCGCGCCAGGCGCGCATTTGGTCGTCGACGCGATCGGCGGTGCGGCGTAACGCCAGTTCGCGCAGGGCAATTAAATTCCCTTTACGGAAAAAGTGTTCGATGGCGCGTTCGGCCTGGCCTGCGATATACACCTTTCCTTCATGCAGGCGCTGGCGCAAATCGTCAGGGGGTAAATCAACCAACACGATTTCGTCGGCGGCATCAAAAATCGGATCGGGTACGGTTTCGCGCACCTGAATACCGGTTACACCACCCACGATGTCATTCAGGCTTTCGAGATGCTGCACGTTGACGGTCGTAAAAACATCGATGCCCGCGTCCAGCAACTCTTCCACATCTTGCCAGCGCTTGGGGTGGCGAGAGCCGGGTGCATTGCTGTGCGCCAGTTCGTCCATCAGAATCAAGGCCGGGTTACGCGCCAGAGCGGCGTCGAGATCGAACTCCTGAACCCAACGCCCGCGATGATGGATACGTTTTGCTGGCAGCAAATCCAGTCTGTCGAGCAACGCGGCGGTCTCTTTACGGCCGTGCGTTTCCACCACGCCAATCAGAATATCCAGCTCCTGCGCCCGCAGGCGTTGCGCCTCCTGAAGCATGGCGTAGGTTTTCCCTACGCCCGCGCAGGCCCCGAAAAAGATTTTCAGTTTTCCTCGAGCCGGGCGTCCGACCTGCTCCAGTAATTTATCGGGATTAGGGCGCAGTGGTTCCTCTGTCATAACAACTCCTGGTGGGCCGAAGATAATCCCTGGTATTTTTGGTGGATGGCGCGGACGCTTATCCACCCTACAAAACCATTTCTGGCCGGGTTGGTCGGATAAGCTCTGCGTCATCCGACAGTTTTTTTATGGAGCCTGAAGTGCATCCAAAGCCATATTAACCAACAACACATTTACCACCGGTTTGCCGATAAAACCGACCAACGGCTGTGTGGTGTTTTCAACTATCAAACGCTCAACTTGTTCAACCGGCAAATTGCGCGTTTTGGCAATACGCGGGATTTGCCAGGCTGCCGCCAGGGGTGAAATCTGCCCGTCAAGGCCACTCGCTGAAGCGGTTACGAGTTCTACCGGAACCGCTGGTTTTGCCTGCGGATTTGCCGCACGTAACGCTGCTACACGTTCGGTAACTTGCTTATCTAACTCTGGATTACTGCCCGCCAGATTACTCCCGCCCGAGGCCATCGGATTATAAGGGGTTTCTGCGGTAGCAGAAGGGCGGCCTTGTAAATACCTGGCCTGAGTAAAGTTTTGCCCAATCAGGCTTGAGCCGCGCACAACGTTCGTATCAATAATGAGCGAGCCGTTGGCCTGCGCCGGGAACCACCACTGGCCTAACAGCGTGGTCAGGAGCGGATAAAGCCCACCGGTAACCAGGGTCAGTAAAATCAGTAACAGTATAGCGGGACGTAAGGTAGTCATTTGTTTTTCCTCTTAAACCAGGCCGCACACGGTCAGGAACAGATCGATAATTTTGATACCAACAAACGGCACAATTAATCCGCCTAAACCGTAAATCCACAGGTTGCGGCGTAACATGGCGGCGGCGCTTAACGGTTTGTAGCTCACGCCGCGCAACGCCAGGGGGATCAGGCAGATGATGATCAGCGCGTTAAAAATGACCGCGCTTAAAATAGCCGAGGCAGGGGAGTGCAGATGCATCACGTTCAGGGCATTGAGCTGCGGATAAGTGGCGGCAAACGCCGCGGGGATAATTGCGAAATATTTCGCCACGTCGTTGGCAATACTGAAGGTGGTCAGCGAGCCACGCGTCATCAGCATTTGTTTACCGATATGCACCACTTCAATCAATTTGGTGGGGTTGGAATCCAAATCCACCATGTTGCCCGCTTCT
The DNA here is from genome assembly GCF_040786275.1 of Buttiauxella gaviniae. Lineage (NCBI taxonomy): Bacteria > Pseudomonadati > Pseudomonadota > Gammaproteobacteria > Enterobacterales > Enterobacteriaceae > Buttiauxella > Buttiauxella gaviniae. The sequence goes on from NZ_JBFMVT010000002.1 coordinate 3,242,050, forward strand.
TTTGCGGCCTGGGTTCCGGAGTTCATGGCAACGGCTACGTCCGCCTGCGCCAGCGCCGGGGCATCGTTGGTGCCGTCCCCTGTCATCGCCACTAAACGGCCTTCCGCCTGATATTGACGAATTAAAGCCAATTTGGCTTCCGGCGTGGCTTCCGACAGGAAATCATCGACACCCGCTTCGGCGGCAATCGCGGCTGCGGTCAGGCGGTTATCACCGGTGATCATTACGGTTTTAATGCCCATCTGGCGTAGCTGGGCAAAGCGTTCTTTAATGCCGCCTTTGACGATATCTTTAAGCGCGATAACGCCCAGCACATTTGCACCTTCCGCAACGACTAACGGCGTACCCCCCGCACGTGCCACACCTTCTACCAGCGTATCGACAGCCGGCGGGAAGTGGCCGCCGTTGGCTTCAACGTGGCGGCGAATCGCATCGACAGAACCTTTGCGGATCATCCGATCCTGAATGTTGATCCCGCTCATGCGAGTTTGCGCGGTAAACGGTACAAACGTGGCATGCAGGTTTTGCACATCGCGTTCGCGCAGGTTAAAGCGCTGTTTTGCCAGCACGACGATGCTGCGGCCTTCCGGCGTTTCATCGGCAAGAGAGGAAAGCTGCGCCGCATCGGCCAGGGTTTTTTCTTCAATTCCCGGAGCCGGCAGGAAATCTGAAGCCTGGCGGTTCCCAAGGGTAATGGTGCCGGTTTTATCCAGCAGTAGCACATCCACATCGCCCGCCGCTTCTACCGCCCGCCCGCTGGTGGCAATCACATTTGCGCCCAGCATGCGGCTCATCCCGGCGACACCAATCGCGGAAAGCAATCCGCCGATAGTGGTGGGAATTAAACAGACTAACAGCGCAATCAGAACGGTCACGCTGACCGCCACGCCGCCATATTGTGAGAACGGCCAGAGCGTGGCGGTTGCCAGTAAAAATACAATCGTCAGCGCCACTAACAAAATGGTCAGCGCGATTTCGTTTGGCGTTTTACGGCGCTGGGCACTTTCCACCATCGCAATCATGCGGTCGAGGAAGGTTTCACCGGGATTCACGCTGCACTGAATCACCAGCCAGTCGGAAAGAATACGTGTCCCGCCCGTTACGGAGGCAAAGTCGCCGCCCGATTCACGAATCACCGGTGCGGATTCACCTGTAATCGCACTCTCATCGACAGACGCACCGCCCTCCAGCACTTCGCCATCGCACGGGATGATATCGCCCGCTTCCACCAGCACGATATCGCCTTTACGCAAATCCGCGGCAGGAACGTGATCCATCTGCGCGTCATGCTGCGGGGCGCGAAGTTTGCGAGCCCAACTGGTTTTCTTCACGCCTTTCAGACTATTGGCTTGCGCTTTACTGCGGCCTTCTGCCAGCGCTTCGGCAAAGTTTGCGAACAGCACGGTAAACCACAGCCAGAGGCTGATGGCAGCGGTAAACAGCGCGTCGCCTTGCAGCTTTCCGCTATACATCGCGACGGCTAGTACGGTGGTCAACACGCTGCCGACCCAAACGATAAACATCACCGGGTTACGCCACTGCACCTGCGGGGTAAGTTTTTTAAACGAATCAATCAGCGCCTGACGAATCAGCGATGGTTCAAATAGCGCCTGTTGCTTGCGACTCATGGAAGCCTCTTAATCACAAATTAACCAGGGAAAGGTGTTCCGCAACCGGGCCTAATGCGAGGGCGGGAATAAAGGTCAGCGCACCCACTAACAGCACGGTGCCAATCAGCAAGCCGATAAACAGTGGGCCATGCGTGGGGAGTGTGCCAACCCCTGCGGTTTGCGATTTTTTGGTGACAAGCGAACCGGCAATCGCCATCACCGGTACGATTACGGCAAAGCGGCCAAACCACATACACACTGCGAGTAGTACGTTCCAGAACGGCGTATTGGCACTTAAACCGGCGAACGCGCTGCCGTTGTTGTTGGCGGCGGAAGAGACGGCGTACAGCACTTCGCTAAAGCCGTGAATGCCCGGGTTTAACATGCCCGCGCGACCGGCTTCGGTCATCATGGCGAGTGCCGTGCCAAGCAGTACCAGAGTAGGGGTGACCAGAATCGCCAGCGCGGTCATTTTCATTTCCGCTACGTCGATTTTTTTGCCCAGATATTCCGGCGTGCGGCCAATCATCAGCCCGGCGATAAACACCGTCAGCAACACAAAGAGCAGCATGCCGTACAGGCCAGAGCCCACGCCGCCGAACACCACTTCACCAATCTGCATCAGCCACATTGGGATCATGCCGCCTAACGCGGTAAATGAGTCATGCATAGCGTTGACTGCGCCACAGGACGCGGCGGTCGTCACCACGGAAAACAGGCTACTGACCAGAATGCCAAAGCGGCTCTCTTTGCCTTCCATATTGATGTTGCTGTCAGCGCCGAGCAGGGTGAAATGCGTGTTACCGCGCATTTCGGCCCACATCACCACCGCGACGCAGATGACAAAAATCACGCCCATCGCCCATAAAATGGCCCGGCCCTGGCGTTTGTCACCTACCGCTTCACCAAATGAAAAGCACAGGGCGGTAGGGATCAAAAAGATCGCCAGCATTTGTACAAAGTTGGTTAGCGCCGTTGGGTTCTCAAACGGGTGGGACGAGTTGGCATTAAAGAAGCCGCCGCCGTTGGTGCCGAGCATTTTTATCGCTTCTTGCGAAGCCACGGGGCCCATCGGTAATACCTGATGCACGCCTTCCAGCGTGGTGAAAGGCTGATAAGCCGCCACGTTCTGTAATGTCCCCTGGCTGATAAAGAACAGCGCAATCAACAGCGAAATCGGCAGCAGGATGTAAAGCGTAATGCGAGTTAAGTCGACCCACGCGTTGCCCAATGTGTTGGCGCTGTGGCGCGAAAAAGCGCGAATCAACGCAAACACCACGGCAATCCCCGTCGACGCTGACAAGAAGTTTTGCACCGTAAGGCCGACCATCTGGCTGAAATAACTCAGCGTGGTTTCCCCGCTATATGACTGCCAGTTGGTATTGGCGACAAAACTGACCGCCGTGTTGAGCGCCAGATGCCAGGAGAGGCCGGGTAGTTGCTGCGGATTGAGAGGTAAGTGTCCTTGCGCTAATAAAATGACAAACAACACCAGCAGGCCCAGAACGTTAAAGACCATAATGGCGGCGAGATAACGCTTCCAGTTCATTTCGCTTGTGGCGTCGGAGCCCAACACTTTCCACAGGAGCGAATCCATTCTTCCCACAACCGGCAGCGGCTCGTTTTCGATCAGGCGCGTCAGCACGCTCCCCAGGGGTTTTGCCAGGATAAAAAGAACGACCAGGAAACTGGCAATTAATAAAAAACCGGAGGCGGCCATCAGAATGCCTCCGCATTAATCAGGGCGTAAATCAAATAGCCCAACAGCACACAAACTAGCACCACGCCAGCAATCAGTCCTGCACTCACAATCCACCTCCAGAGGCGTTAAGGATATGGACAGAGGGTAAGAATTCGCGTGCAAAGATGTCGTAAAAGTCTGGGGGCGGGGTGTAAAAAAAGTATAAAAATTGCAAAAGCCATTAATTAACTAATGATTAGTATTTATTTAACTATTTTGTAACTTAGTTACGGCAGGGAATGTAAATTCATCGCAAAAAGTGACTTTAAGTGGTCGGAGGAGTAGTAAACTTTCAGCCAATGCGATACTATTTTAGCCAGATGACAAGTTCTATTTTCCCGGTGTTTGCTACCGGTCACATTTGAGGGAGAAACCTATGACTTTATATAAAGACTATCCTGTGCATCAGGTTTTCCTGCGTCGCACATGTGTTGTATTAGCGGGTATCCTGGCCCTGCCGGTGATGCTGTTCTGGAAAGATCGCGCTCGTTTTTACAGCTATTTGCATCGCGTGTGGTCTAAAACCAGTGAGAAACCGGTTTGGATGGCGCAGGCCGAAGCCGCCTCCGGTGATTTCTACTGAGTTCGCTGGAAGATAAGAAAAACCGCCACTTGCTGGCGGTTTTTTTATGCGTGAAGATAAGCCCATAGATAAAATAGAGGGCAACCGCATGTTAATTTGGCAAGATTTACACCATTCAGAATTAAGCGTTACCGATCTCTACACCCTTCTGGCGTTACGCAATGAAGTGTTTGTTGTCGAACAAAACTGCCCTTATCAGGATATTGACGGCGACGATCTGGTCGGCGAAAACCGCCATATTCTCGGCTGGAAGGGCGGTAAACTGGTGGCCTATGCCCGTATTTTGAAAAGTGAGAGTGAATTTGATCCCGTGGTAATTGGCCGTGTGATTATCGACAAAAGCGTGCGCGGCGAAAAACTAGGGTATCAATTAATGGAGCAGGCGATGGCTTCCTGCCAGCAGCACTGGGCGGACAAAACGGTGTATTTGGGCGCACAGGCACATCTGCAATCGTTCTACGCGCGCTTCGGTTTTATCCCGGTAACGGATGTGTACGACGAAGACGGTATTCCACATATCGGTATGGCGAATCGTTAATCGCCAGGCGAGAAGGCTAAGTATTGTCTATAGTTAGCGGACGAGTATTTCCTTAAACACGGAGAACAGTGATGCAACCGTATGAATCTCGTCTTGATGATGACCTAACTTTGCTGAGTGAAACGCTGGAAGAAGTCCTGCGTTCCTCAGGTGACCCTGCCGACCAAAAGTACATTGAGCTGAAAGAACGTGCCGAAAAGGCGCTCAGCGAAGTCAAAGACCGGGTTAGCAATGCGTCAGACAATTATTACTATCGTGCTAAAAAAGCAGCTTATCGTGCTGATGACTATGTCCATGAAAAACCGTGGCAAGGAATTGGTGTCGGGGCTGCCGCAGGCCTGGTGTTAGGGCTTTTGCTCGCCCGACGCTAAGCGCCAACCGGCGCATTTTTTACCGTGCGCCGGTTAAACAAAATCTTACCTATTGGGTGGGATTTTTTTTTGCCGCCATGACCACGTATAATTGAAGGTTTTCAGGGAAGGTGAGGTCCACGTGAATTCAGTTGTCATCGCGCTGCAACAGTTACAGCTTGCATTGAACGCAGAATTTGCGGACGCGCCAGGCTTAAAGCAATTATCGTTTGCCTTAAACCTGAGCAATGCCTCAGATGCCCTTGCCTGGTTGACCAGCCAGCCCCTTTATCCTCAATTCTATTGGCAGCAGCGTAATGGCGATGACGAAATCGCCGCCCTCGGAGCGGTGCGTCATTTTGAAACATTAAATACTGCCCGCGCTTTTCTGGATGATTACGCCGACCAACCGACCATCCGTATCACCGGCGTGAATGCTTTTGATCCCGCTAAAAGTTTTTTATTCCTCCCAAGGCTCGAATGGCGGCGCACCGGCGGCGGGGCTTTTCTCTGTCTTCAACTTTATAGCGACACCTCTTTACAAGATGATGCCCGTGCGGCGCAACAATTCCTCGAACAAATCTTGCCAGCCAAACAGCTACCGTTGCAGCGTTTGAATTGCGTTGGCGAGCAGCATTTCCCCGCCGAACCTGAATGGCAACAGTTGATTGGCCGCGCAATTACTGCGATTGAAGAACATCAACTCGATAAAGTCGTACTGGCAAGAGCAACCGACCTGCAATTTACTACCGCCGTTTCTGCGGCAGGTTTTATGGCCGCCAGCCGCCGGGTGAATCTCAATTGCTACCATTTTCTGATGGTGTTCGACGCGAGTCATGCGTTTCTTGGCTCAAGCCCCGAGCGCCTGTGGCGGCGCATAGATAACGCATTGCGTACCGAAGCGCTGGCCGGGACGGTTGCTAATCATCCGGATGACCATCGTGCCTGGACCCTCGGGCAGTGGCTGTTAAAAGATGATAAAAACCAACGTGAAAACATGTTGGTTGTGGAAGATATTTGCCAGCGTTTGCAAAAAACCGTGGGCGCAATCGACGTGCTGCCCCCGCAGGTGGTGCGACTGAGAAAAGTGCAGCATCTGCGTCGCTGTATCTGGACCGATCTTACGCAGCCTGACGACGCCGCATGCCTTGCAATGCTGCAACCCACAGCGGCTGTGGCGGGGCTGCCGCGCGATGTCGCCCATGATTTTATCGCGCAAAATGAACCGTTTGAGCGCGAATGGTATGCGGGTTCGGCAGGGTATTTATCGCAACGCCAGGCTGAATTTTGTGTCGCCCTACGTTCGGCAAAAGTCACCAATAATATCGTGCGCTTATACGCAGGCGCGGGTATTGTCGCGGGCTCCGATGCGATGGAAGAGTGGCAGGAAATAGAAAATAAAGCCGCCGGATTACGTACCTTGCTGACGAAAGCTGCATTCTGAGTGGCTGTTTACCGACCCACATCAAAATAACCGTCTCAGCAATAATTATAATGAGTCAGCAAAATTGACTCAGGACCAAATCATGTCGATAAGCTCATTTAACCGCCGTTGGGCTACGGTAATTCTTGAAGCGCTAACCCGCCACGGTGTACGCCATGTGTGTATCGCGCCGGGTTCGCGTTCGACGCCGTTAACCCTTGGGGCGGCTGAAAATCGAGCCTTTATTTGTCATACCCATTTTGACGAACGGGGTTTAGGGCATCTGGCACTAGGGCTGGCAAAAGCGAGCCAGGCTCCGGTCGCGATTATTGTGACCTCGGGGACGGCTGTTGCCAATCTCTATCCGGCGATCATTGAAGCGGGTTTGACAGGCGAAAAACTGGTGGTTCTCACTGCCGATCGTCCACCAGAGCTTATTGATTGCGGAGCCAATCAGGCAATCCGCCAACCTGGAATATTCAGCTCTCACCCAACGCAATCCATTAATTTACCGCGTCCCACGCAGGATATTCCTGCCCGCTGGTTGGTTTCGACAATTGATAACGCCCTGGGCCAACAAATGGGCGGCGCTGTTCACATCAACTGCCCGTTTGCCGAGCCGCTGTATGGCGAGCCGGACGAAACCGGTATGAGCTGGCAACAGGCGCTTGGCGACTGGTGGAAAAGTGATAAACCTTGGTTGCGCACAGGTTCGGCCCTCGAAGCGCTGAAACAGCGCGACTGGTTCTTCTGGCGCCAAAAGCGCGGCGTTGTGGTTGCCGGGCGTTTAAATGCCGAAGAAGGTAAACAGGTTGCGGTATGGGCAAAAATGCTGGGCTGGCCGTTGATTGCCGATGTGTTATCGCAAACGGGGCAACCGCTACCGTGCGCAGATCTCTGGCTGAGTAACAGCCAGGCGGTGACCGAACTCGCCGAAGCACAAATAATTATCCAGTTTGGCAGCAGCCTGACGGGAAAACGCGTTCTGCAATGGCAAGCAACGTGTGAGCCGGAAGAGTACTGGCTGGTGGACAGCTTACCCAACCGCCTCGACCCTGCGAACCATCGTGGCCGTCGCCTTGCATGTGACATCACCCAGTGGCTGGAGTTGCACCCTGCGGAAAAACGCACGGCCTGGGCCGAGACGTTATCTCCCCTGGCAAAGCTTGCTCAGGAAACCGTGGAAAAGGGCACCGTAGAATTTGGCGAAGCCCAGGTGGCCGCACGTTTGCCGAAACTGCTTCCTGATGCGGGGCAACTGTTTGTCGGTAACAGTCTGATTGTTCGCCTGGTGGATGCTTTCGCACAGTTGCCAGCGGGTTATCCGGTTTACAGCAACCGTGGCGCAAGCGGTATCGACGGTTTGCTCTCAACGGCTGCGGGTGTGCAACGCGCTACCGCTCGCTCGACGCTTGCGATTGTGGGCGATCTGTCAGCCCTTTATGACATCAATTCACTGGCGTTATTGCGCCAGGTTTCCGCCCCGTTTGTTTTGCTGATCGTGAATAATAATGGCGGGCAAATCTTCTCGCTGCTGCCCACGCCTGCCGTCGAGCGCGAACGCTTTTACTGTATGCCGCAAAACGTCAATTTTGCCCCTGCGGCGGCGATGTTTGGCCTCACCTATCACAACCCGACGAACTGGGATGAGTTGCATGATGCGGTCACCCGAGCATGGCTGCGCCCGGAAGCTACAATTATCGAATTAACCGTCGCAGAAACTGACGGCGCGCAAACCTTGCAGCATTTGCTGGCGCAGGTAAGCCAGGCATGATCCTGCACGCGACCTACCGTGAAGGGCGCAATACCAGTTTGCCATGTCTGGTCTGGCTGCATGGATTTTTAGGAAGCCACCGCGAGTGGCTAGCACTTTGCGAGAATTTTGCCGACTGGCCGCAGTTGCTAGTTGATCTGCCCGGTCACGGAGAATCCGCGAACGTAGTGGCAGGCGATTTCACCCAGGTCGACAAACTGCTGCGCAACACGCTACTTAGTTACAACATACTAAATTACTGGCTGGTGGGTTACTCCCTCGGCGGGCGTGTGGCGATGTACCATGCTTGTCAGGGTGGGAATCGCGGTTTGTGCGGGCTGATTGTGGAAGGTGCGCATCCAGGCCTTGCCGACGAAAACGCTCGCTATGAGAGGAAAAACAGCGACCATCTTTGGGCGCAGCGGTTAAGCACAGAACCCTTAACAGCGGTTCTTTCTGACTGGTATCAGCAGCCCGTGTTTCATTCGCTAAACGACGAGCAACGCCGTGCACTAATCAGCACGCGTAGCCAGAATAACGCGCTTACTCTCGCCGCCATGCTCGAGGCCACATCGCTGGGTAACCAGCCTGATTTGCAGGCCGCACTAAAAAAATTGCCGCTGCCTTTTTACTACCTTTGCGGTGAACGGGACGAAAAATTCCGCGCCGTGGCGCAAAGCCTGGAATTGTCACCGCATGTTATTGCCGCCGCGGGCCATAATGCGCACCGGGAAAATCCCGCTGCATTCAGTGCCTGCTTACTTAATTTATGCTCTAAATAATTCGATTTGCAGGTAAGCGGCGAGGGTGTAAAGCCAACCCCCCTGCAGCTTGAAGTATGACGAATATATTGCGAAAACTTATCGAGGATACACCATGATTTACCCGGATGAACAAATGCTCTATGCCCCGATTGAATGGCAGGACTGCTCGGAAGGTTACACCGATATTCGCTATCACAAATCTGCCGATGGCATCGCGAAAATCACCATTAACCGCCCGGAAGTGCGTAACGCCTTCCGCCCATTGACCGTGAAAGAGATGATCAACGCCCTGGCTGACGCTCGCTATGACGACAATATCGGGACCATTATCCTGACTGGCGAAGGCGAAAAAGCGTTCTGCGCCGGTGGCGACCAAAAAGTGCGTGGCGATTACGGCGGCTATCAGGATGCAAGCGGAACTCACCATCTGAACGTGCTGGATTTCCAGCGCCAGATTCGTACCTGTCCAAAACCTGTTGTGGCGATGGTTGCCGGTTTTTCCATCGGCGGCGGCCATGTGTTGCACATGATGTGCGACCTGACCATTGCGGCGGAAAACGCCATCTTCGGCCAAACTGGCCCGAAAGTGGGATCGTTTGACGGTGGCTGGGGTGCTTCTTACATGGCGCGTATCGTCGGCCAGAAAAAAGCGCGTGAAATCTGGTTCCTGTGCCGTCAGTACGATGCGAAAGAAGCGCTGGAAATGGGTCTGGTGAACACCGTAGTACCGAATGCCGATCTGGAAAAAGAGACCGTGCGCTGGTGCCGTGAAATGCTGCAAAACAGCCCGATGGCGCTGCGCTGCCTGAAAGCTGCCCTGAATGCGGATTGCGACGGTCAGGCCGGTTTGCAGGAGCTTGCGGGTAACGCCACCATGCTGTTCTACATGACCGAAGAAGGTCAGGAAGGCCGCAACGCGTTCAACCAAAAACGCCAGCCGGACTTCAGCAAATTTAAACGGAATCCGTAATGCGTCGCGTCGAACTGTGGCGCTTTCAGGTGCCGATGGATGCGGGCGTGGTGCTGCGCGAGCGGCGCCTGAAAACACGCGATGGGCTGCTGGTACGTCTGACGGATGGCGATAAACAAGGCTTCGGGGAAATTTCACCGCTGCCGGGTTTTAGCGCTGAAACGGTGGATGAGGCCCAAAACGTGGCGCAGGTTTGGCTGCAAGACTGGCAAACGGGGAGCGATTGCGCCTTACCGGAAATGCCTTCGGTAGCGTTTGGCCTAAGCTGTGCGCTGGCGGAAATTAGCGGTGAATTACCGCTGGCGGCGGATTACCGCGCCGCCCCGCTGTGCACGGGCGATCCCGATGAACTGTTTGAAATGCTCGCTGCAATCCCAGGCGAGAAAATCGCCAAGGTGAAAGTGGGCTTGTACGAGGCGGTGCGCGACGGCATGGTGGTCAATTTGCTGCTTGAAGCCATGCCTGATTTACAGTTGCGTCTGGATGCCAACCGCGGATGGACGCCGCTCAAAGCGCAGCAGTTCGCCAAATATGTGAATCCAGATTTCCGCCCACGTATTGCATTCATTGAAGAACCGTGCAAAACCCGCGAGCAGTCTCGCGAGTTTGCTCGCGAAACGGGCATTAATATCGCCTGGGATGAGAGCCTGCGGGAACCTGACTTTGAGTTTGCTGCGGAACCAGGTTTAAGGGCAGTGGTTATTAAGCCGACGCTAACGGGCAGTCTTGCGAAAGTTCGCCAGCAGGTTGAGGCTGCTCATGCATTGGGTCTGACGGCGGTTATCAGTTCATCTATTGAATCGAGCCTTGGTTTAACGCAACTGGCACGCATCGCCGCATGGCTGACGCCGCAAACGATGCCAGGTCTGGATACGCTGTCGTTAATGCAGGCTCAGTTAGTACGTCAGTGGCCGAATAGTCCGTTACCATGCTGGTCGTTAGGCTCCCTCGAACAAGTGCTTTGATTATTCAAAGACGAAGAACTTTCAAACATCATGATTTTTCAAGATTTCCCGTGGCAGCACTGGGCGCAAATTCGTGGCTCACAACCGGCTGTTAGATTAGGCCACGAAACCCTGAGCTGGGCAGAGTTATGCCAGGAGGTTGATACCCTTGCGGGCGGTTTTTACCAGCAAGGGGTACGGGAAGGGAATGGCGTCGCGTTGCGGTCAAAAAATGGCCCGGAAATGGTTCTGGCCTTTCTGGCGTTGCTGCAATGTGGTGCGCGGGTGTTGCCGCTCAATCCGCAACTGCCGGACTCTTTGCTGGAACAACTGTTACCCGAGCTAACCATTAGCCACGCGTTAACGTTGGCAGCGCCGCTGAGCGTTTCCGATATTCCTGTTTTGTCTATGCATCATGGCGAGCGTTTTCAGGCGCAATGGCTGCCGTCCCGATATGCGTCGATGACGTTAACCTCCGGCTCCACCGGTTTACCTAAAGCCGCAGTACATACCAGCGATGCACATCTTGCGAGTGCTGCGGGCGTGTTGTCGGTGATGAACTACGGCCCGAGCGATAGCTGGCTGCTGTCGCTACCGCTATTTCACGTTTCCGGGCAGGGCATTTTCTGGCGCTGGTTACTGGCGGGTGGTTGTCTGGTGGTGCGTGATTTACATCCTCTGTGTGACGCCCTGCAAGATTGTACGCACGCATCGCTTGTGCCGACCCAACTCTGGCGTTTGCTGGAACAGTCGCAGCCGCTTGCGTTGCGCGAAGTGTTGTTGGGTGGCGCGGCGATTCCCGTGGAGCTCACGGAATCTGCGCAGGCGAAAGGTATAAGTTGCTGGTGCGGTTACGGGCTTACCGAACTTGCGTCGACGGTTTGCGCTAAACGCGCTGACGGTTTGCCTGACGTTGGCGAAGCGCTGCCGGGTCGTGAAGTGAAAATCATTGATGAAGAAATATGGATTCGCGCAAACAGTCTCGCCTCGGGCTACTGGAAAGCGGGAAAAGTTGAACCGTTAGTAAACTCCCATGGATGGTTTGCAACACGCGATCGTGGCGTAATGCACGAAAATCGTCTGACGATTGTCGGCCGTCTGGATAATCTTTTTTTCAGCGGCGGGGAGGGGATTCAGCCCGAAGACGTTGAGCGCGTTATCGTTACGCATCCGGCAATCAAACAAGTATTTGTGGTACCGATTGACGATGCTGAATTTGGGCAGCGCCCGGTAGCGGTTGTTGAAGCCGGTGACGATTTTGATTTATCGCTGCTTACCGAGTGGCTCCAGGGAAAAGTGGCGCGTTTTCAGCAGCCGGTGCGTTGGTTGCGTTTACCCGAGGAGCTTATGCAGGGCGGAATTAAAATTTCACGGGCGCAGTTAACCCTGTGGGTTAATGCCGGATGTCGCTCACGCTAATCCGACCTACGAAATTACGCACTTCACTTCAGGCGGGGATCAACCCCGCCGAAAATAATATTATTTCAATGCGTTAAGTGCTGCCGCTACACCCGCACCGTATTCCGGATGCACCTGATTAAACAGCGCAATCTGACGCGCCTGAATAAACTCTGGAACATCTTTCATATCCCCGGCGATGCGGTTAAACATACGTTGATGCTCTTCAGCACTCAGCAGGTTATAGAGCGCGCGTGGCTGCGTGAAATAGTCGGTATCTTCACGATGATTCCAGTGATCCGCAGCCCCTTCGAGACTTAATGGCGGCTCGCTAAAATCAGGCTGTTCCTGGAACACATTAAAGCTGTTTGGCTCATACGTCGCGCCATTGCCGCTGTTGCCGTCGATGCGCATCGCACCATCGCGATGGTAATTGTGGAACGGGCATTTTGGTGCATTCACCGGGATTTGGTGATGGTTAACGCCTAAACGGTAGCGATGGGCATCGCCATAAGAGAAGAGGCGGCCTTGCAACATACGGTCTGGAGAGAAACCAATGCCCGGCACCACGTTTGCCGGAGACATCGCCACTTGCTCAACATCAGCAAAGTAGTTATCCGGGTTACGATTCAGTTCCAGCTCACCCACTTCAATCAGCGGATAGTCACCGTGCGGCCAGACTTTTGTTAGATCAAACGGGTTATATGGCGTTTGTGATGCTTCGGCTTCCGGCATAACCTGCACGTAGAATTTCCAGCGCGGGAAATTACCGCTTTCGATGGCATCAAACAGATCGCGCTGGGAGCTTTCACGGTCATTGGCGATAATCTCCGCCGCTTCATCGTCCATCAAGTTGGCGATTTCCTGCTGCGTTTTCAGGTGGAATTTCACCCAGAAACGCTGATTGTCGCTATTAATAAAGCTGAACGTATGGCTACCAAAACCGTGAATATGGCGATAAGAACGTGGCAGCCCGCGGTCGCTGAAGTCGATAGTTAACTGGTGCAGGGTTTCAGGAAGCTGTGAGAAAAAATCCCATTTGTAGGTGGCGTTACGCAGGTTGGTGCGCGGGTCACGCTTTACTACGTGGTTCAGATCAGGGAATTTAAGTGGATCGCGCAGATAGAAAATAGGCGTGTTGTTACCGACTAAATCCCAATTGCCTTCCTCGGTATAAAACTTCATTGAGAAGCCGCGAATATCACGCTCGGCATCTGCCGCACCGCGCTCGCCTGCAACGGTTGAGAAGCGAATGAATAGCTCAGTTTGCTTACCAATCTCAGAGAACAGCTTCGCGCGGGTGAACGGGGTAATGTCATGGGTGACGGTAAACTTACCAAACGCACCGGAACCTTTGGCGTGCATACGGCGCTCAGGGATCACTTCGCGGTCAAAGTGAGCCAGTTTCTCAAGAAACCATACGTCCTGTAACAGCATTGGGCCGCGAGGGCCTGCGGTTGCAACATTATTATTGTGGGCAACGGGTGCCCCGGCGGCAGTAGTCAATCCTTTCTTGCTCATTATTGTCTCCATTTACCAATGTAAGTGACAGCCATACGTTTAACGAGGTGTCGAACTGTTTATAGGGATGTTATGGCTTAGGAGCAATTTGGCATTTTCTATCATTGCGATACCTTGATCCGGCGACGGCAATGCATTTTTTTTTCATTTTCTTACAAACGAATGTTAAAAAGCATTCCAGGCCCGTTGATTAGATCATCTGTGACTGTAGAATCGGCGTTTTTTCAGGGATATCCCTTTTTCTGCTCAGGATTGAAAGCATGAATAAATTATTAATGGCTGGCGCTGTGGGTTTAGCACTTGTTTCTGCATCAGCAAGCGCTATCAGTATCAGCGGTGAAGCGGGTGAAAAATATACCAATGTGGGTGTTGGCTTTGGTACAGAATCAAGCGGTATTGCTATCAACGGTAACTACGCACATAACGACGACGATGGCGATATCGTAGGCCTGGGTTTAGGCCTGAATATTCCCCTGGGGCCTATGATGGCAACCGTGGGCGGTCGCGGCGTTTATCTGAACCCGAACGATAGTAAAGAAGGTTACGCCGTTGCTGTGGGCGGCGGCCTGAGCTGGCCGATCTTTGAAAGCTTCACTGTTTTCGGTGACTATTACTATTCCCCGGATTCACTCTCTAGCGGCGTGAAAAACTACCAGGAAGCGAGCGGCGGTGCGCGTTGGAGCATCATGCGCCCAATCAGCGTTGAAGCGGGTTACCGTTATATCGGTGTTGATGGTAAAGACGGCGACCGTAATAACACTATCGCTGACGGCCCATACGTCGGCGTAAGCGCAAGTTTCTAATCTTTTCAGGCCGCGGCGTTCTGCCGCGGCCTATTCATTTCAGTCAATCTATTCTGCTTGAGTTATAGTAAATCGTTATCTTCCCGCGGAGTACAACGATGATAAAAGTGGAAATGCTCTCTACCGGCGACGAAGTGCTGCACGGTCAAATTATTGATACCAACGCAGCCTGGCTTGCTGATTACTTTTTTAACCAGGGTTTACCGATGTCGCGCCGGAATACGGTGGGCGACAGTCTCGAAGATTTAATTGCGGTGCTTTCCGAGCGCAGCGAACAGGCTGATGTGCTGATTGTGAACGGTGGCCTTGGGCCAACCAGCGACGATTTAAGTGCGCTTGCCGCCGCAACCGCCGCAGGCGTAGAACTGGTGATGCATCAGGAATGGCTCGAACATATGGAGCGCTTCTTTGCCGAGCGCGGGCGTGAAATGGCCCCGAGCAATCGCAAACAAGCGTTAATCCCGGCGAGCAGCGAAATGGTGGATAACCCCGTAGGTACCGCGTGCGGGTTTGCTCTGCAACTAAACCGCTGCCTGATGTTTTTCACGCCAGGTGTGCCTTCTGAATTTAAAGTGATGGTTGAGCAGCAAATTATGCCGCGCCTGCGCGAGCGCTTTGTGCTGCCTGAGCCACCTGTTTGCCTGCGTCTGACGACGTTCGGGCGTTCTGAAAGCGAACTCGCCCAAAAGCTGGAACCGCTGCCGTTACCCGAAGGTGCGGTTATGGGCTACCGCTCATCGATGCCCATTATTGAACTGAAACTGACCGGGCCTGCCAGCTTGCGCAAAGAAATGGAAGCCGTATGGCCGGAAGTGCAGCGCGTAGCCGGGGAGAGTGCTATTTTCGAAGGCACAGAAGGGCTGCCTGCGCAGCTAGCTGAACGTCTGCGCGAGCACTCACATAATATTGCAGTGAGTGAGCAGTTCACCGCCGGGCTATTGTGTTTGCAGCTTTCCGGCGCACAAGCCCCGCTGGGTAATAGCGAAATCCTCTCCGCGCGCCCTGAAACGCTGGCGCAAATTACCACCCGCGCTAAAACCTTTGCGCAAGACGCGGGAAGCACTCTGGCGCTGGTGGTAGGAAGTCTGGAGGATGAACTTCTCAACTTCGCGCTGCATACGCCGACCGGCACGTACGGCCTGCAGGTGAAATTCAGCGTGAATCGTCACGCTTTACGTACGCGGCAGGAAGTGTGTGCGATGATGGCCCTGAATATGCTGCGTCGCTGGCTAAATGGCTGGGATGTGGCGGCTGAACACGGCTGGGTGAATGTGGTCGATGTGATTCGGGCGTAGTTAATGAGAGCTCATAAAAAACCTCTCATTGCATAACGCCCTGGGAGGTTTTTTTACATCTCTAATTCAATATCGCCCTGTGCCTGGCAGCAGCAGGGGAGAATTTCACCGGGCTGAATAAAGGCTAACGGTTCCGTCAGCCATTTTACCTGGCCTGCAATCAATCGTGTCCGGCAGGAGCCGCAGTAACCCTCACGGCACTGATACTCAACGGCGACCTGATGTGATTCCAGCGTTGCCAACAATGAAGGGTGTTCTTCTTCACACTGGAGTTGAGCGCCCGTGACACTGAGAATAATGCGGCCCATAAATTACAGTTGGAAATCGCTTAAATCGTCGGTATTCACGTTCGAATCAATCTGGCCTACCAGATAAGAACTCACTTCCACTTCCTGCGGCGCAACCTGCACGTTATCAGACACCAGCCATGCGTTGATCCATGGGATTGGGTTTGAACGGGTTTTGAACGGGAGATCAAGGCCAACCGCCTGCATACGAATGTTAGTAATGTAATCAACATACTGGCAGAGGATGTCTTTGTTCAGGCCGATCATAGAGCCGTCGCGGAACAGGTAGCTTGCCCACTCTTTTTCTTGCTCTGCGGCCAGCACGAACAGGTCGTAGCATTCCTGGCGGCATTCCAGAGCAATTTCTGCCATTTCTGGATCGTCTTCACCGGAACGCATCAGGTTCAGCATGTGCTGAGTGCCGGTCAGGTGCAGCGCTTCATCACGGGCAATCAGTTTGATGATTTTAGCATTGCCTTCCATCAGTTCGCGCTCGGCGAAGGCGAAGGAGCAGGCGAAGCTGACGTAGAAGCGAATCGCTTCCAGCGCATTAACGCTCATCAGGCATAAATAGAGCTGGCGTTTGAGCGCACGCAGATTCACGGTCACGGTTTTGCCGTTCACAGTATGCGTGCCTTCGCCCAGCAAATGCCAGTAGCTGGTCATTTCAATCAGCGTGTCGTAATAACCGGAGATATCTTTCGCGCGCTTTAAGATCTCCTGGTTTGTCACGATGTCGTCAAACACAATCGCCGGATCGTTAACGATGTTACGGATGATATGGGTGTAAGAGCGCGAGTGAATCGTTTCGGAAAACGCCCACGTTTCGACCCAGGTTTCCAGCTCAGGAATAGAGATCAGCGGCAGGAGCGCAACGTTCGGGCTGCGGCCCTGAATGGAGTCCAACAGCGTCTGGTATTTCAGGTTGCTGATGAAGATGTGTTTTTCGTGATCCGGCAGTGCCTGGTAGTCGATACGGTCGCGGGAAACGTCGACTTCTTCCGGACGCCAGAAGAAGGAAAGTTGCTTTTCAATCAGCTTTTCGAAGATGTCATATTTTTGCTGATCGTAGCGGGCCACGTTTACCGGCTGGCCAAAGAACATTGGCTCAGCAAGTTGATCGTTTTTCGTCTGTGAAAAAGTGGTGTAAGCCATGAATTGGGGTCCTGTCTGATAGGTAATGTCGGATGGCGCTTCGCTTATCCGATCTACCACACCAAAATTTGTAGGGCGGGTGAGCAAGGTGCCACCCGCCGCAGAGCGTTAAAAAACGCGGTTAGATTTTACATGCGCCGCTTTCGCAGCCATCGTCCTGGATGGAAGGCGCCAGGTCGTCTTGCGCATCTTCCGCACCATCGCGGGTGTTCTGATAATAAAGCGTTTTGACACCGAATTTATAGGCGGTGAGCAAATCTTTGAGCAATTGCTGCATCGGTACTTTGCCTGACGGGAAGCGCGTTGGGTCATAGTTGGTGTTGGCAGAGATCGACTGGTCGATAAATTTCTGCATCAGGCCGACTAATTGCAGGTAACCGTCGTTGTTCGGCAGATCCCATAGTAACTCATAGCTTTCTTTCAGCGTTTCGTAATCCGGCACAACCTGGCGCAGGATACCGTCTTTTGACGCTTTAATGCTGATGTGGCCGCGCGGTGGCTCGATGCCGTTAGTCGCGTTGGAAATCTGCGACGAAGTTTCAGATGGCATCAGTGCAGACAGCGTGGAGTTACGCAGGCCGTGAGTTTTAATCGATTCGCGAAGCTGCTCCCAGTCGAGATGCAGCGGTTCGTTGCTGATCGCATCCAGGTCTTTTTTGTACGTGTCGATTGGCAGAATGCCTTTTGCATAGGTGGTTTCGTTGAACCACAGGCAAGGGCCTTGCTCTTTCGCCAGCTCGTTCGATGCTTTCAGCAGGTAATACTGAATCGCTTCGAAGGTTTTGTGCGTCAGGTTATTCGCGCTGCCGTCGGAGTAACGAACGCCGTTTTTCGCCAGGTAGTAGGCGTAGTTAATTACGCCCACGCCCAGGGTACGGCGGCCCATTGCACCGCGTTTCGCAGCGATAATTGGGTAATCCTGATAATCCAGCAGGGCATCCAGCGCACGTACCGCCAGAATTGCCAGCTCTTCCAGCTCATCCAGGCTTTCGATGGCGCCCAGGTTGAATGCAGACAACGTACACAGCGCGATTTCGCCGTCTTCGTCGTTGATGTCATTCATTGGTTTGGTCGGCAGCGCAATTTCCAGGCACAGGTTGGACTGGCGAACGGGTGCGATAGCCGGGTCAAACGGGCTGTGGGTGTTGCAGTGGTCCACGTTCTGAATATAGATACGGCCCGTTGAAGCACGTTCCTGCATCATCAGCGAGAACAGATCAACCGCTTTCACGCGCTGTTTACGGATGCTGTCGTCTTTTTCGTATTTGGTGTAAAGCTTCTCGAACTTCTCCTGATCGGCAAAGAAGGCGTCGTACAGGCCTGGGACGTCAGACGGGCTGAACAGGGTGATGTCTTCGCCTTTCAGCAAACGGGTATACATCAGTTTGTTGATTTGCACGCCGTAATCCATGTGGCGCACGCGGTTGCCTTCAACGCCACGGTTGTTTTTCAGCACCAGCAGGCTTTCAACTTCCAGATGCCACATTGGGTAGAACAGTGTGGCTGCACCGCCACGCACGCCGCCCTGAGAGCAGGATTTCACCGCGGTCTGGAAATGTTTGTAGAACGGAATACAGCCGGTGTGGAACGCTTCACCGCCGCGAATTGGGCTACCCAACGCACGGATACGACCGGCGTTAATGCCGATGCCTGCGCGTTGGGAGACGTATTTCACAATGGCGCTGGAGGTGGCGTTAATTGAATCCAGGCTGTCGCCGCACTCAATCAGAACGCAAGAGCTGAACTGGCGAGTCGGGGTGCGCACGCCGGACATAATCGGCGTAGGCAGGGAAATTTTGAACAGAGAAACCGCATCGTAAAAACGCTTCACGTAGCTCAGGCGGGTTTCACGCGGGTAGCCGGAGAACAGGCACGCAGCGACCAGAATATAAAGGAACTGTGCGCTTTCGTAGATTTCGCCGGTCACACGGTTTTGAACCAGGTATTTGCCTTCAAGCTGTTTTACCGCCGCGTAAGAGAAGCTCATATCGCGGTCGTGGTCGATGTAATCGTCCATCTGCTTGAACTCTTCTTCCGTGTAGTCTTCCAGCAGATGTTGATCGTATTTGCCCATCTCAACCATTTTTACCACATGGTTGTAGAGTTTAGGCGGCTCGAACTCACCGTAGGCTTTTTTACGCAGATGGAATACTGCCAGACGTGCGGCCAGATACTGATAATCAGGCGCTT
This sequence comes from Buttiauxella gaviniae, assembly GCF_040786275.1. Taxonomy (NCBI): domain Bacteria; kingdom Pseudomonadati; phylum Pseudomonadota; class Gammaproteobacteria; order Enterobacterales; family Enterobacteriaceae; genus Buttiauxella; species Buttiauxella gaviniae. The sequence continues at coordinate 3,261,375 of NZ_JBFMVT010000002.1, forward strand.
CGCGAGAGATTAAATCTGCCGCCGCCTTGATGATGGTTTCATGAATGTCAGAAGTTTTGATGCCGTCATAAAACTGGATGTGCGAGCGCAGTTCAACCTGTGAAACGGAAACGTTATTCAGACCTTCAGCGGCCCAATCAAGAACACGATGGATTTTATCCAGATCGATGCGCTCTGTGCGCCCGTCACGTTTTGTAACCAGCAGACTCTGATTCATGTGAGTTTGTACCTGTCCGTGAAATAAAAAAATGCCCTGTTTATCCACAGCTGGCCTCTTGTGGCTAACTTTGTGGATAAATACTATATCTAGGGGTTTGTGGATTACTTAATCACTATATGGTGAGTATTCTAGTAACTAATCGCTTGAGAACAAGTATTGATTTCGTGGCAAAATTGAGGTTGTGACAACGTGGTTTTCGCTAAGTCCACGCCACGTAAGGCTTGTGACAATTGTCAATGGGATGCAAAAAAAATGATATTTTTGATCGGGTGCTGATTTCTTAAACTTAATGGATAAGTGCGCAACTTGATGTTGCGCAAAATCCATAACACTAACCTATGACGAAGCGGTTAATTAACTCTCTGTGTGCAACATATAGTTAACATCAACGCCCGGTGCGAGTTTAAAAGTATTGGTGATTGGATTGAAATGCAGCCCGGTCATGTGGCGTTCGCGCAGTTGAGTTTCATCCACCCAGGCTAATAATTCCGCAGGTTTGATGAATTTTTTCACGTCGTGGGTGCCTTTGGGCACCATGCGCAGAATGTATTCCGCACCGACCACCGCCATCAGCCAGGATTTGCCGTTACGATTAAGCGTGGAGAAAAAGACGTGGCCGCCGGGTTTCACCAGTTTTGCACAGGCTGTGACGACCGATTTCGGATCGGGCACATGCTCCAGCATTTCCATACAGGTCACGACGTCATAGGTTCCGGCAAATTTATCCGCATGCTGCTCAACGGTTTCCTGAACATAATCCACCTGAATCCCGCTTTCCAGCGCATGGAGTTTAGCCACCTGTAGCGGTTCGAATCCCATATCAAGCCCGGTTACGTTGGCTCCTTCGCGCGCCATGCTTTCAGCCAGAATCCCGCCGCCACAGCCGACATCAAGCACCGTTTTACCGAACAAACCGCCCGCACGCTGGTTGATATAGCCCAGGCGCAGGGGGTTAATACGGTGCAGAGGTTTAAATTCGCCTTCTGAATCCCACCAACGCGAGGCAACGGCTTCGAATTTGGCGATTTCATCATGGTCGACGTTCTGGATTACCGGTTGGTTTTCGGCATTCATGGGGCTACTCACTCCTTACGTATTTCGAACGGCGAGTATATCAGCCAATGCCGACGAATAAAGCTCTTAGCAAATGTGTTCTGGTTTCCCCACAGTAGGGCGATTGTGTTATAATTTGCGACCTTTGAATCCGGGACACAGTAGAGGGATAGCGGATACATGAGCGACCTTGCCAGAGAAATTACACCGGTCAACATTGAGGAAGAGCTAAAAAGCTCGTATCTGGATTACGCGATGTCGGTTATTGTCGGCCGCGCACTGCCAGATGTCCGCGATGGACTCAAGCCGGTACACCGTCGCGTACTTTACGCCATGAACGTATTGGGCAATGACTGGAATAAAGCGTATAAAAAATCCGCCCGTGTTGTTGGTGACGTAATCGGTAAATATCACCCGCATGGTGATACCGCTGTATATGACACTATCGTGCGTATGGCGCAGCCATTCTCTTTGCGTTACATGTTGGTAGATGGCCAGGGAAACTTCGGCTCTGTAGACGGTGACTCCGCCGCGGCGATGCGTTATACGGAAATCCGTATGTCGAAAATCGCGCATGAGCTGATGGCCGATCTCGAAAAAGACACGGTAGATTTCGTCGATAACTACGACGGAACCGAACGCATTCCTGATGTTATGCCAACCAAAATTCCTAACCTGCTGGTAAACGGTTCGTCCGGTATCGCGGTAGGTATGGCAACAAACATCCCGCCTCATAACATTACCGAAGTGATCAACGGCTGCCTCGCTTTTATTGAAGACGAGAACATCAGCGTTGAAGGGTTGATGGAACACATCCCAGGCCCGGACTTCCCGACAGCGGCAATCATCAATGGCCGTCGTGGCATTGAAGAAGCGTACCGCACCGGGCGCGGCAAAATTTACATCCGTGCTCGTGCAGAAGTAGAAGCCGATGCTAAAACCGGCCGTGAAACGATCATCGTTCATGAAATTCCGTATCAGGTAAACAAGGCGCGCCTGATCGAGAAAATCGCTGAGCTGGTGAAAGATAAACGCGTTGAAGGCATTAGCGCGCTGCGTGACGAATCTGATAAAGACGGCATGCGTATTGTTATCGAAATCAAGCGCGATGCCGTCGGCGAAGTGGTTCTGAATAATCTTTATTCTCAAACCCAACTTCAAACTTCCTTCGGTATCAACATGGTTGCTCTGCACCAGGGCCAACCAAAGATCATGAACCTGAAAGATATTCTTTCTGCGTTCGTGCGTCACCGTCGTGAAGTGGTTACGCGTCGTACTATTTTCGAACTGCGTAAAGCGCGCGACCGTGCGCATATCCTCGAAGGCCTGGCGATTGCGCTGGCTAATATCGACCCGATCATCGAACTGATTCGTCACTCTCCAAACGCGGCTGAAGCGAAAGCTGGCCTGATTGCGCGTTCATGGGATCTGGGCAACGTTGCGGCCATGCTGGAACGTGCAGGTGATGATGCAGCACGTCCTGAGTGGCTGGAACCAGAATTTGGTATTCGTGATGGTCAATATTTCCTGACCGAGCAACAAGCCCAAGCGATTCTGGATCTGCGTTTGCAGAAACTGACCGGCCTTGAGCATGAAAAACTGCTCGACGAGTATAAAGAGCTGCTGGAGCAGATCGCTGAGTTGCTGCACATTTTGGGCAGCGCTGAACGTCTGATGGAAGTGATCACTGAAGAGTTGGTGGCCATGCGCGATCAGTTTGGCGACAAACGCCGCACTGAAATCACCGCGAACACGGCTGACATCAACATCGAAGATCTGATCAACCAGGAAGACGTGGTTGTGACGCTGTCTCACCAGGGTTATGTGAAGTATCAGCCATTGACTGATTACGAAGCACAGCGCCGTGGCGGTAAAGGCAAATCTGCAGCCCGTATTAAAGATGAAGATTTTATCGATCGCCTGCTGGTGGCCAATACACACGATACCATTCTGCTGTTCTCCAGCCGTGGCCGTCTGTACTGGATGAAAGTTTATCAGTTGCCGGAAGCGAGCCGTGGTGCACGTGGCCGTCCAATTGTTAACCTTCTGCCGCTGGAAGCGAACGAACGTATTACTGCCATTCTGCCAGTGCGTGAATACGCCGAAGGCATCAACGTGTTTATGGCTACCGCGAGCGGTACCGTGAAGAAAACCGCGTTGACCGACTTCAGCCGTCCACGTTCTGCAGGCATTATCGCCGTTAACCTCAACGAGGGTGACGAGCTGATTGGCGTTGATTTGACTGACGGTAGCAACGAAGCGATGTTGTTCTCGGCTGCGGGTAAAGTGGTGCGCTTCAAAGAAGACGCCGTTCGTACCATGGGCCGTACTGCAACAGGTGTTCGCGGTATCAAACTGGCGGGTGAAGATAAAGTCGTTTCCCTGATCATTCCGCGCGGCGAAGGGTCTATCCTGACCGTTACGCAGAATGGCTACGGTAAACGTACCGCTGCTGAAGAGTATCCGACCAAGTCGCGTGCAACTCAGGGCGTTATCTCCATTAAAGTGACCGAGCGTAACGGCAGCGTCGTTGGTGCGGTTCAGGTGGAAGATACCGACCAGATTATGATGATCACCGATGCCGGTACTCTGGTTCGTACTCGCGTTTCTGAAGTGAGCGTCGTTGGTCGTAATACTCAGGGTGTTATCCTCATCCGTACCGCGGAAGATGAAAACGTTGTGGGTCTGCAACGTGTTGCAGAGCCGGTTGACGAAGAAGAACTGGATGCTATCGACGGCACCGTTGCGGAAGGTGATGACGACATCGCACCAGAAGCGGAAAGTGATGAAAATACCGACGATGCAGCAGACGACGAAGCGGACGAATAATCCGAAAGTTGTCGTCTGATATGAGCCATCCAGGTTGATACTTTCAACCCTTAAAACGCCCGACGCATTCATTGCGTCGGGCGTTTTGTATTTTAATACCCTGTACTATTCTGATGAATGAAAGTCAGGTGAATTCAAGATTCAATTAACAAGGCGAAACAATGGCTATTCCTGAAAAGTATGAAAGTGTAGAGCGCTGGGCATTCGGCGATACCGAGCGCCAGGCGGATGAACTGGTCAAGCTGGTGCTTGATGGGGTGAAAACCGCAACCTGCTCCAATCTGGACGGGGAAGGCATTGCGCAGCCGGGTGATATTTTTGTGGTAGTCGATGGCAAGAATGAACCGGTTTGCGCGATTGAGCTGACCAAAGTGGATATGAGCACTTACGATCAAGTAGACGAAGCCCACGCGTTGGCAGAAGGGGAAGGCGACAAAACCCTGGCTTACTGGCGTCGTGAGCATAAGCGCTTTTTTGAAGAGTACGATCTGTTTTCCCCGGACATGACGCTGGTGCTGATGCATTTCAAGGTCATCGAAAAGTTCTGATTTCATCTATAACGTCGATTTCGTCAGTCGGGTAAGCGCGGCGCTTCCCGACATTAACTTGACGTTCAAGACGATAGCCACACATCCTTTGCCGTTGCGGGCTGCCATTTTTGCGGCTACCTTAACGGCATCCAAAGTTTTACACTTCTATAACCAGGCTCAATTTGAAATATCTTGTCTCTTTTCGCACCACACTCAAAGTCTCCCGCTATCTGTTTCGGGCGCTGGCTTTATTGCTTTGGCTGCTGATTGCGCTCTTTTCGGTTTTCTATATTGTTAATGCGCTCCACGAAAAAGAGTCAGAAATTCGTCAGGAATTTAATATCAGCTTCGACCAGGCGCAGCGCTATATTCAGCGCACGTCTGATGTGGTGAAAGAGCTCAAGTACATTGCGGAAAATCGTCTTACGGCGGCGAACGGCGTGCTGCCGACCATGGAAAATGACGACAACAAAATTGACCCACCGAGTTTTATGCCGCTGTTCCCGGATTCCGACTGTTCTGCGGTAAGCACCTCCTGGCGCTCTTCGTTGCAATCCCTTGCGTGGTTTTTACGCTACTGGCGAGACAACTTTTCTGCGGCCTACGATCTCAACCGCGTCTTCTTGATTGGCGGTGACAACCTATGTATGGCGGATTTCGGCCTGCGTGAAATGCCGCTTGAGCGTGAAAAAGCGCTAAAAACGCTGCATGAGCGCATTTTAAAATACCGTAACGCACCGCAGGAAGAACGCAGCAACAGTATTTACTGGATTGGCCAGGGGGCGCGTCCGGGCGTGGGTTACTTCTATACGCTGACGCCGGTTTATCTGGCTAACCGCTTGCAGGCGCTGCTGGGCGTCGAGCAAACCATCCGTATGGAAAACTTCCTGTCGCCGGGCTCAATGCCTATCGGCGTTACGATTCTGGATGAAAACAGCCATCCGCTGATTTCACTGACCGGGCCGGAAACACGCATTCAGCCAGATGATAAGTGGCTGCAGGAGCGTTCGTGGTTTGGTTACACATCAGGCTTCAAGCAGTTCATCCTCAAGAAAAGTTTACCGCCTTCATCAATGAGCGTGGTCTACTCCGTGCCGGTGGATATGGTGCTGGAGCGCATTCGCATGCTCATCCTTAACGCCGTGCTGTTAAACATCCTGGTTGGCGCGCTGCTGTTTACCCTGGCGCGAATGTATGAGAAACGGATATTTATTCCGGCAGAAAATGACGCACAGCGTCTGGAAGAGCATGAGCAGTTCAACCGTAAAATTGTTGCCTCTGCGCCGGTCGGGATCTGCATTCTGCGCACTCAGGACGGCACCAACATTCTGAGTAATGAACTGGCGCACAATTACCTCAATATGCTGACTCACGAAGACCGGCAGCGCCTGACGCAAATCATCTGCGGGCAGCAGGTTAACTTCGTTGATGTCCTGACCAGCAGCCATACCAACCTGCAGATTAGCTTTGTCCATTCGCGTTATCGCAATGAAAACGTGGCGATCTGTGTGCTGGTGGATGTGAGCGCGCGCGTCAAAATGGAAGAGTCGCTCCAGGAGATGGCGCAGGCATCTGAGCAGGCGAGTCAGTCAAAATCCATGTTCCTTGCTACGGTGAGCCACGAGCTACGGACTCCGCTTTACGGGATTATTGGTAACCTGGATTTATTGCAAACCAAAGAGCTGCCAAAAGGGGTCGATCGTCTGGTCACGGCGATGAACAACTCTTCAAGCCTGTTGCTGAAAATTATCAGCGATATTCTCGATTTCTCGAAAATTGAATCTGAGCAGTTAAAAATTGAGCCGCGTGAGTTCTCCCCGCGTGAAGTCATGAGCCACATTACGGCGAACTATTTGCCGCTGGTGGTGCGTAAACAACTTGGCCTGTACTGCTTTATCGAGCCTGATGTGCCGCTGACGCTGCAAGGCGACCCGATGCGCCTGCAGCAGGTGATTTCTAACCTGCTCAGTAACGCGATTAAATTTACCGATATTGGCTGCATCATTCTCCATGTCAGCGTCGAAGGGGATTATCTCTCCCTGCGCGTGCGCGACACGGGGGTGGGGATCCCGGCCAAAGAAGTGACGCGATTGTTCGACCCGTTCTTCCAGGTCGGTACCGGCGTGCAGCACAACTTCCAGGGCACCGGGCTGGGGCTTGCTATTTGCGAGAAGCTCATCAGCATGATGGACGGTGATATTTCCGTGGATACTGAAGTGGGAATGGGTAGCCAGTTCACTATTCGTATTCCTTTATATAGTGCGAATTACGCCGAGCAATCCCAAGTGGAAGGGCTGATGAATAAGCGCTGCTGGTTGGCGGTGCGTAATGCTTCCCTGAGCAAATATCTTGAGTCGTTGCTTGTCAGAAATCATTTTGATGTTCAGCCATATCATGGCGAAACGCCTGATAGCGATGATATTTTAATTACCGATGATGATCTGGAAAAAGCCTGGGAAGGGCGCGCGGCCATTATTTTCTGCCGCCGCCATATCGGTATTCCTGTTGAAGCCTCCCCTGGCTGCTGGCTGCATAGCCTTGCGGCCCCGCATGATTTATTGCTGTTATTGGGTCGCATCTACAGCGTTACGGTGACTTTACCGGGCACGGATTCCGCAACACCTGTGCCGTCTGGCAGCAATGAGCGCAACGATGACATGATGATCCTTGTGGTTGACGATCATCCAATTAACCGACGTTTGCTGGCAGATCAGTTGGGATCGTTAGGGTATCAGTGTAAGACGGCAAACGACGGCGTTGATGCGCTCAATGTGCTGAGTAAAAATCATATTGATATTGTGCTTAGCGATGTCAACATGCCGAATATGGATGGCTATCGCCTGACACAACGTATTCGCCAGCTAGGTTTGACGCTGCCGGTTGTCGGCGTGACGGCGAATGCGCTGGCCGAAGAGAAACAGCGTTGCCTGGAGTCGGGAATGGATAGCTGCCTGTCGAAGCCAGTAACGTTGGATATTCTTAAAACGACAGTGGAAATTTACGCGGCCAGGGTGCGCAAGAGCAGGGGATAACTAATGGTGGATGTCGCTTACGCTAATCCACCCTACAACGGCTTTGTAGATCGGGTAAGCATAAGCGCCACCCGACATTAGCGGTTACTCTTTATCGGCTGGAGACAGGCTCACCGATGAAAGGTAATTCAGCAGAGCGATGTCGTTCTCAACACCCAATTTCATCATGGCTGATTTTTTCTGGCTGCTGATAGTTTTAATGCTGCGGTTCAGTTTACGGGCAATTTCAGTCACCAGGAAACCTTCTGCAAACAGGCGCAGCACTTCGCTCTCTTTAGGAGACAAACGCTTGTCGCCGTAGCCGCCAGCGCTGATTTTTTCCAGCAGGCGAGAAACGCTTTCAGGGGTGAATTTTTTGCCTTTCTGCAAGGCAGCCAGCGCTTTTGGTAAGTCGGTTGGCGCACCTTGCTTCAGTACAATCCCTTCGATATCCAGTTCCAACACCGCGCTCAAAATAGCCGGGTTGTTGTTCATCGTCAGAACGATGATCGAAATATTCGGGAAGTGACGCTTGATGTATTTGATAAGCGTAATGCCGTCGCCGTATTTGTCGCCAGGCATTGAGAGATCGGTTATCAAAACATGGGCATCAAGTTTTGGCAGATTATTGATAAGCGCTGTGGAATCTTCAAACTCGCCGACAACATTCACCCACTCGATTTGCTCGAGAGATTTACGAATGCCGAACAGGACAATCGGATGGTCGTCGGCAATAATTACGTTCATACTGTTCATGTAATAGGCTACCTTGCTACAGCAAACTCTTGACGTAAGCGTCAATATCGCTGGTATATTTTTGTATGTTGGTAGCATCACTTTCACGAATGTGATGCTCTAACGTTTCACATAACTGCTTGCCGGGTACCAGATTGAGCATTGCAAACACCCCTTTCAAGCGGTGAGCTGTTTGCGCTAACGCTGCGAAATCATGCGCCGCAGATTCAGTATACAATCTCCTAACATCTTCCGGTACTGTGTCAACAAACAGTGCGTAATAGCCACTGGCATGAAGCTGTGCATTTTCATCGCCACCTAACGGTGATTCTGAAGTTCCTTCTTGCGCCAGTTGCTCTTCTATCAGCTGTAGCACCGCATCCTGCATGGCATTACTGATATTAAAATTAACGCGGAACTGGCCTGGGCCAAGTTTACGCATTCCGTTCTCATCATCGCTTAAAAGCAACCCATAAGATGTAAGATTAGACGGATTATCTGTCAGGAAGATATCAAACTCTTGACTTGCCAGTCTTTCATCCGGGGTGATGCACTGTGCCCCCCAGTTTTCCAGCAGGCGAGTGACGATATTTCGTACTTCATTCGAGGTAATATCAATCATCGCTACCACATCATCCAGCAGTTTTTCTTCCTGCTCTTCCTGCTGGGGTTCCGCCGTCATTTTGATGTGCAGATTGTAGCGAGTGCCAATTTCTTCACGGGTTTTGATATTAAGATGACCACCCAATTTGCGAGAAAGCTGGTCGCATAAATAGAATGTTAAACCGTTAGCTTTCCCGTAACGATCTTCCTGGGTTTCGTTCAGGAACGGGAAGTGGAGATTATCAACTTCACCGCTGCTAATACCTTCTCCGGTGTCCAGAATACGGAACAGCAGGCGGTCCGGGCCCGACTCTTCTTCGGTAATATCAAGAGTGATTTTGCCAATCTGTGTGGTTGTCACCGAATAGTGCAGTAACAACAGCAGCACTTTACGCAGCGCTTCTCTGTCGCCGTGGCGCTCTTCATCGGCCGCCAGGTGATTATTGATTAACAACTGCAAACCCTTACGTTTAATAACCGGCAGCATTTCAAGCGCCACTTCATCAATCAGGGGTTGAATGGCGAATTTCGTGGCGTGGGTTTTCCAGGTGTCAGACTCCAGCATATTCAGCAGTTGAATCTCATCCACCAGGCGCACTATCGTTTGGGCTTCATTGGCGACCGCACGCGCTTCCGGTGTATTGAGCGCGCTGGCGTGTTCGGCGATATTTTTCACCGGTAGCTGTAGCGCTTCGCCAATATGCTGCATGAATGTCACACGCCCTTGCTGATTTTTTTCATACAGGCGCTGAGCTTGCTTGAGCTTTTTGTTTACCAGAATCTCGCGATCCTGATCGCGAATCACGAAGATCTGCGTGCGCGGCGCAATCTGGCTACGGAACTGGCGGATCTCATATAGCTCGTTGTTAATCGTCGCCTGGATAACGCCCTGATGCTGATCGGCCATCGCAATAATGTTTTGAAGATTCAGGTGCGGCAGGAGATGGTCGGCAATTTTGTTGCTGATAACCGTGCGGTTTGAATCCAGGTCATGCACCAACAGCCCCAGCGGCAGTTGGGCAACAATCTCTTCATTTAATGCGCGTAAGATTTGCAACTCGCCGTTGCCAGTTTGTACCTCGGCTGGGCGCGCTGTCTGTTGACGAAATGTGGTGAAGCCAAAAAAAGCGAGCGCCAGAAGGCCGATATTGAGCAACAGCGGCAGCAAAATGTTCTGCAACGTATCCATCAGCAGCGTGCCAAGCGGCACTTGCCACGCCAGGCGCAGATTCGTGGAAGCAAGAGGGGAGGCGATTTCAATTTTTGCACCATTAAAATTAATGGTGACGCTATCCGCGCCCTCTTTTTCCGAAACGTTGCCCGGTAACTGCGCGTCATTATTTTCCAGACGGAAACTGTCCAGCGGCATGCCAGGAGGAATCAAGTCATTGATGGGTAGATCAAACGCGACGACGGTTGCCAGGTGACCCGGCTGGTTAAACGTGGTGCGTAACGTGAAGTAGTGGCCGTTTTGCCAGGCGAGTTGGCGCAATGGAGAAAAGCTTTCGCGTTCATCCAGCGCGTTTGCCTGCTGAAGCATTTCTGCACGGCGGGAGTCGACGATTGAACCAACGCCACTCTCTTTAAGCCCGGAGGAGAGATCTTTAAGCGGCAACGTTGAAACCAGGATCATGCTGTTGTCCTGGCCGTTTAAGTAATACATCGACCACGGGCTGTTTTCGGCACCCCACAGCGTATCGAGATAGGTTGAGATACGTTGTGTCATATCCAGCGTTGAGCTGTCGTGAGAGCCAAAAATCAGCGCTTCCGTTTTACGACGCGTTTTTTCTAAATAGTAAACATCCTGGCGCAGGCGAGTCTCTTGCAAACCGTCGCTTGCCGGTGTCGTAGACACGGCGATGTTGTCATAAATTTGCCAGGTCGCGTAACGGTAGCTATCGATTCTTTTATGCAGCGCATGGGTGATATCCACCACCTGGTAGCTTTTGCCTTTCAGCCAGGTGTTGACGGCGCTTTGTACCATAACACCCATAGCGACCAGTAACACGACGATCAATAGTAGAAAGAAGCGCGTGATATTGCCGGGGATAAGCGAAAATTTATTAGGGATCATACTGTCTGACTGACTCATTGTTAGCGCGCAACCCGGCGAGCATTCGCCACTTAAAAAAATCCACTGCACTGCTATGCCAGCAGGCAGGCGTCCAGGCTGTTAGTAAACACACCAACTTGCCCTGGTAAGAATACCTGCAACGTGCGTTGGCGTCATCGTCTTCGCAGGTAAAACCCCACGAGTATAATTCGAAATCGCTACATTTCCAGGTTGTTGATAATTAGCAAAAATAACGCCGTCTAATCGTATGTATTTCATTCAGTGCTATGGGTTATTTTTGTACAAAATAATTTTTGCTGTACAACTATTTTTCTGGAATGAGAGTCTATTTAGATTTTCTTTTTTGAGAAAGTTCCCGGTTCGCTTTCAGGAAAGCATGACAAGAAAAAAGGAAATTTCTTAATAGTCATTACTATTTAGGTGGGAGTAGCACAAAATGATTAAAGTTACGTAAAGAAGCGTAAAAAAAACCGGATGCAAGCATCCGGTCCAAATAGGGGTAAACAGACATTCAGAATTGAATGACGGTAATAAATAAAGTTAATGATGATAGCGGGATGTATTTTATATATAAATCAGAGATATGTTTTGTCATTCAGTGCTACTGGCATTATGTTTTCGTATCTTATTGATTTATTGTTATGTTTTAATTTTTTTGATTATTAGTGCTTATATTATTGTCTTTTTGTGCGGAAAAAAGTTCCATAAAATTAACATTCTGAAACATGTATATGGATAAATGAAACATCTCTAGGCTTTTGGTATCATATTCGGATTGGATTAATCTGTATTTGTTTCGGACAATGAGTTTGCCGACTGATTAGAAAATTAATCAGTAAGCAGTGGCATATAAAAAGGCATATAACAGAGGGTTAATAACATGAAAGTTAAAGTACTGTCCCTCCTGGTTCCAGCATTGCTGGTAGCAGGCACCGCTCATGCGGCCGAAATTTATAACAAAGACGGCAACAAATTAGATCTGTACGGTAAAGTAGATGGTTTACATTACTTTTCTGATGACAAAGGTTCTGACGGTGATCAGTCTTATGTTCGTATCGGTTTCAAAGGTGAAACCCAGGTAAATGACCAACTGACCGGTTACGGCCAGTGGGAATACAACGTTCAGGCAAACGATACTGAAAGCAGCTCCGACCAGGCGTGGACGCGTGTTGGTTTCGCCGGTATTCGCGTTGCTGATGCAGGTTCCTTCGACTACGGTCGTAACTACGGCGTAGTTTACGATGTCGCATCCTGGACCGACGTTCTGCCTGAGTTCGGCGGTGACACCTACGGTGCTGATAACTTCATGTTCAGCCGTGCTAATGGCGTTGCAACTTACCGTAACACCGATTTCTTCGGTCTGGTTGACGGCCTGAACTTCGCTGTTCAGTACCAGGGTAAAAACGGCAGCACCTCTGGTGAAGACTTCACCGGTCGTAGCGTTCTGAAACAGAACGGTGACGGCTACGGTATGTCCTTAACTTATGATTTGGGCGAAGGCTTCAGTGCTGGTGCGGCAATGGCTTCTTCCAAACGTACTGCTGACCAGAACAACGAAACAGGTATCTACGGTAACGGTGATCGCGCTGACGCTTACACCGGTGGTCTGAAATATGACGCCAACAATATCTACCTGGCAGCTCAGTACACCCAAACTTACAACGCAACCCGCTTCGGTGGCTCTGGTCGTTCAGCTGATGATGCTTACGGTTTTGCTGACAAAGCGCAGAACTTTGAAGTTGTTGCCCAGTACCAGTTCGACTTCGGTCTGCGTCCATCCGTTGCTTACCTGCAATCTAAGGGCAAAGATATCAGCAACGGCATTAACAACTATGGCGACCAGGATCTGCTGAAGTATGTTGATGTGGGCGCGACTTACTACTTCAACAAAAACATGTCCACCTATGTTGATTACAAAATCAACCTGCTGGATGAAAACGAGTTTACCCGCGCAGCCGGTATCTCTACCGATGACATCGTAGGTGTTGGTCTGGTTTACCAGTTCTAATATCTGCTGTTGTAATCAAAGTGAAAGGCGCCTCAGGGCGCCTTTTTTACGTCTGAACCCTCAACAACACTTCACTTTTAACCACATTTTTTGCCAGTTGGTGTACCCTTTTGCGCTCGAACAGGAGAGAGAAACAATGGACTTACGATTATTACGCTATGGCCTGTTTGCCATAGTCGTGGGCGCGTTAGCGGGCTGTGATAACCCAACGGCGAAAAGCAGCGCGGGGATGGTGCTGGAAGGTAAAACCATGGGCACCTACTGGCGTGCAAGCCTTGCAGGCGTTGACAACGCACGGCAGGCAGAACTGCGCGAAAAAATCCAGGCGCAGCTCGATGGCGACGATCGCTTGTTATCGACCTACAAAAAAGATTCTGCATTATCCCGCTTCAACCAGTCTACTTCGACGGAACCGTATCCGGTTACTGAGGCGATGAGCGATATTGTCACCATGGCTTTGCGCATTGGCGCGAAAACAGACGGCGCGATGGATATCACCGTTGGCCCGCTGGTGAATCTCTGGGGTTTTGGCCCGGATAAACAACCGATTAAAACCCCTGATCAGGCACAAATCGACGCCGCGAAAGCCTTAACCGGTTTGCATCATCTGACGGTAATAAACCAGGCTGGAAAGCAGTGGTTGCAGAAAGATCTTCCCCGTTTGTATGTTGATCTCTCCACTATGGGCGAGGGTTACGCTGCGGATCATCTGGCGCGTTTGATGGAACAAAACGGGATCAGCCGTTATCTGGTTTCAGTGGGCGGAGCCGTGGTCACGCGTGGCACCAATCCAGAAGGTAAAGCCTGGCGCGTTGCCATTCAGAAACCGACCGATCGTGAAAATGCGGTGCAAGCGGTTGTAGATCTCAACGGGCATGGCATCAGCACTTCTGGAAGTTATCGTAACTATTACGAGCTGGATGGAAAACGCCTCTCGCATGTGATTGATCCGCAAACCGGCCAGCCCATTCAGCACAAACTGGTTTCCGCGACGGTGATTGCTCCGACCGCGATGGAAGCCGATGGCTGGGATACCGGGCTTATGGTGCTGGGCACTGAGAAAGCCAAACAGGTTGCGCAAAAAGAGGGCCTGGCGGTCTATTTGATCACCAAAGAAGGTGACAGCTTTACGACGTGGATGTCCCCGCAGTTTAAAACCTTCCTGTTAAGCGAGTAAAATTAGAAAGCAAGATTGCGGGTTTCTCTTCGCGGTGAAGCTGTCAAAGTCATATCGTGACAGCAAAATAAAGGAGCCAGTCATGAAAGATTTTTTTGACAATGCCACCGATGAAAGCCGCTGGCAGGCCGTGGAAACCCGCGATAGTCGCGCAGACGGGCAGTTTATTTTTGCGGTGAAAACCACCGGAATTTGCTGCCGTCCTTCCTGCAGCGCACGCCACCCGTTACGCAAAAATGTGCTCTTCTTTAAAACCTTAGCAGCGGCAATCGACGCCGGTTTTCGCCCATGCAAGCGCTGCCAGCCAGACAAACTTGTCCCTGAGCAGCAGCGTATCGACCGCATTACCCAGGCCTGCCGCCTCATCGAAAGTAGCAGTGAGCCGATTGTTCTGGCGCGTTTAGCCGCGCAAGTTGCCATGAGTCCCTTTCATTTTCACCGCCTTTTTAAACAGGTCACAGGGTTAACGCCCCACGCCTGGCAAAAAGCACTGCGGGCAAAACGCCTGCGCGAGCAATTGACGCAAGGTGATCTGGTCACGCGCGCCATTTTCGATGCGGGTTATCAATCCGGGAGCAATTTCTACCAGCAAGCGAATGAAGTGTTAGGGATGACGGCGAAGCAATACCGGCAGGGGGGCGAACGCACAGTGATTCAGTTTGTGACGGGTTCTTGTTGGCTGGGGGAATTTCTGGTCGCCCGCAGCGAGCGGGGAATTTGCGCCATACTATTAGGGAATGATGCGCAAGAACTGGGCCACGAACTGGAAACGCTGTTCCCGCACTCTTCGCTCATGACGGGCGACGAACAGTTTGCCCAAAGCGTGGCGCAGGTGGTGAGCTTCCTTGAACATCCATGCGAGCATTTCTCTTTGCCGCTGGACATCCAGGGAACCGCGTTTCAACAGCAAGTCTGGCAGGCACTGCGTGATATTCCTGCCGGGCAGACCGCCAGCTACAGTGATATTGCCCAACGCATTGGCAAACCGCAGGCGGTTCGCGCCGTAGCGGGGGCTTGTGCGGCAAACAAACTGGCGGTGATTATTCCCTGCCACCGTGTTGTACGTAACGACGGTGCAATTTCGGGTTACCGTTGGGGCGTGGAACGTAAACGTCAACTTCTTGAAATAGAGGCCAAACTGCAGGAGGAGTAATGCTCGATTTATTTGCCGATGAAGCACCGTGGATTGAGCCGCTGGCGGATGGGGCAGTGATCCTGCGTCGTTTTGCCAGTGCCGATGCGCAGGCATTGATCGCTCAAATTTCGGAACTCGCCGCAGCTTCCCCGTTTCGCCAGATGGTCACACCCGGCGGGTACACCATGTCCGTGGCGATGACCAACTGTGGGGAAGTCGGCTGGACAACCGATCATCACGGTTATCTCTATTCGCCGATTGACCCGCTCACTTCGCAGCCCTGGCCCGCTATGCCCACTCTTTTCAGAACGCTATCCGATGGAGCCTCTAAAGCTGCCGGGTACGCTGATTTTACCCCTGACGCCTGCCTGATTAACCGCTACGCATCGGGAGCCAAACTTTCGCTGCACCAGGATAAAGACGAGCTAAATCTACAGCAGCCGATCGTCTCCGTTTCTCTGGGCTTACCGGCGGTGTTTCAGTTTGGCGGCCTTAAACGCAACGATCCGCTTAAAAAAGTGATGCTCGAACACGGCGACGTAGTGGTATGGGGTGGGCCTTCAAGGCTGTTTTATCATGGGATTTTACCGCTCAAATCGGGCCACCATTCCGCCACCGGCGAATACCGCTTTAATCTGACGTTCCGTCATACTCGCTAACACGAATATAAATAAGAATTATTCTTGCTCTGGAACAATAGCCGTTTAAACTGCTCGCTGTTTTCGATTGACGGGTAGTGAGTAATGGAACTTTTGCGTGTGGTTTACCGGCAGTATCGCTGGCCTTTCTTAATGGTGATGGCACTCAGCCTGCTTAGTGCGGCACTGGGTATTGGCCTAATCGCCTTTATTAATCTGCGACTGATCGAAACGCCGGATATTTCCCTTTCGGTACTGCCCGAATTTCTCGGCTTGCTGCTGTTATTAATGGCGGTGACGCTCGGCTCACAGTTGGCGCTGACGACGCTTGGGCACCATTTTGTCTTCCGTCTGCGCAGCGAATTTATTAAACGCCTGATGGATACACACGTTGAGCGTGTCGAACAGCTCGGCAGCGCAGCGCTGCTGGCCGGTTTAACCAGTGACGTACGCAATATTACCATTGCCTTTGTGCGCCTGCCGGAGCTGGTTCAGGGCATTATTCTGACCTTCGGCTCAGCGGCCTACCTGGCGTGGTTATCGCCAAAAATGCTCGGCGTAACGGCGATTTGGGTCGCGGTAACTATCCTCGGCGGTTACCTGCTGGTGGCGCGTGTCTATAAACACCTGGCGCACCTGCGTGAAGTTGAAGACCAACTCTATAACGATTATCAGACCGTCATTGAAGGGCGCAAAGAGCTGGCGTTAAACCGCGAACGTGCGGAGCGTGTGTATGATGACATCTATATTCCCCACGCCACGGATTACCGCAGCCATATCATTCGTGCCGATACCTTCCACCTGAGCGCGGTGAACTGGTCGAACATTATGATGCTTGGCGTTATCGGCCTGGTATTCTGGATGGCAAACAGCCTCGGGTGGTCAGATACCAACGTCGCGGCGACCTTTTCCCTGACGCTGCTGTTTTTACGTACGCCGCTGCTGTCGGCGGTGGGTGCGTTACCGACTTTGCTCACCGCTCAGGTGGCGTTTAACAAACTCAACAAGTTCCACCTCGCACCGTACGATGCGCAATTCCCACGCAGTAAAGAGCCAGCCCGTTGGCAAACGCTTGAAATGCGCGATGTGGTGTTCCAGTACGGGGACAACACCTTCTCCGTGGGCCCGCTGAATCTCAAAATTGAGCGTGGCGAATTGCTCTTTCTGATTGGCGGAAACGGTAGCGGCAAATCCACCATGGCGATGTTGCTTACCGGGCTTTACCAGCCGGTATCCGGCGCTATCTATCTGGATGGTAAAAAGATTGATGCCAGTAATCAGGATGACTACCGCAAACTGTTTTCTGCGGTGTTTACCGATGTCTGGCTGTTTGACAGACTGCTTGGCCCGCAAGGGGAACAGGCGAATCCAGAGCTGGTTGCCACCTGGCTTGAACGCCTGAAAATGGGTAACAAACTGGAGCTGGAAAACGGCACCATTCTCAATCTGAAATTGTCCAAAGGTCAGCGTAAACGAGTGGCATTACTGCTGGCGCTGGCGGAAGAGCGCGACATTATTTTGTTAGATGAATGGGCGGCCGACCAGGATCCCCATTTCCGCCGCGAGTTCTACCAGACGCTGCTGCCGCTTATGCAGCAAATGGGCAAAACCATTTTTGCGATCAGCCATGACGATCACTACTTTATTCATGCCGACAGGTTGCTGGAGATGAACCAGGGGCAGTTAAGCGAACTGACGGGCCTTGAGCGAGAAAGTGCATCCAGAGATGCGGTGGCCCGAACCGGAAGCTAATCCCGGCAGTATCACATTAACCTGGCAACCCATTCACCTATCAATGCCTGCCATCTCAAACCAGTCTTAATCGACTGGTTTTTTGTTTTATGCGCCGCGACCCGCTATAACTTAGCTCGTCGCAAAAAGGGAAAACTGCCAGATGCCTGTCACTCCAAAGTACAGCGCCAAACAGCGTGCGCAAGACCGAGCCAGAATCCTTCAAATCCTGTTAACCAATAAAGCGGTAGCCACCGGTATTCTTGGCAAACTACCGCAGCCGCAAGCACAAACGCCCGAGCAGGATATCGCCGAAATCATGACGCTGGTGGCAAGACTGCCCGCCGCCGATCTCGCTGATGTCCTGGAAGCGTTGCCGACCGAAGAACGCCATGCTTTATGGCGGCTGGTAAAAGACGATCGGCGCGGCAAAGTGTTGATTGAAGCCTCAGAAACCGTCTGGGACGACTTAATCGAAGACATGAGCGATAAAGCCTTGCTCAATGTCATTCGTCCGCTGGATATCGACGACCAGATTTATCTCGCGCAATATCTGCCCCGCGACCTGATGGGGCGGCTGCTGGCAACTCTTCCGCAAGAAGAGCGCACCCGAGTCCGGCAAGTGCTGCACTACGAAAAGCACAGCGTCGGCGCGATTATGGATTTCGAAGTGATCACCGTCCGGGCAGATGTCACGCTGGCGGTGGTACAGCGTTTTCTACGCTTGCGCGGCAAAATTCCGCAAAATACCGATAAAGTTTTTGTCACCACGCGCGATAAAACATTATTGGGAGAGTTGGGCCTGACCGCTATTTTGCTGCATGCCCCGCAAACCCCGGTGCTCAATGTGATGGACGATAACCCCACCTGTTTTGCGCCCGAAGATAACGACGAAGTGGCCGCCCGCACCTTTGAACGTGATGACCTGGTGAGTGCTGCGGTTATCGATAGCAGTGGCAAACTGATTGGCCGCCTGACCATCGATGAAATCGTCGATGTGGTTTACGAAGAGACGGATAACGACCTACGCCGTATGGGCGGCCTGAGCGCTGAAGAAGACGTGTTCGCCCCGGTCAGCAAAGCGGTTAAAGCGCGTTGGGCGTGGCTTGCGATTAACCTGTGTACCGCTTTTGTCGCCTCGCGCGTCATCGGCCTGTTCGAACATACTATTTCGCAACTGGTGGCTTTAGCATCGCTGATGCCGATTGTTGCGGGAATAGGCGGTAACACCGGAAACCAGACGATCACGATGATTGTCCGCGCTCTGGCGCTGCAACATATTCAGCCGGGAAACTTCTCCTTCCTGGTGTTGCGCGAGCTGGGTGTGGCGCTGTTTAACGGGATTATTTGGGGCGGCGTGATGGGCTGCGTCACCTGGCTGCTTTACGATGACCTTGCGTTGGGTGGCGTAATGACCCTGGCAATGGTGCTTAATTTGTTGGTGGCATCGCTGATGGGCGTCCTGATTCCGATGATCATGATGCGGCTCGGAAAAGACCCGGCGGTGGGGTCGAGTGTACTGATTACCGCCATTACCGATACCGGCGGTTTCTTTATTTTCCTGGGGCTTGCGACGATCTTTTTGTTGTAGCGATAGCCGCCTGAGGCACACGACGGGTTAATTATCCGAACTTACCACTTTTAAGTTCTGTAATTTCCCGTCTGGCATCGTTATATTATGCAGTACATAACGAAACGCAATGGAGATTATCATGGCTAAGCAGTGGATCCGTCTGGCATTAGGTGCCGCATTGAGCGTTACTTTAGCTGGTCAGGCATGTGCCGATAACAGCAAAATTACCGTTTTTGCCGCGGCATCTTTAACTAACGCAATGCAAGATATTGCTACCCAATATCAGAAAGGCAAAACGGTTGAAATCGCTTCTTCTTTTGCCTCATCTTCAACGCTTGCACGCCAACTTGAAGCCGGTGCGCCTGCGGATTTATTCATCTCTGCCGATCAGAAATGGATGGACTACGCGGTAAGCAAAGATGCGATTAAAACGGACTCTCGCGAGACGCTGCTCGGCAACAGCCTGGTGGTGGTTGCGCCTAAAGCCAGCAAATTGGGCGATGTGGCGATCAACGCCAAAACGGATTGGGCCTCTTTGCTGAAAGGTGGTCGTCTGGCGGTTGGCGATCCAGACCACGTTCCCGCGGGCATTTATGCTAAAGAAGCGCTGCAAAAATTAGGCGCATGGGATACGCTATCACCAAAACTTGCTCCGGCAGAAGACGTGCGTGGCGCACTGGCGCTGGTTGAACGTGATGAAGCACCGATTGGTATCGTTTATGGTTCTGATGCGGTTGCAAGCAAAGGCGTGAAAGTTGTCGGTACTTTCCCGGAAGATTCCCACAAGAAAGTGGAATACCCGATTGCCATTGTGAAAGGCCACGACAACCCAAGCGTTAGCGCGTTTTACACTTATCTGAAAGGACCGGAAGCGGCTGCTATCTTCCAACGTTACGGATTTACGACCAAATAATGATATTGACCGATCCCGAATGGCAGGCGGTACTGCTGAGCCTGAAAGTCTCAACCCTTGCGGTGCTGTTTAGTCTTCCTTTTGGGATCTTCTTTGCCTGGGTGCTGGTGCGTTGCCGGTTCCCGGGCAAAGCCTTGCTCGACAGTATTATTCATCTCCCGTTAGTGCTCCCCCCTGTGGTGGTTGGTTACCTGTTGCTGATTGCGATGGGCCGTCGCGGTGTGATTGGCGCCTGGATTTACGACGTTTTTGGCATCACCTTTGCGTTTAGCTGGCGCGGAGCGGTGCTCGCGGCGGCGGTCATGTCCTTCCCGCTGATGGTGCGTGCGATTCGCCTGGCGCTCGAAGGGGTGGATATGAAACTCGAACAGGCGGCGCGTACACTGGGTGCCGGGCGCTGGCGTGTCTTCTGCACGATTACGCTGCCGTTAACGTTACCGGGCATTATTGCCGGAACCGTGCTGGCATTTGCGCGTTCACTCGGTGAATTTGGCGCAACCATTACCTTCGTTTCGAATATTCCCGGCGAAACCCGCACCATTCCTTCGGCGATGTATACCCTGATTCAAACCCCCGGCGGCGAAAGTGCGGCGGCGCGGTTGTGCGTGATTTCGATTGTGCTGGCGCTGGTGTCATTGCTGGTGGCCGAATGGCTGGCGCGACAGAGCCGTAAACGGATAGGGGCGCTCTGATGCTGGAATTGAATTTTGTTCAGACGCTGGGTGACCATCGTCTGGCGATTAACGAAACCTTGCCGGGGCAGGGGATTACGGCGGTATTTGGCGTGTCTGGCGCCGGGAAAACCTCGCTGATTAACGCGATTAGCGGCCTGACTCACCCCCAGCATGGGCGCATCGTCCTCAACGATCGCGTATTAAGCGATGCCGAAAACAAAAAGTTTCTCGCTCCTGAAAAACGCCGCATTGGTTACGTGTTTCAGGACGCTCGCCTGTTCCCGCACTATCGTGTGCGCGGCAATCTTAAATACGGTATGCCAGCGCGCGCGGCCGGGCAGTTCGATAAATTAGTTGAACTGTTGGGGGTTGAACCGCTGCTCGAGCGCTTCCCATGGAGCCTGTCGGGAGGCGAAAAGCAGCGCGTAGCGATTGGTCGCGCCTTATTAACTTCGCCAGAATTGCTGCTGCTGGATGAGCCGCTCGCCTCGCTGGATATTCCGCGTAAACGCGAGCTGCTGCCGTATCTGCAACGTCTGGCGCGTGAAATTAATATCCCGATGCTCTACGTCAGCCACTCGCTGGAAGAGATTCTCCACCTGGCCGATAAAGTGCTGGTGCTGGATGGCGGTGAAGTGAAGGCATTTGGCAATCTGGAAGAGGTGTGGGGCAATAGCGTCATGCACCCGTGGCTGCCGAAAGAGCAGCAAAGCAGCGTGCTAAAAGTGACGGTGCTGGAGCATCATCCGCACTACGCCATGACCGCACTGGCGCTGGGCGATCAGCATTTGTGGGTCAATAAATTAGATAAACCGGTGCAGTCGACGTTACGCATTCGCATCCAGGCGTCGGACGTTTCGTTGATTCTCCAGCCGCCGGTAAACAGCAGTATTCGTAACGTGTTGCGGGCTAAAGTGGCGAACTGTTATGACGATGAAGGGCAGGTGGAAGTTCAACTGGAAGTTGGCTCGCGCACGCTTTGGGCGCGGATTAGCCCGTGGGCGCGGGACGAATTAATGATAAAACCGGGCCAGTGGTTGTACGCGCAAATCAAAAGTGTGTCGATCACCGCGTGAAAAGTGATGTCGGGTGGCGCTTGCGCTTACCCGACCTGTGACCGCTTTCTGACAGCTATAACAAATGCTTATAAATCGTCTCCGCGATACCCGCTTCCAGATTGGTACCGATCACTAAATCCGCCCGCGCTTTAATCGCGTCATCCGCATTACCCATTGCCACACCGAGCCCGGCGCTTTCCAGCATACTTAAATCATTAAAGTTATCGCCGAAGGCCATCACTTCACTCATGGATAAACCTTGTGATTCAACCCACTGCGCCAGGCGATTGCCTTTGCTGTTACCGCGTTGCGCCACATCGACCTGATCATGCCATGACCATTCGCACGCCAGCCCCAATTCCCGTTCGACCACCTGAGTAAAACTTTGCAGCTTGATGGTATCGACATCCGTTAGCGCAAACTTCCAGATGGCATCAACGTTATGCGCGGCTTCGCGCAGGGAATTCACATGGCGGAACACCGGACGCTGAGCTTCAGGCAAAGATTTGGCCCAGTTTTCGGTACGCAAAACATGCCCGGTAGTTTCCTGATACAGCATCGCGTCATCCACATACATCAGCCCATGAACGTTGTGGGTATCAAGCAAATCAATCAACTGGCTCGCCTGCTGCGGCTGTAAAGGATCGGATGCCAGTACCTTTTTCGCATGATAATCATACAAATAAGTGCCATTGCAGCAAATTGCAGGTGTTTCCAGGGCCAGTGCCTGATAAAAAGGATGGATGGCAACGTGATGACGGCCCGTCACAATGATCACTTTCACGCCAGCGTCATGTGCGCGTTGTAAAGCGGTCAGTGATTCAGGAAGAATAGTTTTTTGCGGCGTGAGCAATGTGCCGTCAAGATCAAGGGCGATTACGCGATAAGTCATTTAGGGTTCCAGTCAAATTCAGAATCATAAGGCCTGTGCCGATGTTACACCGCTTGCGGCGTTGTTCAAAATGACAACACGATGCGGCAAAACGCACTACCCTTGTGACTATTACTCAAGACGTTGGGAGGAGAGAGATTTCATGAAACAAACAGTCTATACCGCGAGCCCCGAAAGCCAGCAGATTCACGTTTGGCAACTCGACCATGCAGGCGAACTGACTCTGGTTCAGGTCGTTGATGTGCCAGGCCAGGTGCAGCCGATGGTCATTAGCCCTGACAAACGTTTTCTGTATGTGGGCGTGCGTCCTGAGTTTCGCGTCATTGCTTACCGCATTACGCCAGATGACGGTACGCTTACCGAAGCGGGTGTTACCGCCATTCCGGGCAGCCCAACGCATATTTCAACCGATCGTCAGGGACGTTTCCTGTTCAGCGCTTCCTACAATGCAGGCAGCGTAAGCGTTGTGCGCCTTGGTGCAGATGGTTTACCGGGTGAGGTGGTAGATGTGGTCGAAGGGCTGGAAGGTTGCCACTCAGCCAATATTTCGCCGGATAACCGCACGCTGTGGGTGCCTGCGCTGAAGCAAGATCGTATTTGCCAGTTTACGCTGTCTGACGACGGCAAACTGGTAGCGCAAACGCCTGCGGAAGTGACCACCGTTGAGGGCGCAGGCCCGCGTCATATGGTGTTCCATCCGAACCAGCAATACGGTTACTGCGTCAATGAACTGAACAGCTCCGTGGACGTGTGGGAGCTGAAAAATGCTAACGGTAAAATTGAATGTGTGCAAACGCTGGACATCATGCCGCCAGATTTTGCTGATACTCGTTGGGCGGCTGATATTCACATTACACCGGATGGTCGTCACCTCTACACGTGCGACCGCACCGCCAGCATCATCACGGTATTCAGCGTGTCAGAAGATGGTAGCGTCCTGGCGTTAGAAGGTTTCCAGCCGACGGAAACGCAGCCGCGCGGGTTTAACATCGACCATAGCGGGAAATACCTGATTGCAGCGGGCCAGAAATCACACCATATCGCGGTTTATCAAATTAACGGCGAGCAAGGGTTACTGGAAGAGAAGGGCCGTTATGCCGTGGGGCAAGGGCCGATGTGGGTAGTCGTTAACGCCTTCTAATACTTTGATTCAATAATAAAAAAACCTCGCAATTGCGAGGTTTTTTGTTTTAGGTCGAACGCTTAATTACTCTGCAACGACCGCACTGCCAACGCCGCGGTTGTTGAACTCCCACATACGGTTTGCGTTAGCATCGTTCAAATCGCGCTGGATGGCGTCTTTCTCGCCTTTCGTACCGACATTCCCGGTAAACGGACGTTTAGAACTTGCGGCATCGCCCCAGGGTTTTGCGCTATTGAAGCCTTCGTTGATCACGCTGTCACGGATAACGACCTGACCATTGGATGTCTGGCCTGCGGTATAACCGTTTTCATTCGCTTCAACATCCCAGGCGCGACCCAATTGCGCGACGTTATCGCCTGCGGCGGTAAAGCGGCTATTGATTGCCAGGAAACCGTAGTAAATGTTTGGCAGCGTAGCAGGGGCAAACACATAACCTTCCTGGGTACGGCTATTAACCAGACGGAAATCGGTATTCTCGAACACCACCGCACCACGGCCAGCAACCACATCCACATCACCTTCGATGTAGCTATTTGTTACCAGTGTGCGCGGCTGACGGTCAGTTAACATGCGGTTTTGCACGTCGCTGTTGGTCACAAAGAAAGTGTTCTGGCGGCCCAGCAGATGAACATTGTTCAGTTGCACTTTGTCGCCATCGGTACGCAGAGCAACGGCCTGATGGTTACCCCCGTCAACGCTATCACCCAGGGTGTTTGCGATAGTCAGGTTTTGCATCTGCAGGCCATTGTTTTGGGACCACACTGCTGCGGAACACATGATGCCAACGGTCGCGCTGCGCTTGCTCTGGCAGCTATCGAACATGTACCAGGCAGGTTTGCCCGGCATATATTTGCCTGATGGGTTGACCGCGCGGCGCCAGGTATTCACATCGATTTCGGAATCCAGCGGCATGGTGATTTTCACATCGCCTGCATTATCCGTAGTGCCGTACAGCGTGACGCTGCCGGAACCCGCAGGGATATAAACGGTGCCCACATATTCGCCTGGCTGAATAGCGATGTACTGGCGAGTGTTGCTGTGTTTCATCATGGCTGCATCAACGGCTGCCTGAATAGACGTGTGAGTCACGCCTTCGCCACCGGCGGCACCGACGACAAAATCAGGCTGCTGCGGAAGGCGAATGGATGACGGAGCCCAGGCCGCTTCATCTTTATTCTTAGATGAGAAGTAACGCGCCTGAACGAAGTTCTGCGCTTCATCGGACGATAAAATTGGACGAGACTGGGTGCCCGGCGCGACTTGCTTAGAAGGGATGTCTTCCGGAGGTGTTGAACTACAGGCCGACAAAGCTACAGCAAAAGCGAGCGCGGCTGCCCGACGAGAAACCGAAAAAGTATTCAAGGCTTGCTCCTTGCAATGCAATTTTAAAAGGGGATCTGAAAACCTGCTTTTTTATACTATGTTGAGCGAAACGGGAAGCCGATTGTGCAAATCGGCTTCATAAAGGTGGGATTAATTAAACATTGCAGTAATCGACGCGCTTCCTAACGAGTGGAAATGGACGTTGTAACCCACCATGGCACCCGAAGCGTTCTCGTCAATATCGAGTTTTTCAACGTCGATGGCGTGAACGGTGAAAATGTAGCGGTGTGATTCCCCTTTTGGTGGCGCCGCGCCGCCGTAGCCCGGTTTACCGAAATCTGTGAGTGTTTCGATGGCGGGTTCCGGGAGATCGGCCAGACCTGAGCCTGCCCCCTGTGGCAGCACGCGCGTATCGGCAGGAAGGTTGATCACCACCCAGTGCCACCAGCCAGAGCCGGTTGGTGCATCAGGGTCATAACTGGTGACTACAAAGCTTTTGGTGCCCGCCGGCACATCGTCCCATGCCAAATGAGGGGAAATGTTATCGCCGTCGTAGCCCATGCCGTTAAACACCTGACGCCAGGGGAGTTTATCCCCCTCTTTAAAATCCTGGCTTATCAATTTCATTGCCTACCCCTTGGTCAGAGATCCAGTAATTTCAGGAGTTCCTCGGCAGCAATAGCGGATGACGCCGGGTTTTGTCCGGTGACCAAATGCCCGTCCACCACCGCATATTCACCCCAGTCGTCGGTGCGCTCGAACAGCCCACCTGCTTTTTTCAGCTCATCTTCCACCAAAAACGGCACGACGGCGGTTAAGCCCACGCCCTCTTCTTCGCTATTGGTAAAGCCCGTCACGCGTTTGCCTTTGACCAGCGGCGAGCCGTCGGGCTTAGTCACCTTGCGCAATACACCTGGCGCATGGCATACCGCCGCTACGGGTTTTCCCGCCGCCCAAAATTCTTCGATAAGTTTGATCGAATGGCTATCTTCGGCCAGATCCCACAGTGGGCCGTGGCCGCCGGGATAAAACACCGCGTCAAAATCTTCAGCGTTGATGCCCGCAAGTTTTTCAGTATTCGCTAACAGTTTCTGAGCGGCGGCATCAGCGCGAAAACGGCGCGTGTCATCGGTTTGCGCGTCGGGTTCGTCACTTTTAGGATCAAGCGGTGGCTGCCCCCCTTTTGGAGAGGCGAGAGTCACCTCAAGCCCGGCGTCGTGAAAGACATAATACGGCGCGGCAAACTCCTCAAGCCAAAAGCCTGTGGGTTTGCCGGTATTACCCAGTTGATTGTGCGAGGTTAAAACCATGAGGATTTTCATCTGAATCTCCCTGTTGGGACGTGAAAAGATCCTCGAAGTGTAGTGCATGCGCGAGCGGCTTGCTGGCGCTCAGCGTCTGAAAAACGCCGGATTTTCCACGGCACCCGCCACGGCGGTGATAAGTTTTTCCAGTTGTTCAGGGCTGATAATGTAAGGCGGCATCAGGTAAATCAGCTTGCCGAACGGACGAATCCAGACACCTTGTTCAACAAAAAATGCCTGAAGTGCAGCCATATCGACCGGATGGTGCGTTTCGACGACGCCAATCGCCCCGAGTACCCGTACATCAGCAACCTGCTCGCAATTCTGTAAGGGTTTTAGCCCCTCTTTTAGCTGTTGTTCCAGCGTGCGCACTTGCTGCTGCCAGTGGCCTTCCTCTAAAAGCGCAAGGCTTTCCGTGGCGACCGCACAGGCCAGCGGATTACCCATAAACGTTGGGCCGTGCATAAAGCATCCGGCTTCGCCGTCGCTGATGGTTTCCGCGACGTGGCGGGTGGTCAGCGTGGCTGAAAGCGTCATGGTGCCGCCGGTTAACGCTTTGCCAAGGCAGAGAATATCCGGTGAAATCCCCGCATGTTCGCAGGCAAACAGTTTGCCGGTGCGCCCAAAACCGGTGGCAATCTCATCGGCAATCAGCAAAATCCCTTCGCGGTCGCACATGCGGCGAATACGGCGTAGCCACTCAGGATGATAGAAGCGCATTCCGCCTGCGCCCTGAACAATCGGCTCCAGAATCACGGCGGCAATTTCATGGCGATGAGCGGCCATTAAACGCGCAAACGGCACGATGTCCATTTCGTCCCATTCATCGTCGAAACGGCAATTTGGTGCAGGGGCAAACAGGTGCTCAGGCAGGTAACCCTGCCACAGGCTGTGCATCGAATTGTCCGGATCGCACACCGACATCGCACCAAACGTATCGCCATGATAACCATGACGGAAAGTGAGGAAGCGCTGGCGCGGTTCGCCTTTGGCGTGCCAGTACTGCAACGCCATTTTCATCGCCACTTCAACGGCAACGGAGCCGGAGTCGGCCAGAAAAACGCATTCAAGATTTTCCGGTGTCATCTCGACCAGTTTACGGCACAGCGCCACAGCGGCGGGGTGGGTGATACCGCCAAACATTACGTGCGACATCTGGTCAATCTGGTCTTTCATCGCTTGATTTAAACGCGGGTGATTGTAGCCATGAATGGCTGCCCACCAGGATGACATCCCGTCAACAAGGGCTTTACCATCAGCAAGTTGCAGTTCGCAGCCCGTCGCTGCCACAACCGGATAAACCGGTAGCGGTTGGGTCATCGAAGTGTAAGGATGCCAAATATGTTGTTGGTCGAACGCTAAATCAGCAGGGGTCATAGGGTGGCTTGTAAACCATTTAAAAAAGATTTAGGTTTACAAGTATAACGTCAATCAACGGCTAACAACACCCTTTTTGGAGACGCCCAATGGCTCACCACGCACGCTGGACAATGTCGCAGGTCACTGCTTTATTTGAGAAACCTTTCCTCGAACTGATGTTTGAAGCTCAGCAGGTGCATCGTCAGCACTTCGATCCCCGTCATGTGCAAGTCAGCACGTTGCTGTCGATTAAAACCGGCGCGTGCCCGGAGGACTGCAAATATTGCCCGCAAAGTGCCCGCTACAAAACCGGGCTGGCGTCTGAGCGCCTGATGGAAGTTGAGCAGGTGCTGGACTCGGCGCGTAAGGCACTCAATGCCGGTTCTACCCGTTTTTGCATGGGCGCAGCCTGGAAAAACCCTAATGACCGCGATATGCCATACCTTGAGCAAATGGTGCAGGGCGTGCGTGAAATGGGGCTGGAAACCTGCATGACGCTCGGCACATTAACCGGTACGCAAGCAGAACGCCTCGCGGCGGCAGGGCTGGATTATTACAACCACAACCTGGATACCTCCCCAGAATTCTACGGCAATATCATCACCACTCGTACCTATCAGGAGCGTCTCGATACGCTTGATAAAGTGCGCGGAGCGGGGATTAAAGTTTGCTCCGGCGGCATTGTTGGGCTGGGGGAAACCGTTACCGACCGCGCCGGATTGCTGCTGCAATTAGCCAATTTACCGACGCCGCCGGAAAGCGTGCCGATCAACATGCTGGTGAAAGTGAAAGGCACGCCGATGGCCGATAACGAAGACGTGGATGCGTTTGATTTTATTCGCACTATCGCCGTGGCGCGTATCATGATGCCGACCTCCTTTGTGCGTCTTTCCGCCGGGCGCGAGCAGATGAGCGAGCAAACTCAGGCGATGTGTTTCATGGCGGGCGCGAACTCCATTTTCTACGGCTGCAAACTGCTGACCACACCAAACCCGGAAGAAGATAAAGATCTGCAATTGTTCCGCAAGCTGGGCCTGAATCCGCAGCAGACCACAACCCACGCGGGTGATAACGAACAGCAGCAACAACTGACCGACCAATTGCTCTCAGCAGATACGGAGAATTACTACAACGCGGCGGCTGTATGACCTGGCAGCAGCGTATCGACGGCGCTTTAGAGCAGCGGCGCGCAACGGGCAGCTTTCGAATCCGGCAGGTGAATCACCAAGGTAGCGGGCGCTTTCTTGAACAAGGCGATACCCGCTATCTGAATTTTTCCAGCAATGATTATCTGGGAATCAGCCATCATCCTGAAGTGATTCGCGCCTGGCAAGACGGGGCTGAAAAGTATGGCGTCGGCAGCGGCGGCTCCGGGCATGTCACTGGCTATAACGAAGCGCATCGGCAATTCGAGGAACAACTTGCTGACTGGCTCGGTTACCCACGTGCGCTGCTGTTTATTTCTGGTTTTGCCGCCAACCAGGCACTTATTACGGCGCTGACGGAAAAACCAGACCGTATTCTTGCCGATAAACTTAGCCACGCCTCGCTTCTCGAAGCGGCGATGCTGAGCCCGGCACAGCTTCGGCGTTTTGCCCATAACGATGTGGCTGCGCTAAAAACGCTACTCGCGCAACCGATAGACGGCCAGAAACTGGTGATAACCGAAGGCGTATTCAGCATGGACGGCGACGAAGCACCGCTGGCTGAAATCGCTCGGGCTACTCTTGAGGCTCAGGGATTATTGCTGGTGGATGATGCGCACGGCATCGGGGTGCTCGGTGCGGAAGGGCGGGGCAGTTGTTATCAGCAACACGTTAAGCCTGATTTGCTGGTCGTTACGTTTGGTAAAGCGTTTGGGGCGAGCGGGGCTGCCGTTTTGTGCAGCGAATCAATGGCAGATTATTTGCTGCAATTCGCTCGCCATCTGATCTACAGCACCGCAATGCCACCCGCTCAGGCCTGCGCGTTGTCGGCGGCGTTGAAGGTGATTCGCCGCGATGACTCAAGACGTGAGCAACTCCGCGCCAACATCGCCCGCTTCCGTGCGGGAGCGGGGCAATTACCGCTGAAATTAATGGCCTCGCAAACCGCTATCCAACCGCTCATTGTCGGTGAAAATGAAGCCGCGGTGAGTCTTGCCGTCACGCTGCGTGAACGTGGGTTCTGGCTGACGGCGATTCGCCCGCCAACGGTGCCAGCGGGAAGTGCAAGGCTACGCGTAACTTTAACCGCCAGTCATACCGTTGAGGATATCGACCTGCTTCTGGAGGCGCTGTATGACGCAACGCGTTAACAAAGCCGCCGTCGCCGCGGCATTCGGTCGGGCGGCAACCACCTATGACAGTCACGCCCAGTTGCAGCGTGCCAGCGGAACATTGCTTGCGGCCAGGCTCGAAGGCCGTGAAATTTCAAGCGTACTGGACGCAGGCTGTGGCACCGGCTGGTATAGCCGCGTGTGGCGTGAAAAAGGCTGCCACGTGACGGCGTTAGATCTCTCTCCCGCCATGTTGAATCATGCGGCCCAGCAAGATTCTGCGCACCGTTACCTTGAAGGCGACATCGAAACCATCAACCTGCCGGATAACTACGCCGATCTCGCCTGGAGCAACCTTGCGGTGCAGTGGTGCAGTGATTTACGCCGTGGTTTGAGCGAGCTTTATCGCGTGACGCGCCCCGGCGGCTGTGTGGCATTTACCACCCTTGCAGAGAACTCATTGAGCGAACTGCATACCGCCTGGCAGGCAGTCGATGAACGGCCTCATGCGAATCAGTTTCTCGCCGTCGAACGTATCCAGAATGCCTGTGCGGGCTGGCGTTTCTCTCTGCAAATTCATGAGATTAGCCAGACGTATGATTCGGTCCTGGCTGCCATGCACTCGCTAAAAGGAATCGGTGCGACGCACCTTCATGACGGGCGTAAAGCGTCGTTGATGACCCGTCAACAATTGCAAAAATTAAGCTTCGCCTGGCCGCAAAAAGAGGGGAAATTCCCTCTGACCTGGCAACTTGTTTGTGGAGTCATTGAACGTGATTAAAAAATGGTTTGTTACCGGAACCGATACGGAAGTGGGGAAAACCGTCGCCAGTTGCGCATTGCTTCAGGCAGCAACGCAGGCGGGTTATCGTACCGCAGGTTATAAACCGGTGGCTTCGGGCAGCGAAGTGACACCGCAAGGTCTGCGAAATAGCGATGCGCTGGCGCTGCAGCGCAACAGCAGCGTGGAGTTAAGCTACCCACAGGTCAACCCGTTCACTTTCCAGGAGCCGACATCGCCGCATATTGTGAGTGCGCTAGAGCAGCGTCCCATCGCATTTTCGGCGCTGTCATCAGGTCTTGAGGCGCTTTATCCCCTCGCAGATTGGGTGCAGGTTGAAGGGGCTGGAGGCTGGTTTACACCGCTTTCGGACAACACCACGTTTGCTGACTGGGTGGGGTTAGAGCAGTTGCCCGTTATTTTGGTCGTTGGTGTGAAGCTGGGCTGCATTAACCACGCCATGTTAACCGCACAGGCAGTGCAAAGCGCGGGGCTGCGTTTGGCAGGCTGGATCGCCAATGACGTTCAACCTACCGGCAAACGCCACTCGGAATATATCGCGACACTGCGCAATGTGTTGAAAGCACCGATGTTGGGGGAGATCCCTTTCTATACCGATATTGACACTCAAACCTCTCTTGGCCGCCATTTAGATATTTCTCTTCTTTCGGCATAACTCGCAAAACCTCAGCACTTTTCAGCAACGCCCGAGATGTTTTTCGGGCGCTCTTCCGCTATTCGTTATGGGACATTATTTCTCCTTGAAGTAAAACCTGAGGCGGGTAAATTACTTCTCAATTTCATGTTGTCACCTGACAACTTTTTTGAGAGTATGGTCTGGAGGTTTTATGAAGCGGCGCGTTCACCCGAATAAGGATATTGAAGCAGCATTAAGTTATGCGGAATGTCAGGGGTGGCAAGTCCGCCCTGGCGGTTCGCATTGCTGGGGTAAGATGTATTGCCCGTGGAATGACAAAGCCTGCCGCTGCGGTGAGTTTTGTATTAGCTGTATCTGGAGCACGCCACGTAGCGCGTTTAATCACGCCAGGCAAATACGCCTCGTGGTTGATAACTGTAGCCAGCAAAGCATACCGCCGATTATCAGACATTAAGTTTCAAGGAGCAGAACATGTCAGAATTTAGTTTCACATTGATTTTTACACTGCCAGAAAAAAGCCAGAATCCAGCCGAATGGGTTGAAGCCTTAGGAGCACAGGGCTGTGACGATGCGCTGGTGGGGGTAGGAGTAACGGGGCGTATCGCGTTAAATTTCATTCGCGAAGCGCAAGACGCCAAACAGGCGGTGGTTTCAGCCATTCAGGATGTAAAACGCATTATTCCAGGGGCGAGCCTGGTTGAAGTAATGCCCGATTTAGTCGGGTTAACGGATATTGCCGAACTGCTGGGATTTTCACGTCAATACATGCGAAAAGTGATGGTCAGCCGCAATGCTTTCCCCCAGCCGGTACATGACGGTAAAACGGCCATCTGGCATCTGGAGCCTGTGTTGCGCTGGATGCGAGAAGCGGGCGTATCGAAAGTGCCTTTGCCGCTGGTGGAGCTTTCAGCCGTTACACGCCAGTGCAATTTGCAGCGGGAGATGGCCGATCTCGATCCGAGCCTACAGAAGAAACTCGGGCAACTATGACGGCAGAATACTACGGGATCATTCTTGCCGTCCTGTGACACTCCATCATGGATCAATCCAACTGGAGACGAGTTTGTCGTCCAGTAGCGCGACATTTCCCTGGGCGACGTTACGGCCCCGGTGAAGCAAACAGAAGCGGTCTGCAACGCGGCGGATAAATGACAGTCGCTGTTCAACCAGCAGAATTGTCAGCCCAAAATCACGGCTCAGCCGCCGGATAATATTCCCCAGATCGTTAACAAACCGCTGCCCGCTGCCAAAAGTGGGCTCATCAAGAATCAACAGTTTGGGTTGCGTTACCAGGGCGCGAGCCAAGGCTAACTGCTGCTGAAGATCGCCCGACAACTCACCGCCGCGCACATGGCGCAAGCTGTAGAGTTCAGGAAAAAGCGCGTAGACCATGCCGGGTATAGAACGTGAGTTGCCTCGGGCAGCTAAAAGCGCAATGTGCAGATTTTCTTCAACACTGAGTTGAGAAAAAATGCGCCTGTCCTGGGCGACATAACTCATTCCTAATGCCGCACGGCCTTCAATCGGCTGCGTCAGCAAATCCTGCGGAGGGTGGCCCGCCTCAAGCCAGGTCATAGTGCCACTTTGCACGGGGAGGTAACCGGTGATGCAGTTAACCAACGTTGTTTTACCCATGCCAGGTGCACCGAGAATGCAGGTGCACTCTCCAGGGGTTAGTTCGAGATCCAGATTCCACAGAATATGGTTTTCGCCATAAAACTGATTCACAGCACGCAGACTCAACATCGACATTCTCCTTCAGGCAGGGTTAACAATGCGGAGCGACTTCTGCAACGCGGAGTATTACTTATCAACAGTGCAATTCCCTTGCCATGAACGGATCGATACGCCTGAACTTTGCAACTTTGAGAATAGACTCATGAAAAAGGATGAATAAGCCTTCGTGCTCTACGACTCAAAAAGCACGATGCACTTTGTCAGTGCCGGGGTTTGGTCTGTTTGGTGCAAAGCCGCGCGGTTGCGTTATGAAAATGCTTAATTCGTGAGCGGTAGCATAAGAAAAGGTAAATCCATCACAGGTAAAAAAGGATCAAAAAAAAACCTTAAAAATATTTTTGCGGCTCCGCACAGAGAATTTAGGGTTTTTTGCGGTCTGCGCTGCAAAAGGGCTGAGAGCAGTTATCCACTATTCCTGTGGATAACCATGTGCATTAGAGTTAGAAAACTTGCGGTAAGCGAGAGCGGGCGCGGGTTGCGCATGAATTGGCGCGAAACCAGACTTTCTTAAATAAACTTTTAAAATTAATGAGTTGAATAAAATCAATCGTTGCAATAAAAGTGCCACAGATGTTCCTTACGCTTTTATGACACTGCTTGACAAATGTTAAAAGCTAAAAAAATCTGGGGATAACCATTTTGGTCAGTTGAAACCTCTGAGAGATGAGTGTTTTACCGGCAAACCAGACGGTAAAGAGGGGGGAAGTATCATAAACTCGATGGCATGGAACTGGTTTTTCATCCAGTATCTTTTTCTGGCAAAATTTCCTGTGCCGAGTAAAATTACCCTCCGGCCCGCTCGTTTCTTCACCAGGTAGCCTCTTCATGAGTAAAGCATTCAAATTAAATTCAGCATTCAAACCTTCTGGCGATCAGCCCGAAGCCATACGTCGCCTTGAAGAGGGGCTAGAAGACGGGCTTGCCCATCAAACGCTATTGGGGGTGACGGGCTCCGGTAAAACGTTCACCGTGGCGAATGTGATTGCTGATTTGCAACGTCCCACCATGGTGCTGGCTCCGAATAAAACCCTCGCGGCACAATTGTATGGCGAGATGAAAGAGTTCTTCCCGGATAACGCGGTTGAATTTTTTGTTTCCTACTACGATTACTACCAGCCCGAAGCCTACGTTCCGAGCTCAGATACGTTTATCGAAAAAGACTCATCGGTTAACGAACATATCGAACAGATGCGCCTGTCGGCCACCAAGGCCCTGCTTGAGCGGCGCGATGTGATTGTGGTGGCTTCGGTATCGGCCATTTATGGTTTGGGCGACCCGGATTTATACCTGAAGATGATGCTGCACCTCACCAAAGGGATGATTATCGACCAGCGTT
The DNA here is from genome assembly GCF_040786275.1 of Buttiauxella gaviniae. Taxonomy (NCBI): domain Bacteria; kingdom Pseudomonadati; phylum Pseudomonadota; class Gammaproteobacteria; order Enterobacterales; family Enterobacteriaceae; genus Buttiauxella; species Buttiauxella gaviniae. The sequence goes on from NZ_JBFMVT010000002.1 coordinate 3,296,128, forward strand.
CTATCTTGCGCCGCCTGACTGAATTGCAATATACCCGTAACGACCAGGCATTCCAGCGTGGGACTTTCCGCGTGCGCGGCGAAGTGATTGATATCTTCCCGGCTGAATCTGACGACCTGGCGTTACGTGTCGAGTTGTTTGATGAAGAAGTGGAGCGGCTTTCGCTGTTTGACCCGCTGACCGGGCAAATTGACAATGTGATTCAGCGTTTCACCGTGTACCCCAAATCCCACTACGTCACGCCTCGCGAACGTATTCTGCAGGCAATGGAAGAGATCAAAGAGGAGCTGGCGGACCGTCGAAAAGTCCTGCTGGCTAACAATAAATTGCTTGAAGAGCAGCGCCTTGCGCAGCGTACGCAGTTTGATTTAGAGATGATGAACGAACTGGGTTACTGCTCAGGGGTAGAAAACTATTCACGCTTCCTTTCTGGCCGTGGCCCTGGCGAGCCGCCGCCAACGTTGTTCGATTATCTGCCAGCCGATGGCTTGCTGGTTGTCGACGAATCCCACGTTACCATTCCGCAAATCGGCGGTATGTACCGTGGGGACCGGGCGCGTAAAGAGACGCTGGTGGAATATGGTTTCCGTCTCCCTTCCGCGCTCGACAATCGTCCGTTGAAATTTGAAGAGTTTGAAGCGCTGGCTCCGCAAACGATTTATGTCTCGGCAACCCCAAGCAACTACGAGCTGGAAAAATCGGGTGGCGATGTTGTCGATCAGGTTGTCAGGCCAACTGGCCTGTTGGACCCTATTATTGAAGTTCGTCCGGTGGGCACTCAGGTTGACGATCTGCTGTCTGAAATCCGTAAGCGCGTCGAAATTAACGAACGTGTTCTGGTCACTACGCTGACCAAACGCATGGCCGAGGATTTAACGGAATATCTCGAGGAGCACGGCGAGCGGGTTCGGTACCTGCACTCAGATATTGATACCGTTGAGCGTATGGAAATCATTCGTGATTTGCGCCTTGGCGAGTTCGATGTTCTGGTGGGGATCAACTTGCTGCGTGAAGGGCTGGACATGCCTGAAGTGTCGCTGGTGGCGATTCTTGATGCCGATAAAGAGGGCTTCCTGCGTTCCGAGCGTTCACTGATTCAGACCATTGGCCGTGCGGCGCGTAACATCAACGGTAAAGCCATTCTTTACGGCGACAAAATTACGCCATCTATGGCAAAAGCGATTGGCGAAACAGAACGCCGCCGTGAGAAACAGCAGCGCTATAACGAAGAGAATGGTATCACGCCGCAAGGGCTTAACAAGCGAGTCGTAGACGTCCTTCAGCTTGGCGAAGGGATGGCGAAAACCAAAGGCCGCATGAAGAGCAAAGCGCGCAGCGTGATTGAAGATGATGAAATCGTTCTGACACCAAAAGCGCTGCAGCAGAAAATTCAGCAGCTAGAAGGCAAGATGCTTGAGCATGCGCAGAACCTGGAGTTTGAAGAAGCGGCGCAGATTCGTGACCAGCTTCATCAGTTGCGGCAGCTTTTCATCGCAGCTTCGTAGTTCATTTCACAATGGCGGATGTTGCTTGTGTTAATCCGCCCTGCGAAAACCGGTTTTGTCGGTCGGGTTAGCGTGAGCGGCACCCGACAAAACGCTACCCCAGTTGCTGAATCGCTTTCTCCAGCGCCTGGCGAAGCAGGTGCCGGTCATGGCGGTAACGAATATCGTGCGCCTCAAGCGGCTCCTGAATCACCACGCGATCGGTGATTTCAGACACATCAATTTGTGGGCCAACAACTACCGCATCAATAATCCGCTTCCCAACACGTTGCTCCATAATGTCTAAGGTTTGCCCCAGCGTCAGGCTGGCTGCAGCAGTGCTAAGCTCTTTGCCGAGATTACCGATAAATACCACCGGCGCAGGCGTTCGGCGCAGCGCTTGATCCATATCCTCAAGCAGAAGCAGCGGCATCAGGCTTGTGTAAAAACTCCCCGGCCCAATCAAAATTAAATCCGCTTCGGCAATGGCCTGCACCGCTTCACGCGTGGCGTGCGCTTTAGGGTACAGCGACAGCTCCTGTGGCGGGGAAGAAAGCTGATCTATATTCACTTCCCCGTAGATAAAATGCCCGTCTGCATCGGTTGCCATCAGATCAACCGGCTGTTCAGACATCGGAATCAGAAACGCATCCACTTTAAGCAGGTTACGAATGAGATTGATAGCTTCTAAAGGCCGCACACTCAGATGGTCGAGGGCCTTTAACATCAAGTTTCCGAGGTTATGTCCAGAAAGTTCGCCGTTACCTCCAAAACGATACTCAAACATGGCAGAAGCAACGCTTTGTTCGGTAATTAACTGATTTAAGCAGTTGCGCATATCGCCCCAGGCAATCCCCCCTTCGGAGCGTCGAATGCGCCCCGTAGAACCGCCGTTATCGGTGGTGGTCACAATGCCGGTTAAACGTGAACCCAAAGAGGAGAGGGATGACATGACCCTGCCCAGACCGTGCCCGCCGCCAAGGGCGACCACCCGGTCCAAATCCGCAAACGTACGATTGCGCATAACTATTCCTTATGACGAACTATCGAAATAAGGTAGCGCAAAAGATCTTAAAATACGATTCAGCCATGGAGGTTAATGATGTATATCAAAGCAAAAGTTCGCTTTTCGCGTAGTCTGTGGCGAAATTGAGCAATTAGTTCGTTATGTATATATTTATATAACGAAAGCTGCTATGGCGAATAACTTCTCCACGCGCTACTATCGCTTTAACACACACTAAGCCTCTGGACCTAAGTCGCAAGATACGGTGCTTTGGCCGTGACCCTGAGTCACCAGGGTGCAGAAAGAAATGCCTGCACCTCCCGTATTTGGAAGGTGTACATGGCTACTCAACTTACCGATGCTTTCGCACGGAAGTTTTTTTATCTGCGTCTGTCTATTACCGATGTTTGCAACTTCCGTTGCAATTATTGCCTCCCTGACGGCTACAAGCCTCACGGCGTGGCAAATAAAAGTTTCCTCAACGTCGATGAAATTCGCCGTGTTACGCGCGCCTTTGCTGCCCTCGGCACGGAAAAAGTGCGCCTGACGGGGGGCGAACCCTCCCTGCGCAAAGACTTTACTGACATCATCGCTGCCGTGCGTGAAAATCCGGGTATTCGCCAGCTTGCCGTTACCACTAACGGTTATCGCCTTGCGCGTGATATCCAGCAGTGGCGCGATGCCGGTCTTACGGCGGTGAACGTCAGCGTCGATAGCCTAGATGCACGCCAGTTCCACGCCATTACCGGCCAGGATAAATTCCGCCAGGTGATGGAGGGGATTGATGCCACTTTTGCCGCGGGTTTTGAACGCGTAAAAGTGAATACCGTGCTAATGCGCGGGGTAAATAGCCACGAGCTCGATACCTTCCTTGCATGGATTAAACCCCGCCCCATTCAACTGCGTTTTATTGAACTGATGGAAACCGGCGACGGCGGCGATCTGTTCCGTAAACATCACATTTCCGGCAAAACCATTCGCGACCAACTTCTGGCGCGCGGCTGGATTCACCAGATTCGCAGCCGCAGCGATGGCCCGGCTCAGGTCTTCTGCCACCCGGACTACCAGGGCGAAATCGGCCTGATCATGCCGTATGAGAAAGATTTCTGTGCCAGCTGCAACCGCCTGCGCGTCTCGTCTGTCGGTAACCTGCATTTATGCTTATTTGGTGAGCAGGGGATTTCACTGCGCGATCTGCTGGCCGATGACGGGCAAATCGATGCGCTTGAAGCCCGCATTGCCGAGGCGTTAACGCACAAAAAGCAGACCCATTTCCTGCATGACGGTGACACCGGCATCACTCAGAATCTGTCCTACATCGGCGGATAAAAGTGGCGGGTAAACCCCAAAAAACGCGTAAACCAGATAAAAAAGCCAGATAAAAAAGGAAGAGACCAATGAGCCAGGTGAGTAGCGAATTTATCCCGGTACATATTGCCATTCTGACTGTTTCCAGCCGTCGCGGTGAAGAAGATGATACATCAGGACATTATCTGCGCGATGCCGCAACAGATGCGGGTCACAAAGTGGTCGCTAAAGCGATTGTGAAAGAGAACCGCTACGCAATTCGCGCTCAGGTTTCCCAGTGGATTGCAGACGATGAAGTTCAGGTTGTGCTGATTAACGGCGGAACAGGTTTTACCGACGGTGACCAGGCCCCAGAAGCACTGCTCCCGCTGTTTGATCGCGAAATCGAAGGTTTTGGCGAAGTGTTCCGCATGCTCTCTTTTGAAGAGATCGGCACTTCAACGCTGCAATCGCGCGCGGTGGCGGGTATCGCCAACCGTACGCTGATTTTCGCTATGCCCGGTTCGCCGAAAGCCTGCCATACCGCATGGGACAATATTATTCAGCCGCAGCTTGATGCTCGCGTGCGCCCGTGTAATTTCCACCCTCATCTCAAGAAATAGACTATGTCGCAACTGACCCATATTAATGCGCACGGCGAAGCGCACATGGTTGATGTCTCCGCCAAGGCCGAAACCGTACGCGAAGCGCGTGCGGAAGCGTTTATCACGATGGAAGCTGCCACGCTTGCCAAGATTATTGAAGGCAGCCATCACAAAGGTGATGTGTTCGCCACCGCACGTATTGCCGGTATCCAGGCCGCGAAACGCACCTGGGATTTAATTCCGCTTTGCCATCCGCTGATGCTCAGTAAAGTCGAAGTCAACCTGGTTGCTCAGCCCGAGCATAATCGTGTGCGCATTGAATCCGTCTGCCGCCTGACCAGTAAAACCGGAGTGGAAATGGAAGCATTAACCGCCGCATCGGTTGCCGCGTTAACCATCTATGACATGTGTAAAGCAGTACAAAAAGACATGGTAATTGGCCCCGTGCGACTGCTGGCGAAAAGCGGCGGCAAGTCGGGAGATTTTAAGGTGGAAAGCCATGATTAATGTCCTTTTCTTCGCGCAGGTGCGTGAGCTTATTGATTGCGACCGCCTGCAACTGGATGCCACTTTTAGTGACGTTGAGCAACTGCGCCAGCACCTCGCCGCGAAAAGCGACCGTTGGGCACTGGCGTTAGAATCCGGTAAGCTTTTGGCGGCGGTAAACCAAACCCTGGTGAGTTTTGACCATCCGCTTAACGAGGGCGACGAAGTGGCGTTCTTCCCGCCGGTGACGGGGGGCTGAAATGGAAAACACACGAATCCGCGTAAGCCATGAAAACTTTAACGTTGGCGATGAATACCAGTGGCTTGCGCAGTGCGATGAAGACGGAGCCGTGGTGACGTTTACCGGCAAAGTACGCAATCACAATCTGGGCGATAGCGTCAGCGCGTTAACGCTTGAGCACTATCCGGGGATGACTGAAAAAGCCCTCGCGGAAATCATCGACGAAGCACGTCTTCGCTGGCCGCTGCAACGGGTGAGCGTTATTCATCGCATTGGCGAATTATGGCCTGGGGATGAGATCGTTTTCGTCGGGGTGACCGGGGCGCATCGTAATTCTGCGTTCGAATCCGCACAATTCATCATGGATTATCTGAAAACGCGAGCCCCGTTCTGGAAGCGCGAAGCCACGCCAGAAGGGGATCGCTGGGTAGAAGCGCGGGATACGGATAAGCAGGCGGCAAAACGCTGGTAACAGGCACCTCGGTGTAGTTGTGTTAATCTTAAACATGGTGGGCCTTAAAGCCTGAAGTTCAGTTAACGTAATTCACTAAAGGAAGCATCATGGATCGATTCCCACGTTCCAATGACACCATTGTGCAGCAGGCCCGTACTGGCTTGCAGGCATATATGGCACAAGTATACGGCTGGATGACCTGCGGCCTGTTGCTGACGGCATTTGTTGCCTGGTATGCCGCGAATACCCCAGCGGTAATGGAATTCGTCTTTTCCAGCAAAATCACATTCTTTGGGTTGATCATCGTCCAGTTAGGGCTGGTGTTTGTGCTTTCCGGTATGGTGCATAAGCTCAGCGCAGGCATGGCAACCAGCTTGTTCATGCTCTATTCCGCCTTAACGGGCCTGACGCTTTCCAGTATTTTCATCGTTTACACCTATTCTTCGATTGCCAGTACTTTTGTCGTCGCAGGCGGGATGTTTGGTGCGATGAGCCTTTACGGCTACACCACCAAGCGCGACCTGAGCGGTTTTGGCAACATGCTGTTTATGGCGCTGATCGGCATCGTGTTGGCTTCGCTGGTGAACATGTGGCTGAAAAGCACCGCGCTGATGTGGGCGGTGACTTATATCGGCGTGATCGTGTTTGTTGGTCTGACGGCCTACGATACCCAGAAGCTGAAAAACATTGGCGAGCAAATTGATACTCGCGATACGCAAACCATGCGCAAGTACTCGATTCTTGGCGCACTGACGCTGTATCTCGACTTCATCAACCTGTTCCTGATGCTGCTGCGTATTTTCGGCAATCGTCGTTAATTATTGAGGGGGCGGGTGGCGCTTGCGCTCACCCGATCTAACCAAGAAGGTGGATAAGCGGAACGCGCTATCCACCTTCTTGTTTACAAACTCCTCTCCATCTTCTCTTCGTTCTTTACCCGCATCTTTTTCGCCCGGCTTTCCAGCCACAAATAACAAACAATCGCCAATAGCAGCGGAGCGATAAAGTAGAGCATACGGTAAGCCAGAAGTGCGGCGATGATTGTGCCGTTGCTGACATGTTCGCCTGCCAGCAGGGCAATAAACACCGCTTCCAGCACGCCAATTCCGGCGGGAATATGCACAATAACCCCCGCAATACTGCTGACCAAAAGCACGCCTAAAACGAAGAAATAATTGACCTGCTGGCCCAGCAGCAGCCAGATTATTGCGCCCATTACCATCCAGTTAGCGCTGGAAATCACCATCTGCATCAGCGCAAATTTGAACGACGGCAGCACCAGGCGCTGGCCTTTGATCGTCATATGGCGATGCTTTGCAAATGCACAAAACCACAGGTAGACCGCAATAATTGCCAACAACACGATGCCTAAAATCCGCAGCGTTGTTTCGTCGATATACCAGTGAGCCGGGAGCTGCACTACGCCCACGGTAAAAATCACGCCAGCGAGCAAAATATAGCCGAGCCAGTTGGTCGAAATGCTTAACGAGAAAATGCGCGTTATGGTGGCGCTTGGCAGGCCAAGGCGGGAATAAAGCCGATAGCGCATACCGATCCCGCCGACCCAGGTGCTCAGCGTTAAGTTGAAGGCATAACAGATAAACGACACCAGCATGACCTGCCGTTTCGCCAGTTTATGCCCGCAGTAAGAGCGCGCCAGCAGATCGTAACAGCCATAAATCAGGTAGCTTAGGATCACCAGCCCAACCGCGCTAAACAAAGCGATGCGGTTGTAATTTCGAATCACCTCCCAGACTTCTTCCCAGTTTACTTTTGTGGCATACACCACCAACAGCACGATGACGGCGATGAAAAACAGCCAGGTGAGAATTTTTTTCGCTTTGCGCCATTTTGGGTGCGAGTGTGACATCAGAGTTTGACCCCCTGATTATCCGCTTCGACCCGATCCTGCGTTTCAATATGCGGTTGCGCAGGAGGCATCACCTGCGAAAGACGTGGGGTATGCGCGGGTAACCAGCCCACCATCGCCGGGAAGTGACGCAAGAAGTGGAACGCCAGAACGCTTTTTCCCAGGTTCCACCAGGTTCGTTTGGGCAGCATCGACTCAACAACAGGGTGGCAATCTTTGGCAATCAGCCCGGTCAAATTTGCGCGCAAAGTGTCATTGAAAGTGCGGTCATAAATAATCAGGTTCGCTTCCAGATTGAGAGACAAACTCAGCGGATCAAGATTACTGGAGCCGACGGTTGCCCAATGGTCGTCCATCAATGCGACTTTGCCGTGTAACGGGCGGCGATGGTATTCGTAAATTTTCACCCCCGAGCGCACTAAATAATTGTACAGCAGGCGTGCACCGACTTTAACAATCGGCATATCCGGCTCGCCCTGAACGATCAACTTAACGGAAACGCCGCGGCGAGACGCATTGCGCATCGCATGCAGCAAGCGATAACCGGGGAAGAAATAGGCGTTGGCGATAATCACTTCACGCTTCGCATTACTGAGCATTTTCAGGTAATAACGCTCGATGTCATCCCGATGCCTGTCGTTATCACGCCAGACGAACAAGGCTTGCGCTTCGCCAGGCGTCAGGTTTTCCTGCGCCTGGTTACGGCGGCGGTTCCACCAATGGCGTTTATTTTCCTGCCCCGGCAGGTTGGAAATCACATACTGATAAATATCATCCACCACCGGCCCTTCAACTTTGACCGAATAGTCCTGCTTGGCTTCCGGGCCGTAATCACTCATTTGTTCGGCGGAATAGTTAATGCCGCCGACAAACGCCACTTCGCCGTCCACCACTACAATTTTGCGGTGCATACGGCGGAATAAATTTGTACGCATGCCAAACACCAGCGGGCGGGGATCGTAATAGCGGAACATCACGCCTGCGGTAGTCAGTTGGCTAACAAATTCATCGCTTAAATCCGGCGAACCGTAGCCATCAAGCAGCACTTCTATACTAACGCCGCGACGCGCAGCATTTAGCAGTACTTCGTGTAACTGCCGCCCCACGTTATCTTCAAACCAGATAAATGTTTCGAGCAGCACTTTGCTGCGTGCCTTCTCAATAGCTTTAAACACCGCAGGGAAGAATTGGTCACCGTTTTCGAGCAATTCAATCCGGTTCCCGTCGCGCCAGTTATTTTTCATATATGAATCTCCACCGCTAATGGCGCATGGTCTGAAAGGTGGCGCCAGTGCCGCAACGGCAAAGCCGTTGGAGCCGAGGCAGACGCATTTTTCACATAAATTCTGTCAAGGCGAAGCAGCGGGAAACGAGCAGGGAAGGTACGTGCCGGGCGGCCCATTGCGCGGGTAAAAACTTCATCTAAACCCGTCTGTTTTAACTGCCGATTCACGCGTTGCTGCCAGTCATTAAAATCACCGGCGACGATCACAGGCTCGCCTTCCGGTAATTCATTGACCAACTGGCAGAGCATATTGAGCTGCGCCTGACGGTGAGCATCTCGCAGGCCAAGATGCACGCATATCACGTGCACGCGGATACCTTTACCCGGCGGATTCATCTGGCAATAAAGCATGCCTCGCTTTTCGTGGCCCTCTACGGAAATATCGCGGTTTTCATAATGGCTGATAGGGAAGCGGGACAGCACCGCATTCCCGTGATGCCCTTCGGGATAAACCGCGTTACGGCCATAGGCGAAATCGCTCCACATGGTGTCGGCGAGAAATTCGTAGTGGCTGGTATCAGGCCAGTTTTCCACATGCAGCGGATGCACTTCATGAGCGCCCATGACCTCCTGCAAACAGACAATATCGGCGGAAGTCGCGCGGACTGCATCGCGTAACTCCGGCAAAATAAAACGCCTGTTGAGGGCGGTAAAACCTTTGTGTGTATTAATTGTGAGCACTTTAAAGGATAAGTGCTGAGCATTGTTACCCATGCTTCTCCCGGCATTGTTAACATCCTAATGAAAATAAAGTGTAGTCTCTGTCACAAATAGGTGCTGGGTTACGGAATTTTCCGCATACTGCGGTACTCTGAAAGACAGAAATTAGTGGCCAGGAGAGAAATAATGAAATGGCAACAACGTGTACAAGTGACAACAGGCCTTAGCTGCTGGCAAATTATGCTGCACCTTTTGGTGGTCTGTGCGCTGCTCGTTGGCTGGAAAACTGCCACCCTTATCCCGGTTGGAATTGGGCTGTGCGCGCTGTATATCGCAACAGTTGTTTTGATGTTCATTCTGCAACGCGTTCATACCGGGCGTTTACGCGATATTGGCGATTTTCTGGAAGAGCTGACCACCACCTGGTATTTCGGCAACGCAATGATTGCGCTGTGGCTGTTATCCCGCGTTATCGATAATAAATTTTTACTGGCAGGCGCAGGGCTTGCAATGATTGCAGGCCCGATAATCTATTCACTGTTTGCCAAAGATAAAACCTCAGGCGATTTTGCGCCGAAACATCCAATACGCCGCTGAACCCGTGGTGGCCGCTATCACCAATAGTGGCCACACACTTCCCCACACAATATCGAAACTCGCGTTCTTCAAATAAATCTGCTTGGTGATGTCGGTGAAATGGCGAATCGGGTTTGCCCATGTCAGATTTTGCAGCCACACTGGCATGTTTTCTACCGGTGAGACATAGCCCGAGAGCAATATCGCGGGCATCATAAAGACAAACACCCCGATAAACGCCTGCTGTTGCGTGGAACACAGCGCCGAAATCAGTAACCCAAACCCCACCAGCGACAAACCGTAAATCAGCATCGTGAAGTAGAACAGCAGTAGCGAGCCGGAAAACGGAATGTGATAACCCCAAATCCCGACGGCAAGCACAATGGTTGCCTGGCCGATAGCCACAATCTGCGCGGGCACCGCTTTACCCACGAAGATTTGCCAGGTTGCCAGCGGGGAAACCAGCAGTTGATCCAGCGTGCCTTGCTCACGTTCGCGGGCGACGGAAAGTGAAGTGACAATCATCACGCCAATAGTGGTGATCATCGCAATTAAAGACGGCACCACAAACCATTTGTAGTCCAGATTTGGGTTATACCAGTTGCGTACCACCAGTTCGCTGTTGTTGGGTTTTGGTTGCCCGGACACCAGTTCCTGCTGGTAGTTTTTCACGATCTGCTGAAGATAATTGGCGGCGATTTGTGCGCTGTTCGAGTTACGCCCGTCCAGAATAATTTGCAGTTTTGCCGGCTGCTGGCTGGCAATATCCCGGGAAAAATCTGCCGGGAAGCGAATCAGCAGCAGCGCTTTTTGGTTGTCGATAGTCGGCTGAATTTCTTGCGGGCTTTTTAATAGCAGCACATGGCTGAAAGCTTTGGCGCGGGCAAAACGCTGGGTGAGTTCCACCGAGTGGCTGCCGTTATCTTCGTTGTAAATCGCAATGGTGGCGTTGGTGACTTCAAGCGTTGCCGCGAACGGGAACAGCAACACCTGCAATACCACGGGCAAAATCAGAATCGCACGGGTTTGCGGCTCGCGAAGCAGGGATTGCAGCTCTTTGCGAATCAGTGTCCAGAGTCGATAAAACATAGCCTTCCCTTAATCAAGACGACGTTTGGTTTTCAGCGCCGTCAGGCCGATAAACATCACCGCCGAGGCAATCAAAAACAAAGTGTTGATCACAAGCACGGTCGTAATATTCCCCGCCAGAAACAGGCTTTGCAGCGTGCTGACGAAATAACGCGCCGGAATAATATAAGTCACCGCGCGGATAATCGCGGGCATGCTGTCAATCTGGAAGATAAATCCGGACAGCATAATCGACGGCAAGAACGCCGCATTCAGCGCCACCTGGGCGGCATTAAACTGGTTGCGGGTAATCGTTGAAATCAGCAGCCCCATACCGAGCGTGCTGAGTAAAAACAGGCTGGTGATAAAGAATAAAATCAGCAGCGAACCGCGATAGGGCACGCCGAGAATAAACACCGACACCAGCATACACAGCAGCATCGCCAGCATGCCCAATACGTAATAGGGCAGCAGCTTACACAGCAGCAGTTCGGTGCGCGTCACCTGCGTGGAGAGCAGCGCTTCCATGGTGCCGCGCTCCCACTCGCGGGCGACCACAAGCGAGGTCAGAATCGCACCGATCACCGTCATGATAATGGTCACGGCACCGGGAATAATAAAATGCTGGCTGATGGCGGCGGGGTTAAACCAGTACCGTAGCTGCACGTCGATTAATGGCTCAAATTTTTCGCCCCGGTCTTCCGCCCGCTGTTGCTGCCAGATTTGCCAGATCCCCTCCATGTAACCCTGCACAAAGTTGGCGGTATTCGGCTCGCTGCCGTCGGTAATGACCTGCACGGGTGCCGTCGCTCCGGCTCGCGCCATGTTTTGTGCAAAATCTGAGGGGATCACCACCAGGCCGCGAATTTTCCCCGCCTGCATTAACTGAATCAGATGCTGGCGGTTATCGCTGATGGTTGGGTCAATGTAAGGCGAGGCGGTAATCGTGTGGGCGAAATCCAGCGCCTCTTCGCTTTGCTGTTCCAGCAACACGCCCACGCGCAGGCGGCTGGAGTCGAGGTTAATGCCATACCCAAAAATAAACAGCAGCAGCAGGGGGATCACCACGGCAATCAGCCAACTGCTTGGGTCGCGCACAATCTGGCGTGTTTCTTTCACGCACAGGGCGCGCATGCGCCGCCACGAGACGGCCTGGTTATGTTCGCTCATGCTCGTGTTCCTTATCCCATTGATGAATCAGCGTGATAAAAGCCTGCTCCATCGTCGGGTCGGTTTGTTTGTCGTCGGCCGCCTGCTCTTTCAGGTCGTCCGGCGTGCCGCTGGCGATGAGTTTGCCGCGATACACCAGCCCAATGCGGTCGCAGTATTCCGCTTCATCCATAAAGTGCGTGGTCACCATAACGGTCACGCCTTTTTCCACCATGCTATTAATGTGCAGCCAAAATTCACGGCGCGTAATCGGGTCAACGCCGGAAGTCGGTTCATCAAGAAAGAGAATATCGGGCTCGTGCATTAGCGAGCAGGCCAGCGCCAGGCGCTGCTTAAACCCGAGCGGCAGCGCGTCTGTGGCACTGTTCATAATCGGTTGCAGGTTAAAGGCTTCGCTCATGCGGTTAATTTTCTCGTCCTGTGCTTTGCCGCGCAGGCCGTAGACGCCGGAGAAAAATCGCAGGTTTTGCGCCACGGTCAGGTTGCCGTAGAGCGAAAATTTTTGCGCCATATAACCCAGATGCTGACGCGCTTTGCCTGAACTGGTTTTTAAGTCCATATCCAGCACTAACGCTTTACCGGACGTGGGCACCAGTAATCCACACATCATTTTAAACGTGGTGGATTTACCCGCGCCGTTTGGCCCTAGTAGGCCAAAAATCTCCCCGCGCTGGACGGTAAAATTAACGTTGTCGGTTGCCGCGAAATCGCCAAATTTTTTGGTCAACGCTTCGGCTCTGATAACCGTTTCGCCTTGCGTGCCTTCAACGGTATGCAGAATTTTCCCCAGAGGAGATTCTTGCGTAGCCGCGCCCCCCAGCAGATCGATAAACGCATCTTCAAAGCGGGGTTCAGTCTGTGCGAGGCTTTCTTGCGGCACATTGAGCGCGTGCGCGAGATCTTCAACCGACGACGCTTTGGCGAGGATCAGGCGCACCGAACGCCCCTGAATCACGCCGTCGCTCACCTGCGGTAATTTCAGCGCCCGTTGCAGCAGCTTGCGGTTATTTTCATCATTGTGGCTCACCAGCAGCGAGCGGCCCGCCATTTGCTGAGTCAGCTCTTTTGGTGCGCCTTGATATAACAGCTCGCCCTCGTTCAGCAGCAGCACGTCGCGGCACTGCTCGGCTTCGTCGAGATATGAGGTGCTCCAGAGAATCAGCATGCCGTCACCGGCCAGCTCATGCACCATTTGCCACAGCTCGCGGCGTGAAATCGGGTCAACGCCGACGCCCGGTTCATCAAGCAACAAGACTTTGGGTTGACCGACCAGGGTGCAGGCGAGACCGAGTTTTTGTTTCATCCCGCCGGATAGTTTCCCTGCAAGGCGCGTGGTAAACGGGCCGAGAGCGGTAAATTCCAGCAGCCGCTTAAAGGTGGCTTCGCGCTCGGCCCCTGTGACGCTGCGTAAATCGGCGTACAGCGTCAGGTTTTCCATCACCGTTAAATCTTCATACAGGCCAAATTTTTGCGGCATGTATCCCAGAACGGCGTGTAAAGCCCGATCGTCTTCCACCGGATCGAGGCCAATGACGTTTGCCGATCCTTCGGTGGGTTTCAGCAATCCCGCCAGCATACGCATTAGCGTGGTTTTCCCCGCGCCATCCGGGCCAACCAGCCCCGTCACCGCCCCGGTACGAATCTCACAATCAAGACTCGCCACCGCCGGTTTTTCCTGGCCTGGAAACTGTTTCATTAGCCCTTGCAGGCGAATGATGCCTTCCTGGCTATTCATGTGATTTCTCATCATTGAATTTCACGGTGACAGGCATCCCCTGGCGCAACGCGTCGTCGGCATCGGTCACGATAATGCGCAGGCGGTAAACCAAATCGGTACGCAAATCAGGCGTTTCAACGGTTTTCGGGGTGAATTCCGCCGTTGGCGAGACAAAACCAATTTTGCCGTGATAGGCCTTATCCGGGCGACCATCGGTATAAACCAGCAGCTCAGTGCCCGGTTTCGCCTGGTTGAGGCTCACTTCACTGACGTAAGCGCGCACCCAAACCGGGCGCGTCAGGGAGAGAGTAAGTACGGTGCTGCCGGCGTTTAGCATGCTGCCGGGCTCCACGGCGCGGGTCAGTAACGTGCCATCTGACGGGGCAACCAGCGTGGTGTCCTGCAAATCTAACTGCGCCTGGGCAAGCTGGGCTTTTGCCTGTTGCAGACTTGCTTGCGCCTGGGCTATTTCCTGCGGGCGGTTACCGGTACGGTACTGGCTGAGTTTATCCCGCGCGGCTTTAAGCGTCGCTTTGGCCTGATCGCTGGATGAACGGGCATTTTCCAGTTCGTTAGCGGAAATCACGCGTCTGGCCCATAAACCTTGCTGGCGCTGATAGAAATTCTGCGCGTAATCGAATGCTGCCTGCGCCTGATTAACCTGGGCGGCGGCCTGGGCGATCTCTTCGTCACGATAACCGGCAATCACCAGGTCAAATTTGGCCTGCGCCGCAGCCACGTTTGCCTGAGCCTGAAGCAGAGCGTTTTGATAAGGGCCTTGATCCAACTCACCCAGCGTTTCACCGGCTTTAATGGCATCGCCTTCATCCACCTGCAAGGCCGCAAGCCGCCCTCCCACGCGGAAGCTCAAATTCACGGTGCGAATGTCGACGTTGCCATACAGCGTCAGACCCTGATCTTGCTTATTTTCGTACCACACCCAGCCCGCAATGCCTGCGGCGATGAGCGCGATAACGGCTACGATAACTATCGGCTTTTTACTTTTCATTGCCGGATTTTCCTCGTTCACTCGATAAGCCCTGCAAAATGAAATCGATATGGCTGCGCACCACATCGCTGATTTGCTGAACATTTTCTTTATCAAACGTTGCCCACCCGGCGCGAAGCAGAATGGTTTCTCGCCCGAGGCGGAAAGCCAACACCTGCCCGAGCAATGCGTGGGTATGAAGAATGGTGGCGGTATCATCCGGCGGGCTGCCGGTATAACACCCAACCAGACTGGTGAGATGCGCGTGCATCGGGGCAATCACCTGGTCGTGAATAAGCTGGTAAGCCGGGGTGGGGGAGAGCTGTTCGCGAGAAATAAATTTGCTGAGGTTTAGCGTTTCGTCAGCCGTCAGCAGGATAATCATGTGCTCGCAGGCGGTATGAATGAGTTCGCGAATCTTCGCTTTATCAGGCGGTTGCTGGTTAAGAATCGCCTCGGCGTGTTCGACATGAGGCTTAAAATTATGCGTGATGAAATCGGCGATCCACTGTGCGCAGGCCATATATAGCTCTTCTTTTGAGCCAAAATAGTAGGTAATAGCCGCAATGTTTTGACCGGCGAGGGCGGCGATGTCGCGGGTAGTGGCGTGCAATCCGTACTCGCCAAATTGTGCAAGAGCGGCAGCAATAAGCGTATTTTTTGCCTGTTCACCGCGGGATGTGACCGGTGTCGGTGTTGCGTTCATACCGACCTCATAGAAAGTTAATCAATCGATTGATTAAGAGTAGGCGCGATATTTATTGCTGTCCAGTACGCATATTTATCTGACGAATGCTTCAAAAAATAGAATTTGTGCGCAAAGTCACAAAACCTGTTACACTGCGCCGCTTACGGCACCGTGGTTTGTGCCCCTCTCTCGCGCCAGAATGACTGGCGTCATATGAACCCCTGGAAACTACACCGCACCTCGCGGTCAGGGCGATTCTGGAGTACCTATGTCTTTTGATTCTCTCGGCCTGAACGCCGATATTCTGCGTGCAGTGGAAGAGCAGGGCTATCGTGAGCCTACCCCTATTCAACGTCAGGCGATTCCGGTTGTTTTAAGCGGTCGCGACCTGATGGCCAGTGCCCAAACCGGTACCGGCAAAACCGCAGGCTTTACCTTGCCGCTGTTACAGCGCCTGGTAGACAAACAGCCGCATGCTAAAGGTCGCCGCCCGGTGCGCGCGCTGATCCTGACGCCAACCCGTGAGCTGGCTGCTCAGATTGGCGAAAACGTGCGTGACTACAGCAAATATTTAGATATCCGCTCGCTGGTGGTTTTCGGCGGCGTGAGCATTAACCCGCAGATGATGAGACTGCGTAGCGGTGTGGATGTGCTGGTGGCAACCCCTGGCCGTCTGTTAGATCTGGAACACCAGAACGCCGTGAAACTCGATCAGGTGGAAATCCTGGTGCTGGATGAAGCTGACCGCATGCTGGACATGGGCTTTATTCACGATATCCGTCGCGTGCTGGCAAAACTGCCTGCCCGTCGCCAGAACCTGCTGTTCTCCGCAACGTTCTCCGATGATATTAAAGGCCTGGCTGAAAAGCTGCTGCATAACCCGGAAGAAGTCTCTGTTGCGCGTCGTAATACCGCTTCTGAGCAAGTGACTCAGCACGTTCATTTCGTTGATAAGAAACGTAAAAGAGAACTGCTGTCGCAGATGATTGGCGAAGGTAACTGGCAGCAGGTACTGGTCTTTACCCGTACCAAACACGGTGCGAACCACCTGGCAGAACAGTTGGGTAAAGACGGCATCACCGCCGCCGCTATCCACGGCAACAAGAGCCAGGGCGCGCGTACTCGTGCATTGGCTGACTTCAAAAGTGGCGGCATTCGTGTGCTGGTCGCAACGGACATCGCGGCGCGTGGTCTTGATATCGAAGAGTTACCGCACGTCGTGAACTACGAACTGCCTAACGTACCGGAAGATTACGTGCACCGTATTGGCCGTACTGGCCGTGCGGCAGCAACCGGTGAAGCGCTGTCTCTGGTTTGTGTTGATGAACACAAACTGCTGCGTGACATCGAGCGTCTGCTGAAGCGCGAAGTGCCGCGTATGGCACTGCCTGGGTATGAAGTCGATCCGTCTATTCCTGCTGAACCGATTGTTAACGGTCGTCAACAGCAGCGTGGCGGTGGCCGTGGTAACGGTGGCGGTCAAGGCCAACGTCGTGGTGGCAACGGCGGCGCATCTTCTGATCGCAGCAGTGCACCGCGTCGCCCGTCACGTCCACAGGGTGATGGCGCGGCAAAACCGGCCGGTGCGAATGGGCGTCGTCGTCCAGCGCGTAAGCCTGCGGCTACTAACTAATATCAGACCCCCTCCCAGCCTCCCCCTTACCAGGTGGAGGAGTTAACGGCTCTCTGGGGTGGTTTTAGAGCAAATAAAGAGGTGCTAACATAGCGCCTCTTTTTTTTATCGGAAAACGTTATGCGCGTGCTACTCGCACCAATGGAAGGGGTTCTCGACTCTCTGGTTCGTGAACTGCTTTCTGAGGTCAACGACTACGACTTGTGTATCACCGAATTTTTACGCGTGGTCGATCAGCTTTTGCCGGTAAAATCTTTCCATAAAATCTGCCCTGAACTGCTGCATAACAGCCGCACGCCGTCCGGGACGCTGGTTCGCATACAACTTCTTGGGCAGTATCCGCAGTGGCTGGCAGAAAACGCCGCGCGTGCGGTAGAACTCGGCTCCTGGGGGGTTGATCTCAACTGCGGCTGCCCGTCGAAACTGGTGAACGGCAGCGGCGGTGGGGCCACACTCCTGAAAGATCCTGACCTGATTTACCGGGGAGCCAAAGCGATGCGCGAAGCGGTGCCCGCCCATTTGCCGGTAACGGTTAAAATTCGCCTCGGTTGGGACAGCGATTCTCGCCAGTTTGAAATTGCCGATGCGGTGCAACAGGCCGGAGCCAGCGAACTGGTGGTACATGGGCGCACTAAAGAAGATGGCTATAAAGCCGAGCGCATCAACTGGGCGGCGATTGGTGAAATCCGTAAACGCCTGTCGATTCCGGTGATTGCCAACGGGGAAATCTGGGACTGGCAAAGCGCTCAGGAGTGCATGGTAGCTACGGGCTGCGATTCCGTGATGATTGGCCGTGGCGCACTTAACGTACCGAATTTAAGCCGCGTGATTAAATACAACGAGCCGCGTATGCCCTGGGCGGACGTCATCAAACTGCTGCAAAAATACAGCCAGCTCGAAAAGCAGGGCGACACCGGTATGTATCACGTTGCGCGTATCAAACAGTGGTTGGGTTATTTACGTAAAGAATATATTGAGGCCACGGATGTATTCAGCGAAATCCGTACATTGAAAACCTCGAAAGATATTGCATTGGCGATTCAGCGCTTATAGTTCAATGGCTCCGGGCAAAATAGCGCCCGGACATCAACGGATAGTATTCTATTAATTAGCGTTAATTATTTGTTTAATGAATATATGGCTGTTATCTGCCAGGATATTTGAATTGCATTTTTTTAAGATGTAAATCACACATCGTAATATTAATCCCGATCGCCTGTGGATCATTAATAAATACAGTGTTAACTTGCGAACCGTTGATAACAGGATTGTGACTGTCTAACAGGCAAAACCTAATCATCTGATGCTAAAGACTTGCGTCAGGTGATTAGGTTTTTTTTTGCTTTTTATGTATCGCTGAACGTATTCAGCGATACATGTGACCGCCTGTATTCAATAAAAAATAGGTAACGACTGCCGTAATAATATTTTATCGCACCTATAAATTTCTCCAGAAATGCAGATAATAACAATGACAGGATGTTTATTATGCTTATACACAAAAAATCTATACCTCTATTAATGTTAATGGCGGGGTGCAGTTTTATACCGCCCGCCAGCGCGCTGGATTATTCAACGGGCGGGTTTCTGGAAGATAGCCATCTGGATCTCACACTACAGAACGTCTGGATGCTAAATACCACCGATCAGCGTGCTGACCAGGATGTCGGTGACCAAAACGCATGGGCTCAGGCGATGCATGTAAACTGGCAAAGCGGATGGCTGTGGGACAGCGTGGGTCTGGATGCCTCATGGTATGGCGTGGAAAAACTCTATGCCAACGATGCCTTTTACGGCCGAGATCTGGTGCGTGATAACAACGGACACGCAGAGGGCTTTAACAAGGTCGGGCAGCTTTATGGTAAAGGGCGCTGGGGGGATAAAACCAGGCATCTCAATCTGTGGGCTGGCTGGAAGGAGATGTATAAGTTCGGCACCCTAACTTCTTCCCGTAGCCGCGCAACGCCGAGCACATGGGAAGGCATAAGCTCAGAAGCGGTTTGGGATGACTTCACCCTGCGCGGGGGCATTGTGACTCGTTTTTCTGAACGTGACGAGCCTGAGAAACGGCGCTTCATCACGCTCAGCAGCCAGCAGGAGATTGATTATATTGCCACCGGTGATGCGAGTTGGTCCCCCGCGAAGGGCACTAAAATTACTTATGTTGTGGGTGAGGCCAAAGATTATCTGTTACGCCACGGTATCGAGGCGAATGCCAGTTGGCCCCTTTCGGATAAATTTAATTTATTAACCAAAGGGGTATTTTATTACAACCGAGGTTTAAGCGACTGGGAGGGTAACCGCGCCTTTAACGACGATGCGAAACATCTCTATCTGCAATTAGGTTATCAATACGAAGGTTCTGAGTCGGGTATCGGCTGGTCAAAAACTAAAGCGCCGCTGGATAACGGGCTGGGGTATTTCTATTGGCACTTTGGTAAAAATACCCGTGGGGCATTTAATAGCCCGGCAGATGGCGAAGGCAACGACTATATCAATGACGGCGAGCAGATGATCTATTTATACAGTCAGTATAAATTCTCCCCTGAATTTATGGCGGGTATTTATGGCAACTATGGATTTGGGATGGAGTACCAGGATGTTTCCCTGAAAGAGTGGGAATATGGTGGGTATTTCTTATGGTCACCGGAAATGATTAAAGGATTCACTATTTTTGCAGGCGCTGGGCCAAGTTATACATGGAAATTAACCAGTAAGAGTACCCCATCGTTAACAGAGGATAACCGTACTTTCCACCGGGCAAAGGGCATCGGTGCTGCGGTACGCGTGGAATATAAATTTAATGTGTTCTGATGAATAACCAGGGAATTAAAACAATGAAAAAATCGCTTCTCGTTTTGCTGATGCTTCCTGTGCTGAGCGGTATTGCTTATAGCGCAGTGCGCCCAATGCGAATTCTGATCGTTAATGACGATGGCTGCGAATCGGTGGGCACTACCTCGCTTCAGGAAAAGCTCGCCGCTAAGGGCTATGACGTCTGGATGGTTGCCCCCGCGACTAACCAAAGCGGGGTAGGGTCCGCCATCACCTTCAAGCCGAATAAAATTTTTGATGTGAAAAAGATAGCGGAAAAGCGCTATTGCTTCCCCGGCACACCTGCGGATTCTGTTGATTTTGGTCTGCTCGGGTTAATGAAAAATAACCCGCCAGATTTAGTGATTTCCGGTGTGAATGACGGGCCAAATACCGGCGCCGCGCAGCTCAATTCCGGAACGGTTTCTGCCGCAGCACGCGCAGTCCGCTATGGCCACCCGGCCATTGCCGCGAGTATTGGCTACATCTTCACTGAAGAAGAGATGAAGGCGAAATGGCCATCTACACATCAGTACTGGCCTGACGCGGTAGATTATGTGGTAAGTCTGGTCGGCCAACTTGGCGCGGCCTGGCAACCAGGAAAACCGCTGCTGCCTGTGGGGTCGGGGCTAAGTATCAACTATCCGCCGCTTGCGAAAAAAGCTATTCACGGGGTAAAAATCGTCAAAAATGAACCGCATCCGGCACCGCAAATTGCCTGGAAAATCCTGGAGGAGGGTAAAGCGCAGCAGTTGATGAGCGCAGATGCGCTGAAGCCGGTGGTGACTGATACCGATACTGGCTGGCTGAATAAAGGCTATATCACCTGGACGCCTTTTGATGGCCAATGGAATGCGCCAGAGTATGACAAACAATACCAGCGCCTGGTTGTTTCTCAGGGTAAAGGGTGAGAGTTAAGTCGAGATCTGCATCACGATTTTTCTACCGGTGGGTTGTGGAGTAGGGCGAAGCTGGTACATTCATCGGATTGGATTGTCACTGCGTATGCAGGCAAAACCTGATTATCTGGCTCCGGTCGGAAGTCAGGTTTTTTTGTTTCTGGGGTACTGATGAAAATCGCCAAAATACTCAATAACAACGTAGTGGTGATTCTGGACGAGCACGGGCGTGAGCAAGTGGTGATGGGACGCGGTCTGGGGTTTCAGAAACATATCGGTGAGCCGCTTGAACAGGACAAAATCGAAAAGGTTTTCGCCCTGAAAAGTGACGAACTGGTGGCGCGTTTAGGGGAATTACTGAGCCAGATCCCGCTGGAAGTGATGACCACCTGCGATCGCATTATCGAGCTTTCGCGCCAGCGTCTGGGCAAGTTGCAAGACAGCCTCTACATTACGCTGACCGACCACTGCCATTTTGCTATCGAACGGCAAAAGAAAGGGGTGGCGATTCGTAACGTGCTGTTATGGGAAATTAAGCGCCTCTACCCCAAAGAGTTTTTGCTCGGTGAGGAAGCGCTGGCCATCATAGAAAAACGGCTGCACATTCAACTGGCAGAAGATGAAGCGGGATTTATCGCACTGCATCTGGTGACGGCTCAGTTGAACAGTGAAATGCCTGAAGTGATGCACGTGACCCGTGTGATGCAAGAAATTTTGCAGATTGTGAAGTACCAGCTACGCTTTGAATATGACGAAGATAGTCTGAGTTATCAGCGTTTTGTCACGCATCTGAAGTTTTTTGCGCAACGCATGCTGAGCCGCAATGTAGTCGCAGACGATGACGCAACGCTGCATGCGGCGGTAAAAGATAATTACCCACACGCCTGGCGCTGTGCTGAAAAAATTAGCCGCCATCTTGTGACCGAGTATCAGCGTGAATTGACCACAGAAGAAATTATGTTCCTCGCGATTCATATTGAGCGGGTGCGTAAAGAGAGCCTTAAAGTTTAATCACCGCGCGTCGAAAGGCGGGCGATAAAAACGGATTGTTACTGCTTCGGCAGGCAAAACCTGAGAACGGGTTTCCCATAACGGGAAGTCGGTCTCAGGTTTTTTTTTGATTCTTACTCAGACATAGATACCGAAAGGTGAAAGGAAAGAAGATGGGATATCAAGACGTTGCAAGAGATATTCTGACCCATGTCGGTGGGCGAGAGAATATTGCAAGCCTGGTCCACTGCGCCACACGGCTGCGCTTCAAACTCAAAGACCCGAAGCAGGCCAATGCTGAGGCGCTGAAAAGGAACCCCGGCGTGATTATGGTGGTGGAAAGCGGCGGGCAGTTTCAGGTAGTTATCGGCAATCACGTGCATGATGTTTACAACGCCGTGTGTGCCGAAGCGGGCATTACGGAAGATAACGCGCAATCCTCGCAAGAAACGAGCGAAAAAGTCAGCCTGCTTAGCCGCCTGATTGATATTGTTTCGGCGGTATTCACTCCGTTTATCGGCGTAATGGCGGCCTCCGGTATTCTCAAAGGTTTGCTGGCGGTGGCGGTGGTCTTCGGCTGGCTTGCTACAGATAGCGGCACCTACAAACTCTGGTTTGCGGCGAGCGACGCGCTGTTTTACTTCTTCCCGCTGGTGCTCGGTTATACCGCCGGTAAGAAATTTGGCGGCAACCCATTTATTACCATGGCGATTGGCGGGGCGTTAACGCACCCGGTGGTAATGCAGGCGCTGGACGCCAGCAGCAAGGCGGGGGCGGCAAGCGAATATTTCCTGGGCATTCCTATCACGTTTATCAACTACAGCTCCTCGGTTATCCCAATTATTTTCGCCGCCTGGGTGAGCTGCTGGGTAGAAAAACACAGTAACAAATTGCTCCCTTCTGCGGTGCGTAACTTCTTTACGCCGCTGTTTTGCCTGGCAATTACCGTCCCGCTGACATTTCTGCTGATTGGCCCGGCGGCGACCTGGCTGAGCCATATGTTGGCCCTTGGTTATCAGGCGATTTATGCCTTTGCGCCGTGGCTCGCGGGTGCCGTTATGGGGGCGATTTGGCAGGTCTGCGTCATTTTTGGCCTGCACTGGGGCCTGGTGCCGCTAATGATTAACAATTTGTCGGTATTTGGACACGACACACTGTTACCGCTGCTGCTTCCGGCGATTATGGGGCAGGTGGGCGCGTGTCTGGGCGTGTTCCTGCGTACCCGCGATACGCGTCTGAAAATGCTGGCGGGATCGGCGGTCAGCGCCGGAATCTTTGGTATTACCGAGCCTGCGGTTTATGGCGTCACGCTACCTAACCGTCGCCCGTTTATTTTCGGCTGCGTAGCTGGGGCGATTGGCGGGGCGATTGTTGGGTTCAGCCACAGCAATGTCTATTCGTTTGGCTTCGCTAACATCTTTACCATCGCGCAGATGATTCCTCCGGGTGGAATAGATGCCAGCGTTTGGGGGGCGGTCATCGGCACGCTTATCGCGCTGGTGCTGTCTTGCGTACTGACCTGTATTGCCGGATTACCGCGCAGCGAAACCGAGATGCCGGAAATGGCTAAAGTACAAGAAAATGAAATTCTGGCGCCGATGAGCGGAACGGTTCTGGCGATGAATCAGGTTCCTGATTCCACGTTTGCAAGCGGCTTGTTAGGTGAGGGCGCGGCAATCATTCCCCTCACCGGGAAAGTTATCGCACCGTTTTATGGTGAAGTGGCTTCGCTGTTCCAGACGCGCCATGCCATTGGCTTACTCAGCGATAGCGGTATCGAAATGTTGATTCATATCGGGATTGATACCGTAAAACTGGACGGGCAATTCTTCACCGCCCACGTGAAAGTCGGGGACAAAATTAAGCCGGGCGATCTGCTGATCGAGTTTGATCGCCAGGCCATTCTGGATGCGGGTTACGATCTGGCAACGCCCGTGATTATCAGCAATAGCGACGATTACACCGCCGTTAAGCGTATGACAAATAAACTTTCAGTTGATTCGGGTATGCCGTTCCTGACGGTAAGCCGCTAAATAAAGGAGAAGTAGATGAAAGCATTTCCTGAGACGTTTCTATGGGGCGGCGCGATTGCTGCAAATCAGGTTGAAGGTGCATGGCAGGAAGACGGGAAAGGGATTTCAACATCCGACGTTCAACCCCATGGCGTATTTGGTGACGTAGTGGAGCGCAAATCGGGCGATTTTGGCATTAAAGATGTCGCCATTGATTTCTACCACCGTTACCCGGAAGACATCGCGCTGTTTGCGGAAATGGGATTTAGCTGCCTACGGGTTTCTATCGCCTGGACGCGTATCTTCCCGAATGGCGATGAAATGCAGCCTAACGAAGCGGGCCTTGCCTATTACGACCGTCTGTTTGATGAACTCGCAAAGCATAACATCACGCCGATGGTGACGCTGTCTCACTACGAAATGCCGTGGGGACTGGTCAAAAACTACGGCGGCTGGGGCAGCCGTGACGTCATCACTTTCTTTGAACGCTACGCTCGCAGCGTGTTTACGCGCTTTAAGAATAAAGTGAAATTGTGGCTGACGTTTAATGAAATCAATATGTCGCTGCATGCGCCGATGACGGGCGTGGGGCTTTCTGAGGACAGCAGCAAAGCCGAAATTTACCAGGCGATTCACCATCAACTGGTGGCGAGTGCGCTGGCGGTCAAAGCCTGCCACGAAATCATCCCGGATGCGCGAATCGGCAATATGTTGCTGGGCGGGCTGATGTATCCCCTGAGCTGCAAGCCGGAAGATGTGCTCGAAACCTTGCAAGAAAACCGTCACTGGCTGTTCTTTGGCGACGTGCAATGCCGGGGTGAATATCCGGGCTATATGCTGCGCTATTTCCGCGACAACGATATTAAGCTGGAAATTTCCGACAGCGACCGCGAAGCGCTGAAAGCGACCATCGACTTTATCTCGTTCAGCTATTACATGTCTGGCTGCGTCACCGCAGATGAAGAACTGAATGCCAAAGCACGCGGCAATATTTTGAATATGGTACCCAATCCGCATCTGGCAAGCTCCGAATGGGGCTGGCAAATTGACCCAATCGGCCTGCGTATTCTGCTTAACATGCTGTGGGATCGTTATCAAAAGCCACTGTTTATTGTTGAAAATGGGTTAGGCGCGAAGGATAAACTGGAGGCGGACGGCACGGTGCATGATGACTACCGCATCAGCTATCTTAACGATCACTTAGTGCAGGTTGGCGAAGCGATTGAAGATGGCGTCGACGTGCTGGGCTACACCAGTTGGGGGCCGATTGATCTCGTGAGTGCCTCGAAAGCGGAGCTCTCTAAGCGTTACGGCTTTATTTATGTCGATCGCGATGACCAGGGCAACGGAACACTGGCGCGTTCTCGTAAGAAAAGTTTCAACTGGTATAAGGAAGTGATTGGCAGTAATGGGGCGAGTTTGAAGCGCTGAGTTTTTATTAGCTCGTAGACCCCCACCCAGCCTCCCCCTTGCCAGGAGGAGAGGCTTAACAGGGAAATGTTATTGCTCCCTCCCCTGGTTAAGGGGAGGGTTGGGGTGGGGTCCCACCAAACGCCCAATAAACCCACGCACCCACATCAGCGCCGCATCACTGCTGTGGCGCTGATGCCACAGTAACGCCACTTCAAGCGGAGCCATCCCCAGCGGGACGGGACTGCTACGTAATCCCCAAATCTCCTGCCAGTTCTCACAAACCCCCTGCGGCACCGTTGCAAGCGCAGGCATCCTGCTTAACAAACCGGGTAACGCAGAAAAATGCGGCGTGGAATAGCCTATATCCCGTTTCAGCCCTTGTTTGGCTAACAGGGTATCGATATGGCTGCTGGTGGCTTCGCGGTAGCTCACCACCACATGCTGTTGCGCGGCATACACTTCAGCAGACACAGGCGCGTCGAGCGGTAACTGCGAGGGATGCCAGAGTGTGAGAAACTCCATTCTCGTCAGAAGCTCACGTTCCATCCAGCGGGCTGAAAGGTTTGCCACGCTGAGCGCCATATCCAGCTCGCCGCCTTCAAGGCGCTGTGCGTCAGTAAATGGATCGCTTGCGGCTACGTTCAGGCGCACACCCGGAGCATGTTTAGCTAATTCAGGAATCAAACGTGGCATCAGCCACATTTCCATCCAATCGGTCATGCCGATGGTGATGGTCGCTTTCGCACTGGCGGGGTTAAATTCTGCCTGCTGGAACAGCGCACTTTGTAGCTGCTCAAGTAATGGCATCAGTTCGGTATGCAGTTCCGTTGCACGGGCGGTAGGTTGCATGCGGTGCCCGCTGCGAATAAAGAGCGGATCGTCAAACATTTCGCGCAAACGTGAAAGGGAACCACTTACGGCGGGTTGGCCTAAATGCAGTTTATCTGCCGCCAGCGAAACGCTCTGTTCGCGAAACAACACGGCAAAAGCAATCAACAGATTGAGATCGATTTTGCGGAAATCATTTTCTTTGATAGTCATTATTTCTCCAATCACCTGGAGTGATAATAATGCCTCACCACTGTTTTCCGCAAGTTGAGCTGACTTTCGTAAAATTAAAAGGGGTGCCACAAGCGTGGCACCCACAGTCATCAGAAGATCATTTTGAACACGCCGGTAACGACCAGTAAGCCAATAATAAAGATGATTAAAACCGCCCATAGAATAATTTTCATTGATGCTCCCTGTCTGTTATCGCAGTTTTATTAGTATAGGCAAGGAAACAAAAAATGGGGGGAGTGGCCTCCCCATAAACGCAAATTGAGATTAATTACAGGTAATCAGATTAACGGTTTACGTGCGGTCAGCAGGAAAATCATCGGGCGCTCTTTTTCTTCATCCAGTGCCGGATTCCGGGCAATTTGCTCCGCGTCTGGCCCCCATTCATCCAGTTTTTTGATAACAAACCCGCAGGCTATCAGCGCATTTATCCAGCTTGAAAGTTTACGATGCTGTTTTTTTACGCCGTCGGCAAACCAGTTGCTGATGCGCTCGCCTTCCTGCTGATAGTGATTGACCGGCCAGGATTTTTGCCCGGTCTGATCCGCAAGCCAACCCTGTTTTAGCGGCGCGGTATAGATGGGATGTTCTGCTGAAAAGACCAGCATGCCGCCCGGTGTCAGCGCCTGATAAAGCGTTGCGAAGAGCGCGTCGATATTTTCCAGATAATGCAGCGCCAAAGAGCTATAGAACAGATCGACGCTTTGCGCGTTCAGATGCAACTGTTCGAGATCCTCACGCTGATAAACGATGCCTGCACCCGTGGTCATCTCCTGCGCTTTTTCCAGCATTTTTACCGAGACATCAAGCCCGAGAACATGTGCTGCCCCCTGGTCGCGGGCGTAGCGGCAAAACCAGCCGTATCCGCAGCCTAAATCAACGACGGTTTTACCGGTTAAAGCGGGCAGCAGCGTTTGCATGGCTGCCCACTCTGGCGCGCCGTCCAGCCCTTTGATTGATCGGTCGAGCGTGGCGTATCCTTCAAAAAATGCAGGGTTATCATAGATATTCTGTGTCATTGCAACTCCTTGGTAATCCTCGAACTGACACAAGCAGTTTAGTTAAATAGTTTTTCTGAAGAAAGTAACGTGCTCTCCTGAGGCGCTATCCCTGCGTCTAAATCGGCACGTATTTTTTCGTAATGGTCGTCGAGACGGTAAAACTTACCTATCCACAACATCGAAACCACGATCAGCGCGGCCGGGATATACAGGTAGCAGGCTTTGATGGCGAACAGGGCATCAACGCTTTGTGCGTGGTTCGCTACATAGCCGCTCGCCGAAAGCATAATTCCGGTTATTGCGCCCGCACCGGCCATTGCCACTTTGCCAAGAAAACCGTTGATGGAGGTTAATATTCCAGCGGTATTAATCCCGGTTTTCCACACGCCATAATCCACGGGATCGGCCTGCATCGAGAAGTAAATCGCGGTCCGTTGCCCGGCGCCTAACGATAAAATCACCGCGCCGACGACCAGCCCAATAACGTTAATGCCCGCAAAGATCATCACAGCCATGCCGATCAAATTGATGGAGGAAGCGACAAGATAGACGTGGCGTTTTTTCATGCGCTTTGCCAGCAGGGGAACCGTAAGCGTGCCGAGAAGCGGAACGAAGGTGGAAATCCCGGCAACCAGCGCGGTGAGCTCGGTGTTCCCGACGTAGTAATTAAAGAAGTAAACCAGGGCACCCGTCTGGAAGAAAAAGGCTCCCCACATCAGGAAAATATTCACCGCAAAAACAAACCACGGCGGGTTATTGCGCAGGCTTATCCAGGCGCGCTTTAACGTCATCGGCTCAGAGGTAATGTTAATTTTCTCTTCTACATTGCGAAAACTGATCAGCAAAAAGAAGGTGGCAACAGCCCCAAACACCATCGCTGTATATAAGAAACCGTGCTCCTGATTCCCCTGACCGAGGGTTTTTACCAGCGGTAAAGTGGCGACGGCAACAATCGTCGATCCCAGCGAACCCAGCAAGATGCGTACCGTAGAGAGGGTCGTACGCTCTTTTGACTCACTGGTCAGGAAAGGCAGCATCGCGCAAAACGGGATGTTTACGATGGTGTACAGGAACGACAGGCACAGGTAGGTGATAAAGGCGTAAATAAGGCGGCCCGTGGTCCCAAAATCCGGAACGTAGAATGCCAGCACGCACAGCAAACCGAACGGCACTGCGCCAATCAGCAAGTACGGGCGGCAGCGGCCCCAGCGCGTGCTGGTGTTATCTATCACCAGGCCCATCAGCACATCCGCCACGCCATCAACCAGACGGGCCACCAGGAACATCAGCCCAACGTAATAGGCGGGAAGGCCCATCACATCGGTATAAAAGTACATCAGATACAACGAGATCATTTGCCAGACGAGGTTGCAGGACAAGTCCGCAATCCCGTAGCCAAAGCGCTGCCGCCAAAGAGTTGAGGTAGACATAAGTAGGTTCTCGACGTTGTTGTTTTAGAGGAGGTACTTTCTAATGAACCACGAAGGCGTACAGCTCCAGGCGTGGCAATAACTGTTGATGAGCTTGCTGCCATAGGGGGAAAAATCAGGCCGCTGTGGGTCGAAAAGTTCCCAGAAGGTATCGGCTCCGTGTTCCACCATCGCCCCCCAATAACCTTTAATCTCTTCGGTGGCTTGCTCTATCTCATTCACATGTAATAACGCCGCAACGTAATGATGCATCATGTAGGGTGTGTTCATCTGAATTTCTGGCGGGTGGCTTTTGAGGCGCACTAACAGTTGTTGCTGGCTTTCGACTGTCCCGACATCTGCCAGTACCAGCCAGACTTGCGAAGCACAGGAAATTTGCCGGGATTCCCCGCTGGTGAAAAAGCCGCTTTGTGCATCCCAAAGTTCGCGCAGTGAGGCGGTTTTAAGGGAAGATATCTGCTCTTCCAGGAAGGCGACTTTACCGGTGTCGTAAAGCCTTGCCAGCATTAACGCTTTATTGAGGCAGTAAATAAGTACGCCCTGGGATGCCGCCTGTTTGTTGAGATCTTCATGCCAGTCGATAAACGACCACCAGTCGCTGCTGTCCCGTACGATGCCGTTTTCGCCCACGCGTGCCAGGGCTATTTCGATTTGCTGCCAGGCAACCGGCCACAGTTCAGCCAGCGTTTGGCGGTCATGGGTTGCGGCGGCGTAATCTTGCAGAACATCGACAAAAAATAGGGCGTAATCAAACAGGAACGTGTCGTCTGCGATGACCTGCGGTTTTACAAAAATATTGGCTGAAAGCATGCCATCTTCACGCGTCATGGCTGCGAAGAGATACAAACAGCGTTTCACCAGAGGGTAATTTTTCACGGTGACATCGTTGACCAACGCCTGAAGACGTAGATCTCCGAGCCACAAACGACGGTCCCGCTTGGGTCCATCTTCAAACACTTCCTGCATACAGTTTTTTAAGGTGTGGATCGCCACTTCATCAATGCGTTTGAGCGGGTGGTCCATAGTTTGGCACTGCGGCAGTGCGACGAGGGATGCCGACGTTACGGTATCAAGCTTTAACGAGGTGAAACGCAGCCGAAATTTGCGTGATAACGCGACGATGTTAATTCGCAAATAGCGGCAGCAATAGCGGCGCGGCAGGCGCATACGGTGCGGCAATTCGTCTAAATAGCAGTCTTGTTGTTGTAGCCAGCTACTGCTCAGCCATCCGCTGTAGTCTGAAAAGGGCTCAACCACTTCCGCGAGTGTTTCACCGAAAATAAACTGTAGATGCGCAGGGGCGTCGGGCGGGCTGCCAACCGATTCGCAGGCAAACTCCAGATAACCCACGCAATGCTCACCAAAATCAATAATGACATGCTCACCCTGGGCAAACTCTTGCTGAAGAAAACCCGCTGCGGTATTTACCCTCTCTGGCCGCCAGCCGTGAATTTTCTGCTCGTCTTTTTGTGCACTGACTATCGCCTGCGGGAAAATATCGCGGTGATAAAGTTCAGGGGCAATCTCCTCGGCCCGGGCTAACATTTGCGGATGGCGAACCATGTTGAGATGTTGATTTTGCTGCAATGCCTGTGACATACCGGGTCCTTGATGATGAAGCAATAAGCTGAGTTTAGGGCGGGAGTCTTTTAGCGAGCTATTCTCAGGCTGCCACTAATTGTTAGCGTCTGGCATTTTCAGTGGGGTACTGATGTTGGCGATCACAAATCGAAAAATCGGGATCGTTATTTGGTTGGAAGTGTTTTATTTTGCCGACAGATCCGGACGGGTGGGTGTTAAGTGAGTGCGATGGTGAATAAATTAGAAGTTAGTCAGTATTTTCCCGATGAGCAAACCAAGCTGTCTCTCTATACCAGCGACCCTGAGGACAATAACTGCGAGCATAGTCATAGCTTTCAGGAATTAGTCATTGTTGAAGAAGGGCACGGCCTGCATGTTATTAACGGCAAGCCGGTTTTTATTCAGCAAGGCGACGTCTTTTTTATTAACGTTAACGATGTTCATTTCTACGATGAACTGGGTACGTTAAAGCTCATTAATATTTTAATTAATCCGCAGGTTGGGTTTATCTATTTGGCTCAAATAGACGAATTATTAGGCACTCTTACGGGTAACCGTGCGGCGAATTATGGCTGGCTTACCCCTGAGACAAAAGCTCAGTGCAAACGGCTGATTAGCCAAATCTTTTGTGAAGAGATGTCTACCGTTGCCAACGTGGCGCTAAGAGAGTCGCTCTTTTTTAATTTAGTGACCACTATCCTTTACGCGCAGTCGCAAGCTGAATACAGCACCACGCGCTATAAACTGCATAAACTCCTCAGCTATTTACAGGAAAACTGTTTTAACGAAATAGACTGGCAGCAAATGGCTCATCAGTTTCATTTAACGCAGCGCACCGCCTCGCGCCATATCAAAGAAGTCACAGGGCTCACCCCGGAAAATTACCTCAAAAGATTAAGGCTGGTTTCCGCGCGTGTAAAACTGAAAGAGACGGATATGACAATCACCGAAGTCGCCTATCTTTGCGGTTTTAGCAACAGCAATCACTTCACCACATCGTATAAAAAAGTGTTCGGCGTCACCCCGAGCGTGGAGCGAAAACGGGCGGGTTAGCGCTAAGTTTAAAATTCAGGTATGGGGAAGAGTGGGGCTGTTTTGCGCGGGTTATTCATTCGGTGTATTTTTTGTAATCTATTAATTTTATTGGTGAATATTTTTACAGATATTTCATTTTGTCTCCATGTATGTTTTCCCACTGATACCTAAACCTTTCATTTTTGAAATCCGTAATCTCAGCGCTTTCTTTTACTCTGTGGCTCATTATGATTCCCTCTCGCTTCCTGCTTGCGCCGGTTACCGCCGCAATAATGCTCACTTTATCCGCCTGCGCGCCAATGCATCATGATGATGCGCCTCTCGCGCAAAAAACGCTGCCACAACGGCTTGAAACTCAACTTCCTCCTGAACTGGCTCACGGTTGGCCGGGCAGTGACTGGTGGCGCAGCTATCACGACAGCCAGATAGACCAGCTTGTGGCACACGCGCTTAAAGACTCGCCTGATCTCGCTATCGTGCAGCAGCGCATTAAACTCGCGCAGGCGCAAACTCGGATGCAGGAGGCCAATGATGGCCCGCAGATGGATTTTTCCGCAAACGTAGAGCGCCAGAAAATGTCTGCGGAAGGGGTGATGGGGCCGTTTGCGTTGACCGATCCGGCAGCGGGCACCACGGGGCCGTACTACACCAACGGTAATTTTGGTCTGACAGCCGGTTGGGATTTAGATCTGTGGGGCAAAAATCGCGCACAAGTAGAAGCGAGAGTGGGCGTCATACGGGCGAAACAGGCAGAGCTGGCGCAGGTGCAGCAGATGATTTCTGCCAATGTGGTGCGCCTGTACTGGGATGTGCAAACGTTGCTGGCGTTAAAAGAGGTGAAACAGCAAACGCTGGCGGCGCAAAAGAAGATTGTTAATGTTGAAGCCCTGCTTTATGAAAACGGCATTAATTCCTCGGTCGATGATGTAGAAATCAATATTGATTATGTGAAAACCCAGCAGCAGTTGGATGACATCGACGGGCGGATCAACATCGCCAAAGCGCAGCTCGCGGCAATGACCGGCAACGCTCGTGCCGCCTCCAACATTAAACGTGCCCCGCTTGCACAAGTGCATAGCCGGGTACCAGACCAAATGGGTTATGGGCTGCTCGCTCGTCGCCCGGATCTCCAGGAAGCGCACTGGTACATCGAATCATCCCTAAGTCAGGTTGATGCGGCAAAAGCGGCGTTTTATCCGGACGTTAACCTCAGCGCATTTTTGCAAAATGACGCCCTGCATCTGAGCGATCTGTTTCGTGGCTCAGCCCAGCAAATGGGCATTGTCGCGGGCCTTACGCTGCCTGTTTTCGACAGTGGCCGCCTGAATGCGAATCTCGATATCGTGCGCGCAGAAAGTAATTTATCGATTGCCAGCTATAACAAAGCGGTGGTGGACGCGGTGAATGATGTGGAAAAAGCTGCCAGCCAGTTGAATGCCGTTGCGGCAGAAAACCAGCACCAACTCACCGTTTTAAAAGGTACGCAAAAACTCAAAGCGCTGGCGCAGGCTCGTTTCAATGCGGGCCTGATTTCAGGGGCGCGCCTGAGTGCTGCGACGCTTCCGGATTTATCAGAGCAGGCGAAAGCGATTCAACTTCACGGCAAGTGGCTTAATGCAGACGTGCAGTTGATCTCTGCCTTGGGTGGCGGCTATCAGGCAGGAAAAGCGTAGTTAACGCGCATCTCTCACCACCTCCTATAATTATGTTTCGGTCATAATATAGTCAGGTGGTGGTGATGAGTGCGGCGAACAAAGTAGCGATCGTAACGGCATCGGATTCAGGTATTGGTAAAAAATGTGCGCTGATTCTGGCTGAACAGGGTTATGACATCGGCATTACCTGGCATTCCGACGAGCAGGGGGCCGAAGAAACCGCGCGAGAGGTCAGAACCCTGGGGCGGCGCGCCGAAAGTGTTCAACTCGACCTGGCCCATCTCCCTGACGGTGCGGCGGGTATTGATGAGTTGATTAGCCGCTTCGGGCGCGTAGATGCGCTGGTCAATAACGCCGGGGCGATGAGCAAACATCCTTTCCTTGATGTGACGCTCGAAGAGTGGCGTGAGCTTTTTACCGTGGACGTAGATGGCGCGTTTTTATGCTCGCAAAAAGTGGCGCGAGCGATGGTTTCCCAGGGGCAGGGCGGGCGCATTGTCAATATTACGTCCGTTCACGAGCATACCCCGCTGCCGGAAGCCTGCGCCTATACCGCGGCAAAACACGCGTTAGGAGGCCTGACTAAATCGATGGCGATGGAACTGGTGCATCACAAAATTCTGGTGAATGCCGTAGCGCCCGGCGCTGTCGCAACCCCAATGAACAACATGAATGAAGGCGACGGTGCGAAAAGCAAAATCCCTGAAATCCCGTTAGGGCGAGCCGGGGAGACAGAAGAAATTGCCAGCCTGGTCGCCTGGCTGTGTTCAGACAGCGCGAGCTACACCACCGGGCAGTCGTTTATCGTTGACGGCGGCTTTATGTTTGCTAACCCGCATTTCAAACCCAAAGGTTAATCCTGCTGCTTGCTTTCCCGGTGCCTGAACCAATAACGCACCAGCCACACCAGGGCAACCACGCCCACCAGCCAAATCCAGTGCTTAATATGTTGGTCCAGGTTATGTAACCATGGGCCAACGACTTCGCCGCCAACGTAACCCAGGGTGGTAAAGAGTGAGGCCCAAATCACTGCGCCAAGGATATTTAGCGGCAGAAAGATTTTGGGGGGCAGGCGACTGGCACCGATCAAAATAGGCCCGATAATACGAAAGCCGTACATAAAACGTGAGCCGATCACAAACCAATACGGATGACGCTGAATCAGTTTTTGTGCTTTGATGATTTTCTTACGGTGCTTTTTAAAACGCTCAAGAATGGCTTCCCCGTAGCGTCGGCCAATCAGATAGAGAAGCTGATCGCCAATCATCCCGCCCAGTGCCACAGAAAGAATCACCAACGGATATTTCAGCAGCCCCTGGTGCGCGGCAACGCCTCCCAGCAGCGTCACCGTCTCCCCTTCGGCCATGCTGCCAAGCAGCAGTGCGCCATAGCCGTAATGCTCAATCAGATTATTAATATCCACAACGAATACTGTAACTCCTTGTTGTTGTACCCCTCCAGTATAGCGGCTATGGCTGAGTTGCTGATTTTGGTTTTAGCCTGCGCCCACCCAGGGACAGTAAAACGATCGCTAAAAATCCCGTTCCGCTGAACCAGTAAAGCGAAGAAACGACGCCAAGATATGGCGTGCAGAAGCCTGCGCCAATAGACACCACGGCGGTGATGACCATCTGTAAGCGGTAACTTTTTGCTATCGCCGCTGAGACATGAACTTCATCAAATGATTGGAGAAGGGTATACAACGCCCGGGCGAATACGATGTTTGAGAAAAGGTGAGCTGTAAAAACCAGACTTAGCGCCAGGTATTTCGACGGTGAAAAAGGCACGAGTCCATAGCCGGTGATAAAGGCGAAAAGGCAGCCAATCATCAGCGCATTGTTGTTGCTGTTTTTCTCAAATTTTGCGGGATTTAAAATTAATGGGCCCACCAGTTGCCCGAAGCTGCGGGCAAAAAGTAACGCCAGCGCCATGCTTTGCGCTTCCTGTCCTGAAAGCGTGGTTTGGGCGTGTTATTTAAATATGACGCTTTTACCGTTTCGTCAAACTGACTCAATCAAATTCGTTACGTTTGCCGCGTCAGTTATTTTTGGTTGATTAAAAAACAATCTAGCGCTGTGCATTATACTTTGACTGTGCTCGATCGTTTTTTTTGACATGTCAGGAGGCGTTATGAGTCATGTCTGGGGGCTTTTTTCCCATCCAAATCGTGAAATGCAGGAAATAAAACGCGAGAACGAAACGGTATCCCATCACTACACCCACCATGTATTAATCATGGCGGCCATCCCGGTGATTTGTGCGTTTATTGGCACAACCCAAATTGGCTGGAATTTTGGCGATGGCACGTTCGTTCAATTGTCGATGTTTACCGGATTCTATTTAGGCGTACTGTTTTATGCACTGATGTTGGCAGGCGTTGCCGTGATGGGCCGCGTTATCTGGTGGATGGCGCGCAGCTATCCGCATCGCCCATCGCTTGCACGTTGTATGGTGTTCGCCGGCTACGTGGCGACGCCGCTGTTTTTAAGCGGCATTGTGGCGCTTTATCCACTGGTGTGGCTGTGTGTTCTGGTAGGCGCGGCGGCGCTTATCTATACCGGATACTTATTGTATGTGGGCGTTCCTGAGTTTCTTGGCATCAATAAAGAAGAGGGGATGAGCTTCTCCAGCTCAACGCTCGCCATTGGCGTGCTGGTACTTGAAGTGCTGTTAGCCCTGAGTGTTATTCTCTGGGGTTATGGATACCGGCTGTTTTGATACTCTCTTACGAATCATTTGTAGGATTTTTCAGGGGCGTCAGCGTATTATGCTGGCGCCTCGTTTATTCATACGCTTTGTGAATAAATTTGATGGGCAAATCACATATTTGAATACTTAAAGAAGCGTCACCATGCCGACAAAAATCCGTCTATCGTTGCTCAGCCTCGCGCTGATGATTGCCGTACCATTCGCTTCCCAGGCCGCGAATAAAACCACCGCGCACTCCACGGTACAACATGCCAGCGCCGGGCAAGAAATCGCCTCCGGCAGCGCCATGATCGTCGATCTGCAAACCAATAAAGTTTTATATTCCAGCCATCCGGACTTAGTGCGTCCTATTGCCTCAATAACAAAATTGATGACGGCGATGGTCGTTCTTGATGCGAAGTTACCGATGGATGAAATGCTGAGCGTCGACATCAGCCAGACGCCGGAAATGAAAGGGATTTATTCCCGCGTACGCCTTAACAGCAAAATCAATCGTAAAGATATGATGTTGCTGGCGTTAATGTCTTCTGAGAACCGTGCAGCAGCGAGCCTCGCGCACCATTACCCTGGCGGTTATAACGCGTTTATTCGTGCCATGAATGCGAAAGCAAAATCTCTGGGTATGACCCACACGCGTTATGTTGAGCCGACGGGGCTGTCGATTCACAACGTTTCCACGGCGCGTGATTTGTCCCGACTGCTGATAGCGTCAAAACAGTACCCGCTGCTTGGCCAGTTGAGCACCACCAAAGAAGATATGGCGACTTTCGCTAATCCTCCTTATACGCTGCCGTTCCGTAATACCAACCATCTGGTTTACAACAGCAAATGGAATATTCAACTGACTAAAACTGGTTTTACCAATAATGCCGGTCACTGCCTGGTGATGCGCACGGTGATTAACAATCGTCCGGTAGCACTTGTGGTGTTGGATGCGTTTGGGAAATACACTCACTTTGCGGATGCGAACCGTCTACGTAATTGGATGGAAACCGGCAAAGTGACGCCAGTTCCTGCGCCTGCCTTGACCTATAAAAAGCAAAAAGCGGCCCAGATGGCGAGCAACAATACACAAGGTAATGCTCTCGACGATTAACCCTTGCTGTTAAGGCAGTGTCCTGTCTCCATCGTTGAGCGGGCGCTGCATAATTATCGTATCTCGCCATCCGCCCAGCTTAAATCCTACGCTACGTAACTGCCCGGCCACTTCAAAACCGAGCTGTTTGTGTAAGCGGCACGAACCGATATTGTTTTCCCCGTCACCAATGATCGCCACCATTTGTCGCCACGGCCCTTGTTCACATCGGTTGATAAGCTCGCTCAATAATTCCCGCCCAACGCCTTTTCCCGTCATGCTCGCGTCGATATAAACAGAATCTTCAAGCGTATAACGGTAACCGGGGCGAGGACGATAGGCGGTTGCGTAGCTATATCCCACAACAATGTCGTCATACATCGCAACCAGCCAGGGAAGATTTTGCGTCTGCACCCCCTCTAAGCGCTCAGACATTTGCGTGCGTGTCGGGGGCGTTTCCTCAAATGAGCCACGGCCATGCAGAACGTGCCACTCGTAAATCGCGGTAATCGCTGGAATATCATCGTGCGAAGCATCACGAATCTGTAACCGCGTTAATGTTTCGAGCTCTGACATTGCTCGCTCCTTAGGCTGGTGGTATAAGTGGCATGAGGTCACACCACCTTCTGGCACTTTAATCTAGTACGAAAAACAGCCTATGGACAGCCCTGATTCTGGCGGTTGACAGTTGCGATCAATGAGGATCGTGGTGATGCGTATGGCTACAGTCTGGTTCCTCCCACCATTTATGCTTAGTGGTTTTACCAATCCCTGGATTCATGCTGTTTGTCGGATCGTTTTCCTTATAAAACCTTTTTAAACTTTCAGGGGCTTCATACAAATGCCCGACGTTGTGTTCAGCCGGGTACTGCGCGCCTCGGGAGCGGAGCAATTCGAGCATCTGTTCTTTTAAGGCATACACATCAACCCCTTTTTTGACGATGTAATCCTGGTGGAAAACATGGCACATAAAGTGGCCGTAATAGAGGCTGTGGCTTATCTGGCTACTGATTTCCGGCGGTAATTGCTCAAACCACTGCTGATCGTTACGACGCAGGGCAATATCGAGCGCCAGAATATCTTCCACTTCATTGGCATGAACCGCGTGATAGCGCACCGCAGCGCCGGCGGCGGCAAAACGGTGTAAAAACGCTTTCGCCCCTTCACCTGGCGTACAGACGAAAAAGTCACCTTCGGCCTGCTGGAAATAGTTCTCAAGCCAGGTACGTGCTTCGGCAATTCCTGCGCCGGACATCTTCAATAAGAGGTGATGCTCGTATTTCCCGCGCCACTCTTTCATGCGCGGAGGCAAATGGCTTGGGCACCAGCCGCTCAAACGTTGCAAAACGCGGTCGGTAAAGTGAGGTTTCACAAACGGGACTTTCTCAAACCATGCGTCAGTGCGGCCCTTCAACGTGAAGAACAGCGGCATTTTGTCGGTGCCGAGTTTGTCGATCATCATGAAAGTGTCTTTGCCATACACTTCGGCAATGTCGTAAATATCCCGGTGCATGTACTCGCCCGCCACCGGCAGGTTTTCAAAATTAGCCAGAATATGGCGGCGGATCTCGGTCAGCACTTCGGGTTTATTGGTGCCGATGTAAAACACTTCGTTCTGTTTTTCTGCCACGAAAGTATCGAGACGTACCGCAAATACCGCCAGTTTCCCGGCGCAGCCTGAGGCTTCGAACAGGCGGCTTGGGTCGGCGTTAAACCGCGACGGCGTGTCAGCATCCACATCGCGAACGCGTTCGGCGTAATCTTTATCGGAAGCCTGGCGTTGGTCGTGCAGCACATTTTCTGGCTTCACACGTTCATCATCGAGCTTGCCAAGAATCTGCTCGGGGGTGATACCGAGGTCGATGCCCAGGTGATTGACCAGGGTTAATTTGCCTTGTTCATCAATGCGCGCATACAGCGCCATTTCGGTATACGCCGGGCCGCGTTTAACCAGCGAACCCCCGGAGTTATTACAAATCCCGCCAATGACCGATGCGCCAATGCAGGACGAACCAATCACCGAATGCGGTTCACGCCCGAGCGGCTTCAACGCTTTTTCCAGTTGATACAG
The DNA here is from genome assembly GCF_040786275.1 of Buttiauxella gaviniae. Lineage (NCBI taxonomy): Bacteria > Pseudomonadati > Pseudomonadota > Gammaproteobacteria > Enterobacterales > Enterobacteriaceae > Buttiauxella > Buttiauxella gaviniae. The sequence continues at coordinate 3,335,090 of NZ_JBFMVT010000002.1, forward strand.
CGTGCTGCCAGGGAATGCCAGCACCTGCTTACCGCCATCCAGCAGTTGCAATTTATCCAGCCGCAGCGTGCTGATAATGACGATTTCACGATCGTAATCGTTGCCGTTTGGCGTGGAACCTTCGGTCAGGCCGGTGTTTGCCGCCTGCATCAGGATGATTTTGTCCTCGCGCACGCAAAGACTGAGTACGCGCCATAACTCCAGAAGTGTACCGGGGAATACCACCGCCAGCGCATCGCCTTGCCCCGAACGGAAACCTTTGCGGTAACGCGCGGTTTTCGCGGCATCGGTTAAAACATGCTGGTGGCCAATCAGGCGATTAAGTTCGGTGATAAATGTCTGTTTTTGCGTTTCGGTAGAATGAGTCATGAATCCACTCCTTGGGAAAAATTGACGTCTTAAAGCATAGCTCGCAATTCCGTAATGAATACTCTGAAACGCTCGGAAAATCAGCATATAACATCGAAGCGACTCTTCTTACCGCTGTAACGTTGTGGCACACTGCACCTCTTATCACTTCGTGCTGCCCACGCGGCGGCTTGAGAAAGAGAGTAATGTCGATGAAATGGCTCTGTTCTGTAAGTATCGCTGTTAGCCTTGCGCTGCAACCCGCGCTGGCTAGCGAAATGTTTGGCCCACATCCGTTAACCCCGGAAGCGCGAGACGCCTTCGTTACGGATTTGCTGAAAAAAATGACCACTGACGAGAAAATCGGCCAGTTGCGGTTAATCAGCGTCGGGCCGGATAACCCGAAAGAAGCCATTCGCGAGATGATCAAAGACGGCCAGGTCGGGGCGATTTTTAACACGGTTACCCGCCACGACATCCGTACCATGCAAGACCAGGTGATGGATCTTAGCCGCCTGAAAATCCCATTATTCTTTGCCTACGACGTGGTGCATGGTCAACGCACCGTCTTCCCAATCAGCCTTGGCCTGGCGTCATCCTTTAATCTGGACGCGGTGAAAACCGTGGGCCGCGTTTCCGCCTATGAAGCCGCCGATGATGGCCTGAACATGACCTGGGCGCCGATGGTCGACGTTTCTCGCGATCCGCGCTGGGGCCGTGTCTCCGAAGGTTTTGGGGAAGATACTTACCTGACCTCCATCATGGGCCGCACCATGGTGGAAGCCATGCAGGGCAAAAGCCCGGCTGACCGCTACTCCGTTATGACCAGCGTGAAACACTTCGCGGCTTATGGCGCGGTGGAAGGCGGTAAAGAGTACAACACCGTCGATATGAGCCCGCAGCGCCTGTTCAACGACTACATGCCGCCTTATAAAGCCGCGCTGGACGCGGGCAGCGGCGGCGTGATGGTGGCGCTGAACTCGCTCAACGGCACCCCGGCTTCTTCTGATAGCTGGCTGTTAAAAGATTTACTGCGCGACGAATGGAAATTTAAAGGCATCACCATTTCTGACCACGGCGCTATTAAAGAATTAATCAAGCATGGCGTGGCAAGCGACCCGAAAGACGCGGTGCGCGTTGCGCTTAATTCCGGCATCAACATGAGTATGAGCGATGAGTATTACAGCAAATACCTGCCGGAACTGGTGAAAAGCGGTGCGGTACCGATGGCGGAACTCGATGACGCCGCGCGCCATGTGCTGAATGTGAAATATGATATGGGGCTGTTTAACGACCCTTACAGTCACTTAGGGCCGAAAGAGTCAGACCCGCAGGACACTAACGCCGAAAGCCGCCTGCATCGCAAAGAGGCGCGTGAAGTGGCCCGCGAAAGTATGGTGCTGCTGAAAAACCGCCTGCAAACTTTGCCGCTGAAAAAATCCGGCACCATTGCCGTGGTTGGCCCGCTGGCTGACAGCAAGCGTGACATGATGGGAAGCTGGTCTGCGGCGGGTGTAGCCGACCAAACCATCACGGTGCTTCAGGGCATTAAAGGTGCGGTGGGTGACAACGCTAAAATTGTGGTCGCCAAAGGCGCTAACGTCACTGATGAAAAAGGCATTGTTGATTTCCTCAACCAGTACGAGCCAGCCGTAAGCGTTGACCCGCGTACGCCACAAGAGATGATCGACGAAGCGGTAAACACCGCAAAATCTGCCGATGTCGTGGTCGCCGTGGTCGGTGAAGCACAAGGCATGGCGCATGAAGCCTCCAGCCGCACCGATCTTGTACTGCCGCAAAGCCAGCGCGATTTAATTACCGCGCTTAAAGCGACGGGCAAACCGCTGGTGCTGGTGCTGATGAACGGTCGCCCGCTGGCGCTGGTCAAAGAAAACCAACAGGCCGATGCGCTGCTGGAAGCGTGGTATAGCGGTACCGAAGGCGGTAATGCGGTGGCAGACATTTTGTTCGGCGATTACAACCCGTCAGGCAAATTGCCGATGTCCTTCCCGCGCTCCGTGGGGCAGATTCCGACTTACTACAGCCACCTGAACACTGGCCGTCCGTATAACCCGGAAAAACCTAACAAATATACCTCTCGCTACTTCGATGAAGCTAACGGCCCGCTGTTCCCATTCGGTTACGGCCTGAGCTACACCACCTTTAGCGTGTCGGATGTGAAAATGTCTGCGCCTACGATGAAAGCCGATGGCAAAGTTGAAGCGTCTGTTGACGTGAAAAACACCGGCGATCGCGAAGGTGAAACCGTGGTGCAAATGTACGTGCAGGATGTCACCGCGTCGATGAGTCGCCCGGTCAAAGAGCTGAAAGGCTTTAAGAAAGTGACGCTCAAACCGGGTGAAACCCAGACGGTCAACTTCCCCATTGACGTGGACGCGCTGAAGTTCTGGAATGCGCAGATGAAACACGTTGCCGAACCTGGCAAGTTTAATGTGTTTATCGGTCTGGATTCCGCGCGCGTTAAGCAAGGTGAGTTTGAACTGAAGTAATACCCTTTGTTCTTGGCGCTGCGTTAGCAGCGTCAATTACTTTAGGTATACATTTGCAGGTTCATAAGTCGGGTAAGCGCCAGCGCCACCCGACATTAACTCGACGTTAAATACGGCCGCTGCGACACCCATTAGTCTGCTTTTTGTGCCTGGTTTTCCGCCTCTTTTCTCATTCTGCCCGTCTCGTTCCACCAACCTTTAAATTCTCGACTAAACTTTTGCGACTCCATGATTTTTAAGCAAAGAACAATAGCGAGGAAGCACATGAACGTATCAGCGCGTTGGGGTATGGCAGGTTTAGTCTTGTTGGCCGCAGGGGCTCAGGCCGCAGAACCGGTGAAAGTCGGCTCTAAAATTGATACTGAAGGGTCACTGCTCGGGAATATTATTTTGCAGGTGCTCGATAGTCACGGCGTTAAAACGGTCAATAAAGTGCAGCTCGGCACAACGCCTGTGGTGCGTGGGGCGATAACGGCAGGCGAACTGGATATTTATCCGGAATATACCGGTAACGGGGCGTTTTTCTTCAAAGATGAAAACGATCCGGCCTGGAAAAATGCGCAGCAGGGTTATGAGAAAGTTAAAAAGCTCGACGCTGAAAAAAATCACCTGGTCTGGCTCACGCCTGCACCGGCCAATAACACCTGGACCATTGCGGTTCGCAAAGATCTGGCTGAAAAAAACAAACTCACCTCGCTTGACGATCTCAGTGCCTATTTGAAAAAGGGCGGTGAATTTAAACTGGCGGCTTCCGCTGAGTTTATCGAACGCTCTGACGCGCTTCCTGCTTTTGAAAAAGCCTACGGTTTTAAACTTGAACAGCCGCAGTTGCTGTCCCTTGCGGGCGGGGATACTGCCGTAACCATTAAAGCTGCCGCGCAGCAAACTTCCGGCGTTAATGCGGCGATGGCCTACGGCACCGATGGCCCGGTTGCGGCGCTTGGCCTGCAAACTTTGACCGATCCGAAAGGTGTGCAGCCGATTTACGCCCCAACGCCTGTGGTACGTGAAAGCGTGCTGAAGGCTTATCCTGAAATAGGGGACTGGTTAAAACCGGTGTTTGCCTCTCTGGATGCGAAAACCCTGCAACAGCTTAACGCAAGCATTGCGGTCGAGGGGCTGGATGCCAAAAAAGTGGCGGCTGACTACCTGAAACAGAAAGGTTTTGTGAAGTAACGAGGATGTTTGTTTGCTCAATATTCATAATCGCGTCCTGCTGCTACTGGTGATTTTGCTGGTGGTTGCAGGCGCGGCATTACCCTTTATTAATTTTGCCCCTAATCGCCTGGTTTCCGGGGAGTCTATCGCGCTTAGTCGGCTCCCCAACCATGCCGGGCTGCTTCTTTCCCTTCCGGTGATTTTTCTCGCGGCTCTTTCGCTTGTCGCTTGCCGAAACCTCCCGCTATTACTGACCCTATTTTTAAGCGAACTGCTGTTTATCGGCATTTTGCTGGTCTTAGGGCAGACGGCGACGCATTTTGCTGAGCAGGGCAGTACGCTTGCTCGTACATCGCCGGGAAGCGGTTTGTGGCTGTCGTTAACGTTGTGCTTATTGCTCTGCGCCGATGCCATAAACCGGCTGACGCCCAAAGCGCTCTGGCGTTTACTGCTGAATATGCAGGTCTGGATTGTGCCCGTGGCGCTGCTGTGGAGCGGTTTTTTTGCCGATCTTTCGCTGCTAAAAGAGTACGCCAATCGTCAGGATGTGTTTGATGATGCGCTGACGCGCCATCTGGCCTTGCTGCTCGGCACTTTACTGCCTGCGTTGCTGATAGGCGTTCCGCTCGGCGTGCTCTGTTACAGCCGCCCGGGCTGGCAGTCCTCGGTATTTTCGGTACTTAACGTGATTCAGACGGTGCCTTCGGTGGCGCTGTTTGGCTTGTTGATTGCGCCGCTGGCGGGGCTGGCAAAACTTGCCCCATGGCTTGGCGCCATGGGCGTGAGCGGGATTGGCGTGGCTCCGGCGTTAATTGCCCTGGTGCTGTATGCCCTGTTGCCGTTAGTTCGCGGTGTAGTGGCCGGATTGCAGCAGGTGCCGCGCAATATTATTGAAAGTGCCGAAGGCATGGGGATGTCACGCTGGCAGATTTTCTGGCGGGCAGAAGTGCCGCTGGCGCTACCGGTTTTGCTGCGTAGCCTGCGCGTTGTTTGCGTGCAAACCATTGGCATGACGGTTATCGCCGCGCTGATTGGTGCCGGTGGTTTCGGAGCCATTATCTTCCAGGGATTACTCAGTAGTGCGTTGGATTTAGTGTTGCTCGGCGTGATCCCGGTTATCGCGCTGGCGGTTATTCTGGATGCGCTTTTTAAACTGTTTATCTCATTACTTGAGGAAAAACAGCCATGATTGAATTTGAAAACGTCAGTAAATACTTCCAGGGCGAAGCCGCGGTGCGCGATTTGTCGCTAAACATCAAGGAAGGGGAGTTTACGGTGCTGATTGGCACCTCCGGCTCTGGAAAATCCACCACGCTGAAAATGATTAATCGCCTGGTAGAGCATGATACCGGGCGGATTCGCTTTGCCGGAGAAGAGATCCGTAATTTTGATGCGAAAGCGCTGCGCCGCCGCATGGGCTACGCGATTCAGTCTATCGGCCTGTTTCCGCACTGGAGTGTGGCGCAGAATATCGCGACCGTACCGCAACTGCTGAAATGGCCGAAAGCACGAATTAGCGCGCGCATTGATGAATTGCTGGATCTGCTTGGACTCGACGCGGCCCAGTTTCGTGACCGCTACCCGCACCAGCTTTCAGGGGGGCAGCAGCAGCGCGTTGGCGTGGCGCGGGCGCTGGCGGCAGACCCGGAAGTGTTGCTGATGGATGAGCCGTTTGGCGCATTAGACCCGGTCACGCGCGGCTCGCTCCAGCAAGAAATTATCCGCATTCACCAACTGCTTGGGCGCACCATTGTGCTGGTGACGCATGACATTGATGAAGCGCTGACGCTTGCAGACCGCATTGTGCTGATGGACAGCGGGCAGGTGATCCAGCAGGGGACGCCGCTGGAATTACTCACTCGCCCGGCAACGGATTTTGTGCGTGATTTCTTTGGCCGCAGCGAACTGGGTGTGCGGTTATTGTCGCAGCGCCTGGTCGCCGATCGGGTGCGCTCGCAGGAGCGCCTGGGCGGCGAGCCGATTAGCGAAACCATGACGTTGCGTGAGGCGTTATCGCTGTTTGTTGACCGCCAGTGCCAGCAGTTACCGGTCATTAATCAGCAAGGCGAGCCGTGCGGCGTACTGCATTTTAGTGATTTAGTGCGCGGCGAAGAGTGGCGAGGTGAAAATGCGCCTGCTACGTGATCCGCTGTTATGGCTAATTGCGCTGTTTATCGCCCTGCTGGTTGTGCTGCCCTACAGCAGCCCGCTATTTAGCTGGATGTTTCCTGAGCTGGAAAGGCCGCTGTATCAGCAGGACACGTTTATTTCGCTGGCGTTAAAGCATTTCATGCTGGTGGGGATTTCAAGCCTCGTGGCGATTGTGATTGGCGTGGGGTTGGGCGTTGCCGTAACGCGTCCGGCAGGGCTTGAGTTTCGCTCGGTGGTTGAAACTATCGCCGCTGCCGGGCAAACATTTCCGCCGGTGGCGGTGCTGGCGATTGCCGTTCCGGTGATGGGATTTGGTCAACAGCCTGCGATTATTGCCCTGGTGATTTACGGTTTACTGCCGATTTTACAAGGGACGCTGGCCGGAATGGGCACGGTACCGGATGCGACAAAAGAGATTGCTTTGGGGGCAGGAATGAGCCGCTGGCAGATGCTGCGTAAAGTGGAATTACCGCTGGCCGCGCCGGTGATTCTGGCGGGCATTCGTACGTCGGTGATTATTAATATCGGGACTGCGGCGATTGCATCGACCGTGGGGGCCAGCACATTGGGTTCGCCGATTATTATCGGGCTGAGCGGCTTTAACACCGCCTATGTGATTCAAGGGGCCTTGCTGGTTGCGCTGGCGGCAATTGTTATCGACCGCCTTTTTGAACGCCTGCTACGCTACATCACGCGCCATGCAGAATAACGATGTAGCCGACCAGCATTACGCCGCCAATCCCGCCGATAGCCATCACCAGCATGCCGCTCACAAGGGCTATTTTACTTAGTTTCATCTTCGCTCCGGACTCTGTATGTTACGGGGCGATTATAAGATGAAGCGGGCTTGTTAATGAACCTTTAAATTCTGCTTATGCGCGTTGGGGCGATTGCCCGTTGCTCATTAGCGGGAAAATTTGCAGACCTGCGCAGCGCCAAAGTTCAAGTTGGTCAAGCTGGCTATTGGTGGGGGTGTCACCGCACCACACTAACAACGTTTGCTGGGCGAACAGCTCCGGGCGTAACTGGTGTAGCGGGTGGGCCAGCACATCAATACGCCACCCCTGCTGAATCGCCATCCATGCCGCCATCCACAGGCGCGTGGTATCGGGCGTGTCCCATCCCACCAGCAGGGCATCTTTCCCGCTGCGTTTGCGGGCAGATGCGAGACAGATCGCAATGTAATTAATTAGCGCGCCATCCAATAGACTGAGCAGGGTATTCAGGGTGACTTGTTGGCATTGCAGACGGCGGCGAAGGGGGATGTAAAGCTGGTGGACGAGGGTTTCTGCGGGGTAATCACGGCCTATATCGCTGATCCAGGCGCGTAATCGATTTGGGCTACCGCTTTGTAAATGGTGAAGTAACAGCTCCTGGCGTTCACGCCAGCCGCTTTCCAGATCCTGAAGCTCGCCGCTCAACAAGGCTTTGACTTTGCTGACCTGAACACCGTTTTCGATCCAGTGTTTAATTTCGCGGATGCGCTCGAGGTCAGCATCGTCAAACAACCGATGGCCACCATCTGTGCGCTGTGGTTTCAGTAACCCGTAACGTCGTTGCCAGGCACGTAACGTGACAGGGTTGATGTCACAAAGCACCGCCACTTCGCCGATGGTATAAAGCGCCATGTTATCCCCACACTCAGCCCGGGAAGCCCCCGTATAACTGTAGACAGTGCGATGGACTCTGTGTAATTTTTAGTTACATGCGTAACAAAATAATTACATAGAGCGGTTGAGCGCTCTGGCAATTAACCCTCAAAATCGTAGGTCGGGTAAGCGCAGCGCCACCCGACATTAACATGGTATTTTACAAAGAATTAATCGTCGAAATACCAGTAACCCTGATTAACCAGCTCAGTCAGAACGTTAACAAATTCCGGGTTCTGCAACGCAGCGCCCAGTTCTGTTTGACCCACGGTGGTGTAACGGCACAACGCATCTGCCGCCTCGGGAACAGGCGCTTCCATGGCTTCGCTATTGACGAAGAACTCACCGTCAACGTTCAGCACACGCAGGCCGCTCAGGCGCGTGAGGTTTTCACCGCCCAGTAACGCATCAAGAATTTCGTCCTGCTGGTATGGCGGTTCGGCTGGCGCAACGTCCAGTTCGTGACGAGGTGTCGTGACAAAACGGCCAAACCACTGTTTGAAATCTTCTGGCTGATTGATGACTTCCATCATCATGTCGCGCAGGCGATTAAGCTCGTAGCCTTCAATTTTGCCCGGATGCTCGCGGCAGGTTAAATCTGGATCGCTGTAGTGCTCGCCCCCCAGATCGTTTTCCAGGGCGTAATCAGCGAAGCTGCTGATCAAATCACGCCCATTTGGCCCACGGAAACCAACGGAATAGTTAAGCGCTGTTTCATGGGTGAAACCATCGTGTGGGAAACCTGGTGGAATATAGAGAATGTCGCCCGGCTCAAGATCTTCATCAATGATGGGGGTGAACGGGTCAACGTGTAACAACGCCGGATGCGGGCAGAACTGACGCATAGGCAGTTTGTCGCCCACACGCCAACGGCGGCTGCCCATACCCTGAATAATAAACACATCATACTGATCGATATGAGGGCCTACGCCACCGCCGGGTACGGAGAAGGAGATCATCAGATCGTCCAGACGCCAGTCGGGCAACACGCGGAATGGACGCACCAGTTCAGCAGACGGTGCATGCCAGTGGTTAACGGCCTGCGCCAACAGCGACCAGTTGGTTTCACCGAGGGAATCAAAATCCTCAAAAGGCCCGTTAGCGGCCTGCCATTGACCATCGATATGGCTGACCAGACGGCTATCCACTTCGGCTTCCATGGCAAGACCGGCTAATTCATCAGGCGTAATCGGATCGATAAAATTAGGAAACGCATTTTTTAAAATGACCGGTTTTTTCTGCCAGTATTTCTCTAAGAATTCAGGCCAGTCTAAATTAAGTTGATAATCCATTTTTGGGTACCAGTGGAGGATAAACGGGCTCGATTATAGAGAGGGTTCACCACTGGCCGCTTTGTCATGAGTCAAGGCTTTTGGATATGGGTTATGCCTGAAGCTTGCTGCGATGCCTCATTCGTTCAGTTCGCGAAGCAAACGCGTATTGAGGTACAGTTTTTCGCGTCCCGCAGAGACTTCTTCAAGTACGCCAATTTCGACCAGTTGTTTCAAATACACTGACGCTGTTTGGCGCTTCGCAATACCACTCTCTACCAGATTCTCTATCCGGCAGTATGGCTGTGAGAACAACACCTGAACCAGTTCCCAGGAATAGATTTTTGGCAGCTTGTCCCGGATATAGACTTTGGTCGTTTCGATTAGCTCGCGGATGACGGCGATCCTTTTTATTGTCCATAGCGCTGTGTTTTCCACCGCCTCAAGAATAAAGAGAATCCAGGCTTCCCATGCACCCTCTGCGGTAACACTACGCAGTAGCGTGTAATAATCACTCTTGCGTTCAAGTATGAAGCGGGACAAATACAGGATGGGCAGCGTTAGCAACCCGCTTTGGATCAGATACAGAATATTGATGATACGGCCTGTGCGCCCGTTCCCGTCCGGAAAGGGGTGAATGCACTCAAACTGGTAATGCAAAATAGCCATTTTAACCAATGGATCTAACTCATCTTCGGCGTGAATGAATTGTTCCCAATTGGCTAACAGATCTCGTATAACGGATTCACCTTCTGGCGGCGTATAGACAACGTTCATATGCTGATCGCGTAGCACGATGCCTGGCGTCTTGCGGATGTCGGTATCCACGGCGCGTAAGGTCGTGCAAATCTCCATCGTGGTATTGATACACAGTGGGTATGCTGCCAGATGATTAAAACCATTATACAAGGCAGTTCGATAGCGTAGCGCTTCTTTGGTTGCCGGATCAGCCTGCTCTTCACGATCTGCGAACTGGAACAGTTGATCGCTGGTAGTCACAATGTTTTCAATACGCGAAGAATCTTTCGCTTCAAGCATTGGTAGTAGGTTTATCAACAAACTCTGGTCAGGCAGCATCTCTCCGGCAGTTTTTAATTCTGCGAGCGCCGCTCGTGCGTTAATACAGGCTTTCAACACGCTACGTGTTTCAATTTGCTCAATATCAGGAGGTAGCAGGGGAAGTTGATTGTAAGGTCTTTCCGGTGTCCAGGTCATATGTTTAAAAAAACCATTTTTATCGACATGTTCCTGTTATATGTCGATGCCATAAACAGATCAAGGCGATATGTTTAAAAAATCGAGTTTTATCGACATTTGATAAAAACGTGTCGATGGAAAACTGATAAAAACAATACAGCCCTGTCGCAAAAAATGGGAGAATAGTGGCTGTTTATACAGTGAAAGTGGGTTTTATGGCCTTGTCCTCCGCGCAAAAAGCGCAAATCGCCGCCTGGTATAAGGCGCTACAGCAGCAGATCCCGGACTTTATTCCGCGCCCACCGCAACGGCAAATGATTGCCGAAGTGGCGAAAACGCTCGCGGGTGACGAAGGCCGCCATCTGGCGATTGAGGCACCAACCGGCGTGGGGAAAACCCTCTCTTACCTGATTCCCGGCATCGCAATTGCACGCGGGGAAGAAAAAACGCTGGTGGTCAGCACCGCAAACGTCGCCCTTCAGGATCAAATTTTCAGTAAAGATTTGCCCTTGCTGCGCAAAATTATCCCCGATCTAAAATTTACCGCCGCTTTTGGACGTGGGCGTTATGTTTGCCCGCGTAATCTCGCCGCGCTGGCGACGGATAACGTCTCGCAGGGCGATCTGCTGGCTTTTCTGGAAGATGAACTCGCCCCCACCAGCAAAGATGAGCAGCAGCGCTGCGCGAAGCTGAAAACCGATCTTGATGCCTATAAATGGGACGGCCTGCGCGATCACACTTCGCACTCCATCGATGATGATTTATGGCGTCGTCTAAGTACGGATAAAGCCAGTTGTCTGGGACGTAATTGCCACTGGTATCGTGAATGCCCGTTCTTTGTGGCGCGGCGTGAAATTGATGATGCGGAAGTGGTGGTGGCGAACCATGCGCTGGTGATGGCCGCCATGGAAAGCGATGCGGTTCTGCCCGAAGCCAAAAACCTGTTGCTGATTTTAGACGAAGGCCACCATCTGCCTGATGTGGCCCGTGACGCGCTGGAAATGAGTGCGGAAGTCACGCCGGGCTACAGCCGTTTGCAGCTTGATTTGTTCACGAAACTGGTGGAAACCTGCATGGCGCAGTTCCGCCCGAAAAGCCCGCCACCACTCACCGTGCCGGAGCGTTTGACGAATCATTGCGATGAAATTTATGAACTGCTGAACTCGTTCAGTAGCATTGTGTCGCTGTGGTTGCCGGGTGAACAAGAAGCCGAGCATCGCTTTGAGATGGGGATTTTGCCCGGTGAAATTATGGAGATTTGCAAGCGCCTCGCAAAACTCATGGAAGGGTTACGGAGCCTTTCAGAAGCGTTGCTAAACGATCTCAGCGAAAAAACCGGGACTCACGATATTGTGCGGTTGCATCGCTCGCTATTACACATGAACCGCGCGCTGGGTTATTTCGAAACGCAGAGCAAACTCTGGCGGCTTTCGGCGATGGACCAGGCATCCGGTGCGCCGGTGTCAAAATGGGTGACGCGCGAAATCCGTGAGGGCCAGCCGCATCTGTTCTTCCATTGCGTGGGGATACGCGTCAGCGATCAGCTCGAAAAACTGGTCTGGCGCAATGTGCCGCATGTCATTGTCACTTCTGCCACGCTGCGCTCGCTCAACAAATTCGACCGTTTGCAAGAGATGAGTGGCCTGAGCGAAAAAGCGGGCGACAGGTTTATCGCCCTGGATTCACCGTTTAACCATGTCGAGCAGGGTAAACTGGTTATCCCGCGGCTTACCGTTGAACCGACGATGGAAAACGAAGCGCAGCATCTGGCTGAAATGGCTGCGTTTTTCAGGGCCGAACTTGCCAGGGGTGAGCACAAAGGTATGCTGGTGCTCTTTGCCAGCAACCGTGCGATGCAGGTGTTTCTGACCCACGTCACCGATTTGCGCCTGACACTGCTGGTGCAGGGCGATCAGCCGCGCTATCGGCTGGTGGAAACGCATCGCAAACGCGTGGAACAAGGCGAAACCAGTGTGCTGGTCGGTCTGCAATCTTTTGCTGAAGGCCTGGATTTAAAGGGTGAATTACTCAGCCAGGTGCATATCCATAAAATTGCCTTCCCGCCCATTGACAGCCCGGTGGTGCTCACCGAAGGCGAGTGGCTAAAAACCCTGAAACGCTATCCTTTTGAAGTCCAGAGCCTACCGAGCGCTTCATTTAATCTTATTCAACAAGTTGGGCGTTTAATTCGTAGCCACGGCTGTTATGGTGAGGTGGTGATTTATGATCGCCGTTTGTTGACCAAAAATTATGGTCACCGTTTACTGGGTGCATTGCCGGTGTTTCCCATCAGCCAGCCAGAAGCGCCAGCGGCTAAAATGATTGATACCACACCGAAAAAGACGGTGCGGCGCAAACGTGTCAGCAAGAAATAGAAAGGAGATTTTGAGTGGACTACCGTAAGATCATCAAAGAAGTCGGGCGCGGTAAGAACCATGCTCGCGATCTGGATTTTGACACCGCGCGTGGTTTATACGCCCATATGCTCAGAGGCGAAGTGCCGGAGCTGGAGCTTGGCGGCGTACTGATTGCGCTTCGCATCAAAGGTGAAGGCGAGGCGGAAATGCTCGGTTTCTATGACGCGATGAAGCATCACCTGATCTCCCTGACGCCGCCGGTCAACAAGCCGATGCCCATCGTCATCCCTTCCTATAACGGCGCGCGCAAACAGGCCAACCTAACGCCTTTGCTAGCCGTGCTGCTTAATCGACTCGGTTTTCCTGTCGTGGTGCATGGCGTGAGCCACGATCCCTCGCGCGTATTGACCGAAACTATTTTTACGCTGATGGGCATTGAGCCGACGCTACATGCGGGCCAGGCGCAAGCCAAACTTGATTCGCATCATCCGGTGTATATTCCAGTCAGCGCGCTTTGCCCCCCGATGGAAGATCAGCTCGCCATGCGCTGGCGTATGGGCGTGCGTAACAGCGCGCACACGCTTGCCAAACTGGCGACGCCATTTGCAGAAGATGCGGCTCTGCGGCTTGCCAGCGTTTCCCACCCGGAGTATGTCCCGAAAGTGGCGAAGTTCTTTGCAGACATCGGCGGGCGCGGCCTGCTAATGCATGGCACTGAAGGGGAAGTTTATGCCAACCCGCAGCGCTGCCCGCAGATTACGCTTATCGATAGCCAGGGTGCGCGCGTAGTAAGCGAGCGCCAGACGGAAGTCAGCGGCGATGAAATCATTTTGCCAGACGGAAAAGACCCGGAAGTCACCGCGCGTTGGATTGAACGGTGTGTGACAGGTGTTGAACCCATCCCACAATCATTAAGAACGCAAATGGCCTGCTGTCTGGTGGCTACGGGTGAAGTTGCGACGCTTGAAGAGGGAGTGGCCCGCGTTAATCAGACATTCTGATTAAAAAGGGCAAAAAAATACCCGCGGTAATTGGCCGCGGGCAACAAGGGGTACAACGGAGTGAAACAGGGTGGAGCAGAGCTCCAATATGAGGGTTAAATCAAGGCAATACAGCAGGAATTACTTATAGATAACTGCAGTACCGCTCATTTTGCCGTTAGTGTTAGCAGAAGTGATTGAATAGGCTTTTGCGCCCGCAGCTTGTGCTTTATCAGCCAGTTTTGCTTCCAGACCGTCCAGTGTTGTTGCGCCGTCCGCAGAAACCACACCCACTTTATTTAAGTTCTGAGCTTGAGATGGGCTGATGGATTGTGCAGCAAAAGCACCGAAAGAAAGAGTAGAAAGGGCGATGGCGGCTACAGCATATTTGATGGTTTTCATAGTTAATTTCTCGCAGGTTATTCTGTTTAAGGTGACGTTGTTGCGTCGATGTGATTATGGTCACACTTTTAAGCAGAAGAATAAATCGAATAGAATTGACCGCCTTATTCAAAATTTTTGACGTTAAGTTAAATCATTGAAATAAGTGATGATTAGTGAGCGAATTATCAATCTGGTTTCTGGTTTGGCTATGCCGCTTCGTTTTTCGCATCTTTTGCTACACTTTTTGCCATCGCTGGTCTGCTCTGATCTGCAATCGCTTGCGCGCTCTTTTTAGCCTGTTCTGCTCATTTAAGCTTTTATAACGCACAATAAAATAACGGCTTCCTGTAGAGGAAACCGTTATGACAAATACCCGGGAAATAGACTTTTGAGACTATTTATAAATAGTCGCGGTGCCGAACATTTTGTTTTCACCGCTAGCAGAGTTAACAACAAAACCTTTTGCACCTTCTTGTTTCGCTTTTTCTCCAAGCTTGGTTTGCAGATCGTCAAGGTTTGCCGCGCCAGTAACAGAAACGGTGCCTGCAGGGCGGAGCTGACCGGTGTTGGTGTCAGTCAATTCTTGAGCTGCCATGGTAGCAAACGGTAATGCTGCAAGAGTGACAACCGCAGAAAAATACAGCAATTTTTTCATAATCACATCCTCATCACTTTGGGGGCTGATTTAAACAATCATCAGCACTAAAAGTGTAGGTGTATTGTGATAATTAAAAGCCGCAAAAAATTGACTGACTTATGCTCATTTTTTGAACAACATTACTTGACGAAAATCTTACAAATCATAGAGATACAGGCTTATGATTTTGCTGATTTTATCGTGCGTCAGGGCGAATTAAATCGAAGCGATGGGCTTCATCAATGGTGTAATAAGCGGATGGACCGCCCGCTCTTAACACCGGTTTTGCCAGCGCAGTCTGGTAAATGCCGTCTTTAAGCAGCGTTTCATCAATGTGTACCGCGACCACTTCGCCTAAAACCAGCCAGGTATCAATAGCGTTTCCGTCGGCTCCTGTGAGCTGAATACACTGAGAGAGGCGACATTCAAAATTGACCGGGCTTTCCGCCACCAGGCTCGCTTTGACTTTGCGACCGGCCACGGGCGTTAATCCGGCGCGGGCAAATTCATCTTGACCACGCGGGAGGGAAGCGGAGGTTTCATTCATTTGCTCTGCCAGCTCACGCGTGGTGAGGTTCCAGACAAACTCCTTCGTCTCAAGAATATTTTGTACGCTGTCTTTCCAGCCGCTGCTGGCGAAGCCAATAATTGGCGGGCGATAATTAAAGCAGTTAAAAAAACTGTACGGGGCCAGATTACGGTTTCCCTGCATATCGTATGAGGCAATCCAGCCGATAGGACGTGGGCCGATGATGGCGTTGAGCGGGTCATGTGGCAAACCGTGCCCATCGGCAGGTTCGTAGTAATATCTTTTCGCGGACATAAAACCTCTGCTTCAGTGGTGAAATTGGCGCGGTGTATTTACCCCGCAGCCTTCACAGAGTATCTTACGCGCCCACACAAGGAGAAGCCGCAATGAAAACCCCAGCCACCACTAAACCGGGTCTGCACCCCCGAAACCGCCATCGTAACCGTTATGATTTCCCGGCGCTGACGCAAAGTAGCCCGGCGCTTAGCGCGTTTTTACGCCACGGTCCGCATGGCGATACCACGGTTGATTTTGCCGACCCTTTAGCGGTGAAAGCGCTGAATCAGGCGTTGTTGGCGCATTTCTATGGTGTGCAGCAGTGGGATATTCCAGAAGGTTTTCTTTGCCCTCCGGTGCCAGGGCGCGCCGATTATATTCACCATCTGGCCGATTTGCTGGCGGAAGGTAACGATGGCGTGGTGCCTTCTCAGGCTTCAGTCCTGGATGTGGGTGTTGGCGCGAACTGTATTTATCCGTTAATCGGGCAGCATGAATACGGCTGGCGTTTTACCGGCACCGATGTGGATGCCGAAGCCTTGCGTAACGCAACGGCAATTATTGACGCAAACCCCGGGCTTTCACGCCTGATTCGTCTGCGTCGTCAGAAAACGCCGACCGCGATTTTGCCAGGTGTGATTCATAAGAATGAAATGTTTGATGCCACCCTTTGCAACCCGCCTTTCCATGACTCCGCGCAGGCAGCACGCAGCGGTAGCGAGCGTAAACGCGTGAATCTGGGCCAGGATAAGAACGGGGCATTGAACTTCGGTGGGCGCGAGCAAGAGTTGTGGTGTGAAGGAGGCGAAGTCGCTTTCGTTAGCCAAATGGCAAACGAGAGCAAAGCATTTGGCCGCCAGGTGCAATGGTTTACTTCCCTGGTTTCACGCGGGGAAAACTTGCCGCTGATTTATCGTGTGCTGCAGGAAGCGGGCGTGGAGAAGGTGGTGAAGAAAGAGATGGCCCAGGGGCAGAAACAGAGCCGTTTCATTGCCTGGACCTTTATGAACGACGCACAACGCGCTCGTTGGGCCGCTACGCGTTATAAATAATTATATGCCAGGGTTCGCCGGTGGCAGCGTGCCCGCTGCTGCCTGTGAGTCCTGAAGCGCCTGAGCGGCATCCGCACCGGGCTGCATCACCTGCACCGTTTGTACCGGCGGCCGAATCCCTGCGGCATCGAAGTGTTTTTTTACCATCCCATCCAATGCGAACCGCACTGACCACTGTTTTAACGGCTGAGTGGTGAATGAAACTCGCACCGTAAACGCCTGGTTAGTTAGCCCGACGATGCCTGCAAACGACGGTTCGCCAATCACCAGCTTGCGGATATCCTCTTGCTCCATCAATTCCGATACCGCTTCTTTCAGAATGCGGTTAGCTCTATCCACATCTTCCTGCCTGTCCACATCGTAGTTCGCCACAAACGACCCAATACCGCGCACAAAGTTTGCGAAGGTGGTGATCGATGACCACGGAATTATGTGATAAGCCCCGGTGTCCTGACGCACGCCCACCGAACGAATAGACATGCGCTCAACGCTCCCGGTAATCGGCCCGATAGTGACTAAATCTCCGGTATTCATGCCATTCTCAAACTGGATAAAGACGCCGGTAATAATATCTTTCACCAGGGTTTGCGACCCAAAGCTGATGGCTAACCCCAGCGCGCCCGCCCCGGCCAGTAACGGCGCAATATTAACGCCAATTTCCGAAAGCAAAATCATTATGGTAATCGTACTTATCACCACCGCCAGCGCGTTACGGAATAAAGTAAGCAGCGTACGGGTACGCGCGCTGGGCATCGGGCGGCCATGAATATCAGATGCCAGACGGTTTTCAATCAGGCTTGCCAGCAGGGTCCAGCCGACGGCTGAGAAGAGCAGAATCAGAACGATGCGGATCAGTATGTCGATGGTTTTCTCGCCGGTATCGTTCGCAATCCACCCCCATAAATCAAACAAACCCCAGGCGTTGAGCAGCAGCATCACCGCGATGCAGACCGTCAGGATCCGCGCGAGCTTTAACGCCGCAGAAATCCAGCCGTTAAGGCGCTTTTGCAGTTCGGGGTAATTACGCTGCACTTGAGGTGAAAGGGAGATAGTTTTCGCCAACCAACGCGAAAGCATTCCCGAAATAAATGCGGCAATGCTGATAATCGCAAGACTGTGCAGCGAAGCGGCCATCATCAATTTCAGGCTGTTAGCCGGGTCAAAAAGCGAGAAGAAAAACAGAACGATAAAATAGGCGCTCGCCAGCCAGTGCCAGACCAGGGCGAAAGCCCGAATAAACAGGCTGAAAAAGGCCATCGAGCGGTCGGCTAACTGAATCAGACTCTGCTGAATAGGGCGCTTATTATGGAAAATCAGATACAGCGCCCAGAGCGTAATGCACAGCATAATCACGACGTTGGCAATGGCCCCCACCTGGACGTTCACCTGGTTTGAGATAATCGGTACCGCCACCAGAAGGCCGTACCCAATCAGGCTGCTTAATCCGGCGAGGCGGAAATTCCAGTATCGGGCACTTTGGTCGGTCACCGGGAATGGGCGTAGATCAGGGAAACGTGGGCAGAAAATCAATCGCAATATCGCTTTGAAAAATTCGATAAGCGCAAAAGCGTTGAGGAATAACCCTTGTTGACGGGCGATGGTGCGGTTTCCGGCGTTCATCATATCGCTGAAAATTTGCCCGACGAAAATCGTCAACGCCAGTAACAGCAAATCAATAATAAATGCCCCGATAATCATTAGCGGCAAATGGAACCAGCTTGAACGGTCGCGATTCTTTTTGCGCCCCCATTTTCCCATGCGTGACCAGACCGGCGTCATACAGGCGCGAACCGCCAGATAGAAGGCGAAAACGCTGACCACGAGCATCGTGAAATGTGTCAGGGCGTTATAGAAGGTTTGGGGATTAAACGCTTTGTGCGGGGCGTTGGTGATGTTCCGGTGCAGTTGAGCGAAACGCTGCGCCAGTTCACCCCCGTAATGGCGGCTCACGTCGGTCACGTTTTCGAGAACCGTTTTGTCCTCGCTGAGTTGCTCCGGAGGAACAATGGCGGGTACCGGTTCTGGCGGCGGCGTGGCGGCCACTTTGCGCAATTGATCAATCAGTTCGTTACGCGACTGCGAGTTATCCAGTACATCTGCCAGTGCCGAATAGGCTTTCTTTTTTTCTTCAAGATTAGGTTCAGCGGGTGGAGTGGTGGCGTTTTGGGTAGACGTTGCGGCTACAGCGGCGGGAAGCGTCACCGCTTGGGTTTGAAAGCTAAGCAGGCTGCATAGCAGTAACAGGATCCACGGCACGGCGCTCCTCCAGGCTGAGAAAGTCAGGCAAAGAGATAAGTATAGAGAGTTGGGCGCGGCGGGCAGGAAAACGGGAATTATCTGGTAATGCGGAATGTTATGTCGGGTGGCGCTGCGCTTACCCTAGCTACAGAAAATACGACACAGGGCTGTTCGTAGGGCAGATAAGCGTAGCGCCATCTACCCAAAGGCAGTGGCGCTATGCTCAAACTAAATTACGAAACGTGCTGCAAGAATTCTTGCAAACGCTGACTTGGTGGGTTCTCAATCAGCTCTTGTGGATTGCCATCTTCAGCGATGCGGCCTTTATCAATGAAGATCAGGCGCGAGGCAACTTTGGCGGCAAAGCCCACTTCGTGCGTCACGATAACCATCGTCATGCCTTCTTCGGCCAGATCCTGCATAACCTTCAATACTTCGTGGCGCAGTTCCGGGTCGAGGGCTGAGGTTGGCTCATCAAACAGCATCATTTTCGGTTTAACCGCCAATGCACGGGCAATCGCCACACGCTGTTGCTGACCACCGGAGAGTTCTGACGGATAGTGGTGCGCACGTTCGGCAAGACCCACTTTCGCCAGCAACTCTTTCGCCAGTTGATCGGCAGCCTCTTTCTTCAGGCCACGGACACGAATCGGCCCAAAGGCGACGTTTTCCAGTGCGGTCAGGTGCGGGAACAGGTAGAACTGCTGGAACACCATGCCTGCTTCCTGACGAATCAGGCGCTCATCGACTTTCGGGTCGTTTACTTTCAGCCCGTCAACAAACAGGTCACCGCTGGTGATGTCTTCAAGCTTGTTGATGCAGCGCAGCAGCGTAGATTTACCGGAACCGGATGGCCCGATAATAACCACCACTTCGCCCTGTTTAATGTCGAGGTCGATATTGTGCAGCACCTGGGTTTTGCCGAAGTGCTTAGAAACGTTTTTAAATTCAATCACAGGATTTTCATCCTTCTTTCAAGGCGACGCAGCACGAAGCTCAGCACCAAAGTAATAATCAGATAGAAGACCGCAACGGCGCTCCAAATCTCCAGCGCACGGAAGTTACCGGCAATAATCTCTTGCCCTTGACGGGTCAACTCAGCCACACCGATGACGATGAACAGCGAGGTATCTTTAATGCTGATAATCCACTGGTTACCCAATGGCGGCAGCATACGACGCAGCGCCAGCGGCATAATCACATGGCGAATGGTTTCGCGTTTAGACAAACCGAGCGCCAGACCTGCTTCCTGAAAACCTTTATGAATCGACAGCACGGCGCCGCGGGTAATTTCCGCAATGTAGGCACCTGAGTTGATCATAATCGTCACGACAGCGGCGGTGAACGGGTCGATGCGCAAGTCAGGGATTGCCATCGGCAATGCGAAGTAAATAAACATCACCTGTACGACAATCGGCGTACCGCGAATGACTTCGATGAACACTAATGCGATGTGGTTGGCAATCCAGCCGCCGTAAGTACGGGCGAAGCCAGCTACTAAGCCAATGATCAGGCCGCCAAACAAGCCAATGACTGAAATTAGCAGCGTCATTTTGGCGCCTTCAATCAAAAGCGGGATTGCAGGCCAGATGGCACTCCAGTCGAACTCCATGATTAATTCCTATTGTGTACCGTGGTTCAAAAATAGCAGGGGCGAAAGCCGCCCCCGAGGTCTTACTTAAATCATTTTAGATTTATTATTTTGGTTCAGTGCCGAACCATTTTTTGTAGATTTCGTTGTACTGGCCGTTCTCTTTCAGGGTTTTCAGCGCGCCGTTCACTTTAGTACGCAGGTCGTCGCTGCCTTTAGGGAATGCGATACCATATTGCTGTGCTTCCAGAGATTCGCCCACGGCTTTGAATTTGCCCTGGCCTGCGGTCTTGATGAAGTACAGAATGTTTGGCGTATCGTGCAGAACCGCGTCAGCGCGGTTGGTACCCAGTTCCATGTAGGCGTTGTCGATGTTCGGGAACTGACGCAGATCTTTCGTTTTGATGTTAGCTTTCGCGTAATCAACAGAACCGGTGCCGCTCTTCACTGCAACCACTTTGCCGTCGAGATCTTTTACGCTTTTAACCGCGTCGTTATCCGCTTTAACCATCACTAACAGGCCGCTTTTGTAGTAGCCATCAGAGAATTCGATCGCTTTTTTACGTTCGTCGGTGATGGTGATACCCGCCAGCGCCAGGTCAATGTTTTTGGTTTGCAGAGCAGGAATGATGCCGCTGAAATCCATTGGCTTGAGGGTGTAATCTAATTTCAATTCTTTCGCGATGGCATCCCATAAATCGATATCAAAACCGACGTATTTGTCGCCTTGTTTAAATTCGAAAGGAACGAATGCGGTGTCGGTCGCAACGACCAGTTTCTTGTCAGCGGCATGGGAAGAAACCGCAAAAGCCAGGGTGAGCGCAGCAAGTGAAACTTTCAAAATCGACTTCATAGCATTTCCTTGTTTATCCATGGGGCAATCCCCTGCATCAGTAAGCCGCTACATGAAAAAATCATGCCAACTTTTCAACTTACTGTTTTGCAAGGATGTGAATATGTAACATTGCACAATAATGGTTGCAAGCCTGTTGCGATGCACTGTTATGGTGCCCAGTTTTGGTGCGTGATTTTAGAGGGGAACCCGGAGAGTAGTTTTACCGCAGATTAAGGCGATAAAACAATCGTCTGTTAACGATTGTGTGAAGTGATTATTACAAATGAGTAACTTGTGCGCTAAGGATAAACAATTTAATGCGCTAAAAGAGTGCAGTCACCCTCCCTAAACGGGAGGGTGTGATAACAAGCTGCTAGCAATTATTCGATATTAGACTCGATAAACCACAGGAATTTATCCAGATCGCGCGAGGCGGCGGTCAAAATATCGGCGGTGTCTTCATCTTTAGCTTCGCCAATCGCTTTGCGAACATCATTTGCCACAATAGCGTAACGATCCGCCAACTCTTTCAGGTGATCCTGAACGGTGTGAATGTCAAGCGGATAGCTTTTCAGCGGTGTTTTGCTGTTAATGACTTGTGTGGTCCCCAGTGCTACGCCTCCGAGTTGAACGGCGCGTTCTGCCATGGTGTCGAGATGGTCAGTGAGTGCGGTGCGGAAACCGTCAAGCATTTCATGAACGGCGATAAAGTTAGCACCACGCATGTTCCAGTGCGCTTGCTTGGTAATTAACGACAAATCAATGAACTGGATGACCTGGCGATTTAGCAGCTCGATGGTGGCTTTTTTTTCGCTGTCTGCAACATCGTTACGGGTATACAGCAGATTAGTAGATTTGGTTTTTACCAGTTTAGCGGTAGTCATAATCTTTCGTCCTCTTGATGTTATGTCCAATGAATTACCGGAAATAAGTATAGCACCGGATCTCAGGCTCACCGGAGAAGGTAATAACTATCAGACAAATAGCTATAAAAGCTAATTCACATCTATGGGGGTAATCTGCGTTTCGCGCTTGAGGGTAAGCGTCGATCCTATCGATGCAGCAATGATTGAAAGCAATGCAAGCCACTGCACTAGAGTGAGGTGCTCACCCAGGAATAACATACCGGATAACGCCGCCAGTCCGGGTTCCATACTCATCAGCGTGCCGAATGTTCGCGTCGGTAAACGGGTGAGGGCAATCATTTCCAGCGAGTAGGGCAGCGCCGTTGATAAAACCGCTACGCCAAGGCCAAGCGGCAGAAGCGACCAGTGCCACAGTGCATCCCCGGTTTGTAATACGCCAATTGGCACGAAGATGACGGCGGCGATGCATGAACCAAAAGCGACCGTAGCCGGGCCGTGATCGACACCTGCTTTTTGCCCAAACAGAATGTAAATCGCCCAGCAAGCCCCGGCACCCAGTGCAAAGGCTGCGCCGGCTAAATCGACGTGGGAAATAGACTGCCCCAGTGGCAGCAAGAACCACAGACCGAGTACGGCCAAAATCACCCAGACAAAATCGACTGCCCGGCGAGACGAAAATAGCGCCACGGCAAGGGGGCCGGTGAACTCCAGCGCTACGGCGATGCCAAGCGGCACTGTCTGAATAGATAAATAGAACAGATAATTCATGCCGCCTAAAGCCAGGCCATACATCAATAGCGGAATGCGCTGCTCCGCTTTGAAACGTAAGCGCCACGGTTTGAAAATAATTACCAGAATCAAGGTACCTAGAGCCAGGCGCAACGCGGTTACGCCCGGTGCGCCGACAAGAGGGAATAATGATTTTGCCAGTGATGCGCCACTTTGAATCGAAGTCATGGCAATCAAAAGAACAACGATAGGCAACCAAACGGGGGTCTTACGTGGCGATAACGGCATCCTGCTTCCTGTCAGTCAGTGTCTAGTTAAGTCAAGAATATAAAAGTAACCCCAGTGTAAATGATTAAGTTATGGCTGGTTGAGAATTCATTGAAAAAAATAATGGCCTAATGCAGTACTATAAGTGGGTGATCGATTAAGATTTGTTCAGTTAAGTTTAAGAATTATCTGGATGACGAGGGTAGTCTTCACGCCAATAATTGTGGCGCTTTTTAATAAAAAGCTCGCAATTTGAATGGCCTGCAATGTAATGGAAATGTTCTGTTACATGAAAGGATTCGTTAGACAACGTAAATGTCGCAGAGTTTCGTACACATTTTTGATATATTAAAAACTTAGAAGTTACTTGAAGCACATTTGAGGTGGTTTATGAAAAAAATTGCATGTCTTTCAGCACTGGCTTGTGTTCTGGCCGTTTCCGTTGGTACCGCATCTGCAGCAACTAGCACCGTAACTGGTGGCTACGCTCAGAGCGATATGCAGGGCGTTGCTAACAAAGCTAGCGGTTTCAACCTGAAATATCGTTACGAAAACGACACCCCATTGGGTTACATCGGTTCCTTCACTTACACCGAGAAAAACCGCTCTGAAGAAGGCGTCTACAGCAAAGCACAATACTACGGCATCACTGCGGGTCCAGCTTACCGTCTGAACGACTGGGCAAGCATCTACGGTGTAGTGGGTGTTGGTTACGGTAAAGCACAGGCAACTGCTGCTGAAGACAAAGCTGATTCAAGCGACTACGGTTTCTCCTACGGCGCAGGTCTGCAGTTCAACCCAGTTGAAAACGTTGCTCTGGACGTTTCCTACGAGCAGAGCCGCATCCGTAACGTTGATGTTGGCACCTGGATCGCAGGCGTGGGTTACCGCTTCTAATTTCACTTTAACGAGTGAAAATAAAAATCCGCCCAAGTGGCGGATTTTTTTATACCCAAATTCCCCGTTTTATTTGATGCTAAACGAAACGGGAAATTCAATAAAATCAACGCGTTTTAGTTTCAAACACATCCGTCTGCAGATGAGTATAGTCCACCTTCTTGAGCTTAAAGTTGGTGATGTAAATTGGCCCCGCATTCTGCTCAGAAATAAACTTGTACTTCGGCATTAATTCTTTGGTTTTAATCCCCGTCCAGGCAGAAAAGAAATTCAGGAAATCGTTGGCTGAACGGCGCGCTTTAATCTGGCGATGCGCTTTATCATCACTTGAAAGCACCATAAATGGTACCTGGAAGTTTTGCTGAAACTCATCATCGTGCGCCAGATATTGCACATCGGTGCCACGCTCTTTGAATGCCAGACCGTGATCGGAGAAGTAAACCATCGAGAAGCTTTCACCGCTGTTTTGCAACTGCTGGTAAAGCTGTTTTAGCAGGTCGTCAGTTTGCGTCATGCTATAGATATAACAAGACGTCTCTTTCGACTGCACAAAATCTTTATATTTACCCTGCGTACGATCGCATGCCTGTGGATGCGAACCCATCAAATGCAGCACAATTAATTGCGGCGTAGTGCGTTGGGTTGCAAATACCTGTGCCGTCATTTTCAATAATGCTTCGTCGCGGGTATTTTTATCCGCTTCAAAATCACCGTTTTTCAGGAAATGTACTTCATCTGCACGTTTGGCGATGCTGGCGATGGCGGTATCGTACTCACCAATTTGCCCTTGATTGGAGAACCACCAGGTCTGGAATCCGGCGCGGTTAGCAAGCGTGATAATACTGTCCTGATACTGCGGTTTACCATCAACGACGCGGTTGAGCGTCATGCCTAACGATTTCTGCGTTGACCCGCTGGCAGCTACATAATCCATAAACAGATTGCCATTGACCTGGCTTGCAAACGGGGTGTTATCCCAGTGCCCGCCAAACGCGCCTAATGCGTCGCGTCGTGCGCTTTCACCAATCACAACGACATACGTCTGGTATTTCGGCTTAACTGCCAGCACATTCCAGGTGTCCTTCATTTTCGAGAAGGCCTGCATGCGCGTTTGCTCGTCAATAACTTCCTGGTTATTCACAATGACATCTTTAACAAAGCGGAAAACCGGATAGCCGGAGTCTTTGATTTTAAATACGCCGCCGTAGGCCAGGTTTTGCACAGGTGCGACAAAGAAACAGACCACGCTCACGACCAGACATAAACTGTCGAAATGGCACCAGGTCCTCTTCTTCGCGGCTATTTTGCGGCGCACGGCAATCACGCCGAGCGCCAGAATAAAGACCGATACCAAATAGCTGTACCACGGGAAGATAGTCATTATCTCCGTGGATTCTTCGAAGTTGGTCGAATGCAGGGCCAGCAGAGTATTAAAGTTTGGCGCGCCGTAAGCCT
The DNA here is from genome assembly GCF_040786275.1 of Buttiauxella gaviniae. Taxonomy (NCBI): domain Bacteria; kingdom Pseudomonadati; phylum Pseudomonadota; class Gammaproteobacteria; order Enterobacterales; family Enterobacteriaceae; genus Buttiauxella; species Buttiauxella gaviniae. Next base: position 3,360,467 of record NZ_JBFMVT010000002.1, read on the forward strand.
GACCAAAAGGGAAATACATGGCTGCGAGTAGACTGCAAATAGCCAGTAACCCTTTTTGTAGTTTGGGTGCGCTGCGCCAAAGCAGCAGCAGAACGCAACTGAATGCGACCGCATAGAGAATGCTAAATTCGTAGCCGAGTGCGAAGTTAATCAGTAGAGACTGAAGGAAATAAAAACCAGTCCACGGGTTAAGCGCAATTGCGCGAGTCGTCAGGGTATCTTTAACCGTTAAATTCATGTTTTTCGAGATCTACTAAACGCCATGCGAAGACCCTGGCGACGAGGGTAAGAACCTGCCTGACAGACGGAAAAGAAGGGAAACTGGACCGCATCTGCGAGCCGCTTCATGTGCAGGGCTGCAAGAAGATAGAGCGGTACGATAAGAAGATCAACTGATAAGCGAAATGTGTTTTGCGAAGCAGATAACAAATCCGACAAATGGCAGGGTTAAAGCGTGTAAAACGGAGGTATTCACGGAATCTATTGAAAAAGAAATTTATAAGCAGGCACCCGTAGCTGTTCAGCTAGAGTGAAACAGGAAAGGCAGGGCGGCCGCCTATGGCTTCGGTTTTTCGCCCTGCTGAGGTTTCCCGGAAACCCAATCACATATCATATTCAGCAGCATCAGCCGCACTTGAAACGGGGAATGTGTAAACACGCTCATGCACCTCTTGAATTCATTCATATAACCCTCCTGTTCGCTTCTGCCGCCCTTAGTTCCTTTAAAAGCTGACTGCATTACATACAGATATAGCACAGGCTATATTGTATAGCTATTGCTAATTCGTTAAATTTTTGTGCTTACGTGATGCTGGTTTACAATGGGGCCAAACATCGTCATGGGACGATGCCGCGCCACTGCAAGAGGAAGCATCATGAGCCGTACGCCTGGCCAAAAAAATAAACAGAAAGTGACGCAGTTGGTAAACGTTGAAGCGCATGTGGAAGGCTTTCGACAGGTGCGGGAAGCGCACCGTCGTGAATTAATTGATGATTATGTTGAGCTGATTTCTGATTTGATTCGTGAGGTTGGAGAAGTCCGCCAGGTTGATATGGCGGCACGCCTTGGCGTCTCTCAGCCAACGGTTGCAAAAATGTTAAAACGCCTGGCGTCGGTTGGGCTTATCGAACAAATACCCTGGCGTGGCGTTTTTCTGACGGCAGAAGGGGAGAAGCTGGCGCAGATGAGCCGCGAACGTCATCAGATTGTCGAAAACTTTTTCCTTGCGCTCGGTATCAGCCCGGAAACCGCAAGGATTGATGCGGAAGGCGTTGAACACCACGTCAGTGAGGAGACGCTGGAAGCATTTCGTCTTTTTAGCGAACAGCGAGGTTTTAAGTAGGAATGGTACAAACCCTGCTTCGTCCGTTCGCTCGCGACCACTTTCTTCATCTATTGCTGCTCATCGGTGTTGCGTTAAGTTTTATCACGCCTTTTCATCCTGAACGGTGGGTTCATGCGATTGACTGGCACACGATCATTACGCTCGCGGGCCTGATGATGTTGACCAAAGGCGTGGAACTGAGCGGTTATTTCGATGTGCTGGGCCGTCGTATGGTGAAGCGTTTTGCCAGTGAGCGCTCCCTGGCATTGTTTTTGGTGAGCGCCGCGGCACTGCTTTCGACGTTTCTGACTAACGACGTGGCACTGTTTATTATTGTCCCGTTGACCATTACGCTGAAAAAACTGTGCGCGATACCGATTAACCGGCTCATCATTTTTGAAGCGCTGGCGGTGAATGCCGGTTCAACGCTCACGCCAATTGGCAACCCGCAGAACATCTTGCTTTGGGGGCGTTCGGGCTTATCGTTTGGGGCGTTTACCTGGCAAATGGCGCCATTGGCGACAGCCATTATGCTTAGTTTGCTGGTGCTTTGCTGGTTCTGTTTCCCGAATAAAAAACTGACTTACCAGGCTCATGATAAACGGCATGACTGGCAGCCTCGGCTGGTGCTGAGTTGTGTGGCGCTTTACGTCGTATTTATTGTCGCGCTTGAGCTTAAACAAGAAATCTGGGGGTTGGCGATTGTCGCAGCGGGCTTTTTACTGCTTGCGCGTCGGGTATTGCTGAATATTGACTGGAGTTTGCTGCTGGTCTTTATGGTGATGTTTATTGATGTGTACCTGATAACGCAACTGCCGGTGTTACAACACGCGCTGGAGGGCATTAATCAGCTTTCAACAGGTGGGTTATTTGCGTTAGGGATTGGTTTATCACAGTTTATCAGCAATGTTCCCTCAACGATTTTGCTGCTGAACTACGTTCCTGCTTCGGTGCTGCTGGCCTTTGCGGTCAACATTGGCGGTTTTGGATTGTTGCCGGGGTCGCTGGCGAATCTGATCGCATTACGCATGGCTAACGATCGTCGTATTTGGATACGTTTTCATTACTATTCGCTGCCGATGTTAGTCTGGGCGGCAGCGCTGGGCTATGGATTATTGCTGTTGCTCAAACAGTTTTAAGAGGTGAGGGGATTGCCCCTCACCACTCCATTACGCGTTAAATGGCGCTTCTTTTTTCAATACTTTTTCAATCACATCCAGCACGCCCTGCTGATTGCAATGCCCCGCCCGATAAGTCGCTATTTGCTTAATTTTTTCAGGCGCATTTTCCATCGCAAAGCCATATTTGGCCTGGCGCAACATTTCTATATCGTTGCCCCCGTCGCCAAATGTCACCACTTCGCTGTCATTAATGCCCCATTTTTCCTGCAAAATACGCAGGCCGTTGGCTTTATGAACACCGGGAATGATGAGGTCAATCGAACCGTGGCCGCTGGAAACCGGAACCATAATGCCTTCGAATTTCTCTGCCAGGGAGTTCATTGTGTCGTCTAACAGACTGTCCGGCAGATTGAGCGCAAATTTAAAGAACACATCGTTCAGATTAGAGAAATTATCCACCAGTTGAAGACGGTGATAATAGCGACGTGCCATGGCTATAAATGCGTCATCATAGCTTTTCAGGGTATAGCCGTTGTGTTTGCCACAGGCGATGATATCCACATGCGGCAATGTCAGCAGGTGGTCGATAACCGTGTTGAACTGCTGCTTTGTCAGCTCGCCATTGAAGGTATCTTTTTCTTCACTGACCACCCAGCCGCCGTTATCGGCAACGAATGAGATCTCGTGGGCGATCTCCGGGAAAAATGAAATTAACTGATAATACTGGTTGCCACTGGCGACCACGAAACGGATCCCTTGCTCTTTCATCTGCGCGTACTGCTCCGCAAAACGTGCGCGGTTGTACTCTTTTTTATCGTCCAGAAACGTACCATCCATGTCGACGGCAATTAATTTCACACTCATCGAACTCTCCCTTCAAGCGAGTGGGTAACAAGGTCTGTAGGTTTAGCGACGGCTTTTGCAACCAGAGCTGCAACCACCATCAAACTCAGTACAACCAGCATGGCAAGGCGTAGGCCGTAATGTTCCCCAAGGAAGCCCAACAGCGGTGGACCCACAAGGAATGCAATATAGCCTGAAGCCGCAACCACGCTGACGCGAGTGGCCGGATCCGGCCCGGTATCGCCTGCGGCCGAGATCGTTAATGGGAAACCGAGCGAGGTGCCTAATCCCCACAAAATGACCGAAACACCGGCTACAAACGCGTTATCAACAAAGATGATTAAACCGATACCCAAAATCCCCATCACCGCGCACGCACGCACAACGGCTACGCGGCTGTAGCGATCGATAAACCAGCCGCCGGTAAAGCGTCCCACAGTCATCCCAAGAGTGAAACCGACATAAATCATTGAGCCGGATGTCGGGTTAAAACCGTGGCCGTCGACCATCAGCAATGGCAGCCAGTCATTTGCGGAACCTTCCGCAAACGCCATTGCCAGTACAATCGTCCCGATGAGTAACAGCTGGAGATCTTTATAGAACGGGGGATGAGCTTCGTGCTGATTTTCGCCTTCGCCTTCGGCATTATTCTTGCCAACGCCGTGCGGAATCGCGGTAATAGCAATCACAATCGGCGTGATAACCACTAAACCAATCACTAAAAGATGCCCGTACGCGCTAACGTTAAAGGCCGTTAAACTCATGCCGATACCTGCGCCTGCGAGCGTGCCAAGGCTATAAAAGCCATGCATCATCGGCAATACGGTCTTTTTCAGTAAACCTTCAACGATGGCTCCTTCGACGTTCATCGCCACTTCTGATGAACCGAGCCCCGCGCCTAAAATAGCCAGGCCAAGCGCAAACAAAACCGGAGATGAAACAAAAAGCGCCGACCCCATTACCAACATGCCGGTGACCATTAGCGTCATGCCGCTGCGGATAATATTGCGCGTCCCAAACCGCTTAACCAGCCAGCCGGAGCAAAGAATACCGCTCATCGAACCAATCGACAGACCAAATAGCACAATGCCCATGCCGGCGGTAGAAACGCTAAGCGTGTCTCGGATGGCGGGCGTACGTGTTGCCCACGACGCCATAACCAAGCCGGGCAAAAAGAAGAAGGCGAATAAAGCCCAGGTGCGACGCTGCGTGGCTTTGCGAGTATGGGTAACGGCGGACATGGAAATACCGGTTGGCAGAGAATACAAATCACACTAGCAAGTTTGTGTACATTTGTACATATTGCCTGGTAAACTCTTTTCCGTCCGTTATTACTGAGCAATCAACATGAGCAAATCCCCACGGCGTAACGACCCTGACCGACGCGCACGCATACTGCAAGCCACGCTGGATATGTTGGTGGAACATGGTATTAGCCATATTACGCATCGTAAAATCGCCGAAGCGGCGGGCGTCTCACTGGGGTCAATGACCTACTATTTTGACGGCATTGAATCGCTCCTGGGCGAAGCCTTCACGCAGTTTGCCCATCAGATGTCAGACGACTATCGCGTTCGCATGGAGCAGGCCTGCAACCGCGATGAAGCATGCGAAGCGATTGTCGATATGATTTGCGGGGAGAAGATCGCGACGTCGTACAACCTGCAAGTGATGTATCAACTTTATGCCTACGCCAATCGCAATCCCGCGCTAAAAATCATCATGCAGGACTGGATGTGCCGCAGCCAGCAAGTGCTGGAAGCCTTCTTTGATCCGATAACCGCCCGAACGCTGGATGCATTTATCGAAGGAATGACGCTGCATTATGTGACGGATCGACATCCGTTGAGTCGGGAAGAATTGATTGAGATGGTGGGGCGAATTGTCAGGTAGATTTGCTATGCGCTCAGCCGGTTGTGTTGTGCAAATGGGGGGCGGGGCTTTTGCTGGTGGCTAATTTAGGAAGACCACAAATCCCAGGCAATAAAAAACCCATCAACCTTGAACCAAAGAGGCGGGGTTGATGGGCTCCACAAATTGGGGACATCAAAGAAAAGCAGTGGCACTAATTAAGACTTTGCCCCGGGCAAAAAGTTCGGCCTGTCATAAAAAAATCTTTTTTCTTTGTCTGCGGCATGGATCACAAACCAGGCCATATGATGACGATCAGCGTCCCCGCAAGGGTTAGCAATACGTTTGCGATGGCGTAAGTTCCGGCGTAGCCCAGCGCAGGAATGTTGCTGCGTGCGGTATCGCTGATGATTTCCATTGCCGGTGCGCAAGTACGAGCGCCCATCATTGCGCCAAATAGCAACGCGCGGTTCATACGTAAAACGTATGCGCCAAACAGGAAACAGATAACCACCGGAACCAGGCTTACGATAAGACCGGCGATGAGCATTTGCCCGCCGACGGCACCCAGGCCATGACCAATGCCGCTCCCGGCACTTAACCCAACGCCCGCCATAAACACCATCAGGCCGAACTCTTTCACCATATTCAGCGCCCCCTGCGGGATGTAGCCGAAAGTCGGGTGGTTGGCACGTAAGAAGCCGAGCATGATACCGGCGAACAGCAAGCCTGCCGCATTCCCGACGCCAAAACTAAACGAGCTGAACTGGAAGGTGATCATGCCGATCATCAGCCCAATAATGAAGAAGGCGCAGAAGGCGAGCAGATCGGTAATCTGACTGTGAATCGAGATAAAGCCGATTCGCTCTGCCACGGTTTTAACACGACGCGCATCGCCGCTCACCTGCAACACATCGCCTTTGTTGAGCACGATGTTGTCATCAATAGGCATTTCAATCTGGCTGCGAATGACGCGGTTCAGGAAGCATCCGTGATCGGTCAGCTTTAACTGACCAAGGCGACGGCCTACGGCATTGTGGTTTTTCACCACAATTTCTTCGGTAACGATGCGCATATCCAGCAGGTCGCGGTCGAAAACTTCTTTCCCGTTTCGGAAACTTGGATCGAGGCGGGAATGTGCGTCCGGATAACCTACCAGTGCGATTTCATCGCCTTTTTGCAGCACCGCGTCGCCATCTGGGTTTGCCAGAATACCATTACGACGGATACGTTCGATGTAACACCCGGTCTGGCGGTAAATCCCCAGTTCACGCAGATTTTTACCGTCGGCCCAGGCGACTAATTCAGAACCCACGCGATAAGCGCGAATAACGGGCAGGTAGACTTTGCGGGCGGCATCGGTATCAAGCCCACGTTCGCGAGCGATTTGCTGCGCGCTGGTTTGCAGATCCTGGTGCTGGAGTTTTGGCAGATAGCGGGCGCCAACAATCAGGCTGACTAAACCGATGAGATAAGTCAGCGCGTAGCCGAGGCTCAGATGATCCAGCGATGTTGCAAGTTCACTCCCAGCGCCGCCGGAATGGCGCAGGGTATCACCTGCACCCACCAGCACCGGAGTGGAGGTCATGGAACCGGCGAGCATACCGGCGGTGAGGCCAATATCCCAACCGAAGAGTTTCCCCAACCCTAATGCCAGTAACATCGCACTACCGACCATCACCAGCGCCAGCATCAAGTAATTTTTGCCGTCGCGGAAGAAAATTGAAAAAAAGTTTGGCCCGGCTTCCACGCCGACGCAAAAAATGAACAACATAAACCCCAGATTTAGGGCATCTGTGTTAATAGAAAAATGTTGTTGGCCGAGTAATAAAGAGACCACTAAAACACCAATGGAATTACCCAGTTGGACTGGACCAAGGCGTAATTTACCCAGACATAAGCCTAAGGTCAGAACAACAAATAATAACAGGATGTAATTCCCGCTTAACAAATCTGCGACGTTTATATTCACGAAGGATAACTTCTTGTTTACTAGTAACTTGTTGAAAGAGATGGTTTTTTGCGTTAGGGTTTCTACTAATTAAGACGCAGTTTAATGTATTTTCTTTGCATTAAAATATCCAGTGCGCAGACCTGATAATAGCCATTAGTTTAATCTTTATGAAGTTTTACGGCTAGTAAGAATATTGTGCTAATTGCGCTTTCGATTTTGCAGTAGGGATGCTGAAACTTTATCTGACTCGGGCATGGTTCTGCATGCAGGGCCATTAATTTAAGTTCGATACAAGCGATCGTCAGGAGGATGTGTGTTCATGCGTGGACAACGTTGGTTTGGAGTCATTTGCTGCTTCGTGTTGTTTGTTGGCGTATTTCTGTCGCAGAAATTAATGGCCGCCAGCAGCTACCCGGGCGATGGGCATTCGGAGTGGGGATTGCTGTTTTTTATCCTGCCGGGTGTTATCGCGAGCGTGTTCTCACGCCATGGCAGAGTGATCAAACCGCTGATAGGCGCAGTACTGGCTTCACCGATTTGTCTGTTAATCTTTCAATTGTGGCTGTCGCCAACGCGGACATTCTGGCAAGAAATGGCGTGGACGTTTAGTGCTGTGTTTTGGTGTGCACTTGGCGCACTGTGCTACTTGTTTATCCGTAGCGTGATTCGTCGCCAGCGGCGATAAAAAAAACCGGCTCATTTTTAAAGTGAGCCGGTTTTTTTCTGTGGCTTATTCCGCGTTCTGGAACAAGCTCAGGTGTTCTTTAGCGTAAGCTTCAAAATCAGTGCAACCACCGATGTGTTTCTGGTCGAGGAAAATCTGCGGTACGGTTTCAACAGGTTTACCAACAGTTTTTTCCAGATCGGCTTTAGTGATGCCTTCTGCATGAATATCAACATAGCGGAAGTTGAAGTCGTCACGCTCAGCGGTCAATTTCTCAGCCAACTCTTTAGCACGAACGCAATATGGGCAGCCTGGGCGGCCAAAAATTACTGCAAACATGGAAATCTCCTTTATTTTTTGTGGCCGAACGAACCGGCGAATGGCAACTATAATGCCGCTAACGGTGATGAATGAAAAGAAGGTCTTGCCTGTTAGTTTGATATTCACCACCTATGGCCTCGGCGTAAAAAAGAGGGGAATCAGGTTATACTAAGCCGATAATTGCCTCTGGAGACAAGCGGATGCGTTCACTCGGTGCACTACCGAAGCCAGTATTAATCCTCGAAGTTATCGGTATCGTTTTTTTACTGCTTTCCTATCTTTCCCTGAATGGTTACATAACGTTGCCAGCGCCTGTTGGGAGTGCCACGGCGGCCATTGTCATGGTATTTTTGGGGATTGCGCTGATGATTCCAGCGGCGGCATTCATGGTATGGGCGATGGCTCAAAACGTTGCGCCGCTGCTGACCAAAGGCAAACCACCACTCGATAAATCTCTTTCAGATAAGCCAAAGGATAAACGCGATGACGCCGACCATTGATCTGCTGCGTTCACACCGTTCCATTCGTCGTTTTACCGACGCACCCGTTACTGATGAACAGCGCGCAGCGATTGTAGCCAGTGCCCAGGCGGTCTCCAGCTCCAGTTTTTTACAGTGCAGTTCAATTATTCGCATTACCGATAAGTCTAAGCGCGAGCAACTGGTGGCGCTTAGCGGCGGCCAGAAACACGTCGCGCAGGCGGCTGAATTTTGGGTATTTTGCGCTGATTTTAACCGCCATTTGCAAATCTGCACGGAGGCGCAATTGGGTCTGGCAGAGCAATTACTGTTGGGTGTAGTTGATACGTCCATACTGGCGCAAAACGCGTTTACCGCGGCGGAATCACTGGGGTTAGGCGGCGTTTATATCGGCGGTATTCGCAATAATATCGAAGCGGTGACGGAATTATTAGCGCTACCGGAGCACGTTCTTCCACTTTTCGGCCTGTGTCTGGGCTGGCCTGACGAAGATCATGATATCAAACCCCGCATGCCCGCCGCGATGTTGATGCATGAAAACAGCTATCAACCGGTGGATGAAAACGTATTGGCGCAATACGACGAAGAGATGGAGCAATATTATCTGTCCCGCGATAGCAACTCGCGCAAGGATAACTGGAGCGATCACATTCGCCGCACCATCATTAAAGAGAACCGTCCGTTCATTCTTGATTATTTGCACAAGCAGGGTTGGGCGACCCGCTAATCGCTCTGGCGGTAGCGAGGGTTACCGCCGATCAATACATTTTCACTATCAATCACCCGCCTAAACGGTATTGGTTTTGCACAGTTGTCAGTCGGTATAACAGAGTCAGAAACGCTGATTCTGTTATTTCGACACGACGACAAGGAGCACCTGATGCCGATGACTACACTTGATAACTCCCCGTTCTACGCCGCAGATATTATCCGTTCCCGCATCAATGGCCTCGTACCACGCGTGGCTTTTATTCTCGGTTCTGGCTTGGGGGAACTGGCCGAGAAAATCGAACAACCGGTGGTTTTCCCGTATGACGAATTACCTGGCTTCCCGGTTAGTACCGTTCACGGCCACGCGGGTGAGTTAGTTGTAGGAACCCTGGCAGGAGTGCCCGTTGCCTGCATGAAAGGGCGGGGTCACTTTTACGAAGGGCGTGGAATGTCAGTTATGACCAACGCTATTCGTACCTTCAAACTGCTGGGTTGCGAAATCCTCTTTTCGACCAACGCCGCAGGTTCATTGCGCCCGGAAGTTGGCCCTGGCAGCCTGGTTGCGTTGAACGACCACATTAACACCATGCCGGGAACGCCAATGGTTGGCCCAAATGATGACCGTTTCGGCGAGCGGTTCTTCTCTCTGGCTAATGCCTATGACGCTGACTATCGTGGTATTTTGCAGCATGTCGCTAAAGAGCAGGGCTTCCCGCTGACCGAAGGCGTTTTTGTTTCCTACCCTGGCCCGAACTTTGAAACGGCGGCAGAAATTCGCATGATGCAAATCATCGGCGGTGACGTGGTGGGGATGTCAGTGGTGCCCGAAGTAATCAGCGCTCGCCATTGTGGGCTGAAAGTGGTCGCCGTATCGGCGATTACCAATCTGGCCGAAGGTTTGGGCAGCGTGCAACTTTCCCATACGCAAACGCTTGAGGCTGCGGCACTCTCACGCCAGAACTTTATCAATCTGATTTGCGGTTTCCTCGGCAAACTCGCCTGAGGCACTTCCACCACACCGGGTAAAACACATGGCGATTAACTCTATGGCGATTCAACCGCGCTTGAAAATCATGTTGTTTTTGCAGTACTTCATCTGGGGCGCCTGGCTGGTTACGCTGGGCTCTTATATGATTAATACCCTCGGTTTCCGGGGGGCTGATGTGGGCATGGTCTACAGCACAAAAGGCCTTGCGGCGTTACTGATGCCGGGAATTGTCGGCATTATTGCTGATAAATGGCTCCCTGCGAATCGTGTGTATGCTCTCTGCCACCTGGTGTGCGCGGGAATGTTGGCCTGGGCGGCCAGCATTAACCAGCCTGGGCTGATGTTTTGGGTAATGCTGGGTAATGCGATGGCATTTATGCCGACCATTGCTCTGTCGAATACCATTTCCTATGCCAGTCTTGAAAAAGTGGGGCTGGATACCGTGAGCCATTTCCCGCCCATTCGCGTTTTCGGCACCATCGGATTTATTGCCGCGATGTGGACCGTAAGCCTGATGCGTTTTGAACTCAGTAATCTTCAGCTCTATATTGCTGCCGGAGCTTCGCTGGCGTTAGCGCTCTATTCATTAACTTTGCCAATGATTCCTGTGGCAAAGGGCGGCGTATCCCGCACCTGGGTAAGCCGTTTGGGGTTAGATGCGTTCGTATTATTTAAAAATCCGCGCATGGCCGTCTTCTTTTTGTTCGCCATGCTGTTGGGGGCGGTATTACAGATAACCAATACTTTCGGCAATCCCTTCCTGCATGATTTTGCGCGTAACCCTGAGTTTGCTGATAGCTTCGTGGTGCAATACCCGTCGATTCTGCTTTCGGTGTCTCAAATGTCGGAAGTGGCATTTATCCTCACCATTCCTTTCTTCCTGCGTCGCTTTGGGATTAAACAAGTGATGCTAATGAGTATGGTGGCGTGGGTGTTACGCTTTGCGCTGTTTGCCTGGGGCGACCCGTCGGCGTTTGGTTTTGTGTTATTGCTGCTTTCGATGGTGGTGTACGGCTGCGCATTCGATTTCTTCAATATTTCCGGTTCCGTATTCGTGGAACAAGAAGTCGACTCGCGTATTCGGGCCAGCGCTCAAGGGCTATTTATGACCATGGTTAATGGTGTGGGTGCCTATCTCGGCGCGATTCTCAGCGGCTATGTGGTGGATTATTTCAGCGTAGGCGGCGTTAAAGACTGGACGACTATTTGGCTGGTGTTTGCCGGATACGCGCTGGTGTTGGCGGTTATTTTCCACTTCAGCTTCCAGTATCGTCACGATCCCTCTCTTAAAGCTTCGGCCTCGGTCGCACATTAATAGTCGGCTGCATTACACCGAACGACAAGAGTGATAGCTTATGGGGCTGCCAGTGCACAGGGAGCCTCATGACTATTTCACAGCGAACTTACCGTACAGATTTAAAACTACTGCGCTATTTTCAGGCGGTGGCGGAAGAGCTGCATTTTGGCAAAGCCGCCGCGCGGCTCAATATGTCTCAGCCTCCGCTCAGTTTTCATATCAAAGAGCTGGAATCACAGCTCGGTACCGTTTTGTTTATACGCCATTCTCGTAGCGTGGCCTTAACACACGCCGGGGAAATCTTGCTCGAAGAAACCCGCCGCCTGCTGGATAGCGCGAATCTGGCCCTGGCTCGCGTCGAACAAATTGGGCGTGGTGAAGGCGGGCGTATTCATCTGGGGATTGTTGGCACCGCCATCTGGGGTGGGTTACGTCTCGGGTTACAACAGTTTATTGCCGATTTCCCCGCCATTGATATCTTATTCCGTGAGAAGTCACCGGGCGATCAGATTTCTTTGATAGAACGCCATGAAATTGATGCAGGGATCTGGCGAATGGAAACCAATCCTCGGCCAGGTTTGCGCAGCGAAAAACTGCATGACGCCACGTTTTTAGTCGCCCTCCCGGAAAAACATCCGCTCACTAAACAATCCGCCATTGATATAGAGCAGTTGCGCCATGAGGCTTTTGTCACCATGACGGCGGTGCATTCTGACTGGACGTTTTTGCAGGGCGTGTGTCGTGAAGCGGGGTTCTCACCCCGGGTGGTCAGAGAAGCGGTTGAGCCACAAACGGTGCTGGCGCTGGTCAGCATCGGTATTGGGCTGACAATAATGGCCGATAGCTACGCGCAGATGAACTGGCCTGGGGTAACCTTCCGCCCGTTAACGCAAGCGATCCCGGCCGATCTTTATGCGGTGTACGATCCGCATCATCTCTCTTCGACGACGCGCCATTTAATTGATGTGCTAAAACAGTCGCCGGATACATTGCCCGTTCGTTGAAACCCCGTTCGTTGAAATGTAGTGGCAATGTTATGATAACCGCGCTGTTATTATTGGACTGGAAACGCTGAGGTACAGGGTGAAAATCGCCATTTTATCGCGGGATGGAACGCTTTATTCTTGTAAACGCCTGCGTGAAGCGGCATCGCGTCGTGGTCATGCCGTCGAAATTATCGATCCGCTTTCGTGCTATATGAACATCAATCCGGCCGCACCGTCTGTGCACTATAAAGGCCGCCAACTTCCGCATTATGATGCGGTTATTCCTCGTATCGGCTCGGCGATCACTTTTTACGGCACCGCCGTTTTGCGCCAGTTCGAAATGCTGGGAAGTTACCCGCTGAATGAATCCGTGGCGATTACCCGCGCCCGCGACAAACTGCGATCTTTACAGCTTATGGCGCGGCAGGGCATTGATTTACCCGTTACCGGTTTTGCGCATTCCCCAGATGACACCAGCGATTTAATCGATATGGTGGGTGGCGCGCCGCTGGTGGTGAAACTGGTGGAAGGTACGCAGGGAATTGGCGTGGTACTGGCTGAAACCCGTCAGGCCGCAGAAAGCGTGATTGATGCGTTTCGCGGTTTGAATGCCCATATCCTGGTTCAGGAATATATAAAAGAAGCGCAGGGCAGGGATATTCGCTGCCTGGTCGTCGGCAATAAGGTGGTCGCGGCGATTGAACGCCAGGCAAAACCGGGCGATTTCCGTTCCAATTTGCACCGTGGCGGTGTGGCAAACCAGGTCACGATTACCGAACGTGAGCGCGAAATTGCGTTACATGCCGCAGCCACGTTAGGGTTGGATGTCGCCGGGGTTGATATTTTGCGCGCTGAGCGCGGCCCGCTGGTGATGGAAGTTAACGCCTCGCCGGGTCTGGAAGGCATTGAAAAGACCAGCGGAGTGGATATTGCCACGCTTATGATCAAGTGGATCGAGCAGCAAGCGCAGCCGGGTTTTTGCCTTAAAACGGGCGGCTAATCCCGAGCATCAGCGTCATTGGGCGCATAATAATAGTATGAGTCGCCATTTTTGCGTAAGCTATGTCGCGACTCAATCACCCCCCTTTAAAGAGGCTACGGCATTTATGGATTCACTCGTTGTCCCTACTCTGGACATCTTACGCCGCTGGCTTGACGAAATCGGTGTGACCATTTTCGAGTGCGATACTTGCCAGGCGCTCCATCTGCCACATATGCAGAATTTTGATGGTGTCTACGATGCCAAAATCGATCTGGTCGACGATATTGTCTTGTTTTCGGCCCTGGCCGAAGTAAAACCTTCCGCTTTGCTGCCTTTGGCGTCCGATCTTTCGTCGATTAACGCAAGCTCTCTCACGGTCAAAGCGTTTTTAGATATTCAGGATGATAATCTGCCTAAACTTGTGGTTTGCCAGTCGCTGCCCGCATCGGTAGGTATTACTCGCGAACAGTTTGCTGCTTTTGTAAAACAGAGCGAAGAGCAAATCTCAATGGTTATTCTGGAAGCCTGCGCAAATCAGTTGCTCTTTATCTCTGAAGAAGAAGAGCAAGACGGCACCATTATTCAGACCCATTTCCTACACTAACTGATGCATTATTGACCGCAGCGGCAGCCATGCGCGCTGCGTTCCACCTCTTTTTATCCTGCCTGATAACCCCCCAACCAGCATTTTTCTCTCCGATCTCGCCACTTCTGGGCCACAGCATAGATGTTTAATTGTTAAAAAATTGATAAAGGGCGCTTTTTTGCCTGGGCTATAGTGACTAACTCTGGCTACAGTTATTCTTGCGAGACGCTATATCTTTTTTCACTGCAGTTTGAATAGAGATGCATGATTCTTGCATGCAAAAAAATGTGGGAATGAAATGCATAAAGTTTGATTGAGTAAATTATGCTCGCGAAAGCGAGATTTACCCTTTATTCAGAAGGAAAGAAATATGTTCGCCCAACGTAAAAAATTGTTGTCGGGTGTGGTAGCGGGTTTACTGATGGTCGTTTCTGCCACCACGTTTGCTGCTGAACAAAAGACGCTGCACGTATATAACTGGTCTGATTATATTGCTCCCGATACGCTAGAAAACTTCACCAAAGAAACCGGTATTAAAGTGGTGTATGACGTCTTTGACTCCAACGAAGTGTTGGAAGGGAAGTTAATGGCGGGCAGTACCGGCTACGATCTCGTCGTGCCTTCTTCGCAATTCCTTGAGCGTCAGGCTCAGGCGGGTATTTTCCAGCCTCTGGATAAGAGCAAACTGCCAAACTATAAAAACCTCGATCCGGAAATGCTCAAACTGGTCGCGCATAACGACCATGACAATAAATACGGCATTCCCTACATGATGGTAACTACGGGTATTGGCTACAACGTCGATAAAGTCAAAGCGGCTCTGGGTAAAGATGCTCCGGTAAATAGCTGGGATCTTATTCTGAAACCAGAAAATCTCGAGAAACTGAAAAGCTGCGGTGTGTCATTCCTTGATGCGCCAAGCGAAGTCTATGCCAGCGTATTACATTATCTGGGCAAAGATCCTAACAGTACCGATCCTAAAGACTACACCGGTGCGGCCAACGATCTGCTGCTAAAACTGCGCCCGTCGATCCGCTATTTCCATTCCTCTCAGTATATTAACGACCTGGCGAACGGGGATATTTGCGTCGCGATTGGCTGGTCTGGCGATATTCTCCAGGCCGCGAACCGGGCCAAAGAAGCAAAAAATGGCGTGAATATTGCTTATACCATTCCTAAAGAGGGGGCGATGGTTTACTTCGATATGTTCGCTATGACCGCTGATGCGAAAAATAAAGACGAAGCGTATCAGTTCCTGAACTATCTGATGAGACCGGACGTGGTGGCCAATATCAGCAACCACGTTTACTACGCCAATGCGAATACTGCCGCAACGCCGCTGCTGAATGAAGAGATACGCAATAATCCAGGGATTTACCCTCCTGCTGACGTGCGTGCCAAATTGTTCACCCAGGGTGTGCAATCGCCAAAAGTTGACCGTGTGATTACGCGCGCGTGGACTAAAGTTAAAACAGGCAAATAAGCAAACCTAAGAGTGACTTAACAAGGTTTGCAACGGGGCAGTGCACCCCGATGGTGCACGCGCCCCAACACGGACAGAGGTTTTTAGCCTCTGTCTCGTTATTGGTACGGCAACCGGGCCGTACATTTATAATGATTTTGCCGGAGAGCAACATAATTGAACGATGCAACTCCTCGTCCGCAAGCGAAAACTCGCAAAGCGCTCACCCCGCTGCTTGAAGTTCGCAATCTCACCAAGTCCTTTGACGGACAACATGCCGTTGATGATGTCAATCTGACCATTTATAAAGGCGAAATTTTTGCGCTACTCGGGCCATCCGGCTGTGGTAAATCCACGCTGTTACGTATGCTTGCCGGGTTTGAACAGCCCAGCGCCGGGCAAATTATGCTTGATGGCGTGGACTTATCACATGTGCCGCCTTACCAGCGCCCAATCAATATGATGTTCCAGTCCTATGCGCTTTTCCCCCATATGACGGTGGAGCAGAACATTGCGTTTGGCCTCAAGCAGGATAAATTGCCGAAAAATGAAATAACGCAGCGCGTACAGGAAATGCTGACCCTGGTGCATATGCAGGAGTACGCCAAACGTAAACCGCATCAGCTTTCGGGTGGGCAGCGTCAGCGTGTTGCCCTGGCCCGAAGCCTGGCAAAACGGCCCAAATTATTGCTGCTCGATGAGCCGATGGGGGCGCTGGATAAAAAGCTGCGCGACCGTATGCAGCTTGAAGTGGTGGATATTCTTGAGCGCGTGGGTGCGACCTGCGTCATGGTAACGCACGATCAGGAAGAGGCGATGACCATGGCGGGGCGCATTGCCATTATGAATCGCGGCAAGTTTGAACAAATCGGTGAGCCGGAAGAAGTTTATGAATACCCGACCACCCGTTACAGCGCAGAATTTATCGGGTCGGTAAATGTTTTCGAAGGCCTGCTGAAAGAGCGCCAGGACGACGGTCTGGTCATTGATAGCCCAGGGCTTGTGCACCCGCTCAAAGTGGATCCTGATATTTCAGTGGTTGACGGGGTGCCGGTGTATGTCGCCTTGCGCCCTGAAAAAGTGATGCTCTGCGACGAACCACCGGCTGACGGATATAACTTTGCAGTCGGGGAAGTCGTGCATATTGCCTATCTTGGCGATCTGTCGATTTACCACGTTCGCCTGAAAAGCGGGCAGATGATCAGCGCTCAGTTGCAAAATGAGCACCGTAATCGCCGAGGTATGCCGACATGGGGCGATGAAATTCGCCTGTGTTGGGATGCAGAAAGTTGTGTGGTTCTGACGGTTTAAGGGGGCGAAATGAGCACGATAACTGAACGCCCGGCTGAGCCACCGGCAAGCGGTTTTAAAATGTGGCTGGCGCGAATGCAAATGCGGCATGGTCGCAAACTGGTTATTGCGCTGCCTTATCTGTGGTTAGTGTTGCTGTTTATGCTGCCGTTCTTGATTGTCTTCAAGATAAGCTTTGCGGAAATGGCCCGTTCAATTCCGCCTTACACGGATTTGATTACCTGGGCGGATGACCAGATTTCGGTAGCGCTTAATCTGGCGAACTACCTCCAGTTAACCGACGACCCGCTTTATGCCGAAGCCTATTTGCAGTCGCTACAAATGGCTGGGGTGTCGACTCTTTGCTGTTTGCTTCTGGGGTACCCGCTCGCCTGGGCGGTTGCGCACAGCAAATCTTCCACGCGTAATATCCTGCTGTTGCTGGTGATTTTACCGTCGTGGACATCGTTTTTGATCCGCGTTTATGCGTGGATGGGCATTCTCAAAAATAACGGCGTACTCAATAACGTGCTGATGTGGTTGGGCGTTATCGATCAGCCGTTAGTCATCTTGCATACCAATCTCGCGGTTTATATCGGCATTGTATATGCCTATCTGCCCTTTATGGTGTTACCGATTTATACCGCGCTCACCCGGCTCGATTATTCGCTGGTGGAAGCCTCATTAGATTTGGGGGCCCGTCCGCTGAAAACCTTCTTTAGCGTGATCGTGCCGCTCACGAAAGGCGGAATTATTGCCGGATCCATGCTGGTGTTTATTCCAGCGGTAGGCGAGTTTGTGATCCCTGAACTGCTCGGTGGGCCAGACAGCATTATGATCGGTCGCGTTTTGTGGCAGGAGTTCTTTAACAATCGCGATTGGCCGGTTGCGTCAGCGGTGGCGATCACCATGCTTATCTTGCTGATTGTGCCGATCATGTGGTTCCACAAATACCAGAACAAAGCGGCGGAGGACCACTCATGAACAATTTACCGGTAGTGCGTTCGCCGTGGCGCATCCTGATTTTGGTGATAGGTTTTACCTTCCTCTACGCGCCCATGCTAATGCTGGTGGTGTACTCATTTAACAGCTCAAAACTGGTGACGGTCTGGGCGGGCTGGTCAACGCGCTGGTATAGCGAATTATTCCAGGACTCCGCGATGATGAGCGCCGTGGGGCTCAGTTTAACCATTGCGGCAGCAGCGGCCACGGCAGCGGTGATTCTCGGGACTATTGCCGCCGTGGTGATGGTGCGTTTCGGTAAGTTCCGTGGTTCAACGGGATTTGCCTTTATGCTTACCGCGCCCTTGGTTATGCCGGATGTCATCACCGGCCTTTCGTTGCTGTTACTTTTTGTGGCGCTAGGGCACGCCATCGGCTGGCCAAGCGACCGCGGTATGCTGACCATCTGGCTTGCGCACGTGACTTTCTGTACCGCGTATGTTTCGGTAGTAATAAGTGCCCGCCTGCGAGAGCTGGACCATTCAATCGAAGAGGCAGCAATGGATTTGGGGGCAACGCCGCTGAAGGTTTTCTTTGTGATAACCGTTCCGATGATTGCGCCGGCCATTATCTCCGGCTGGCTGCTGGCCTTTACCTTATCTCTTGATGATCTGGTGATTGCGAGTTTTGTCTCAGGCCCAGGGGCGACAACCTTGCCGATGCTGGTTTTCTCAAACGTAAGAATGGGTGTGAATCCGGAGATAAACGCGCTGGCGTCGATCATTTTAGGCGTCGTCGGGGTTATTGGTTTGATAGCCTGGTGGTTTATGGCACGCGCAGAAAAGCAACGTTTGCGTGACATCCAGCGTGCAAGGCGTAGCTGAGTGGCCTAAAATCTGCAATCATAAGTGCCGCGCCAGACGCGGCGCTGTATCGTATGGAACACGAGGTTTGCGGAAATTTTCAGGAAACGAAGTCAAACACAAGCCAAGCTAAATGCCCCTACCGTCGTGCTGGTGGCGGCTATCGCTATTCTTACTACGCGAATGCTCGATCTCATATTGCTTTTCAATATGCTCGGGCTGCGTGGCGTTTTGGATTTTGTTCACCGCAGTGTGCAAACCTGGAACCTGACGCTGATATTCCTTGGCAGCCTGATTATGCTGTGTATTGAATTGCGTTGTGCCTTTGTCATCATGAAAGGGCGTAACTGGGGGCGATGGGTGTTTCTTGCCACGCAAGTTATCGCCGTGACCTATTTGTGGGCGGCGTCGCTCGGCTGGGGTTATCCGGAGCTTTTCAGTATTCCCGGCGAGTCAAAACGTGAGATTTTCCGTTCATTGATGACACAAAAATTGCCCGATCTCCTGGTACTGTTTCTGCTGTTTATCCCTTCGCGGAGTCGGCTTTTTTTCAAACTTCAATGACCAGGTAGTGCTACAATCTGTGCCCCCGGTTTTCAGGATTAAATTATGCATTGCGCGCTTTATCAGGCTAATCGCTGCCGTTCTTGTCAGTGGATTGAACAGCCGATTTCCGATCAGCTCACCGCTAAAATGAACGAACTTCAGCAATTGCTGAAGGGGATTGCGGTGCAGGACTGGCGCGTGCCAATCAGTGGTCCTGAACAGGCATTTCGTAACAAAGCAAAAATGGTTGTCAGCGGCAGCGTAGAAAAACCGCTGCTGGGGATGCTACATCGCGACGGCAGCCCTGAAGATTTAACCGAATGCCCGCTTTATCCTGCCTCATTTCAGGCGGTGTTTGCTGCACTAAAACCCTTTATCGCCCGCGCTGGTTTGACGCCTTATAACGTGGCGCGCAAACGTGGCGAGCTCAAATATCTGTTATTAACCCAAAGCCAGTTGGACGGCGGGCTGATGCTCCGTTTCGTTCTGCGTTCTGAAAGCAAACTCGAACAGTTACGCGCAGCGCTTCCCTGGTTGCAGCAACAACTTCCGCAGCTCAAAGTGATCTCCGCCAACATCCAGCCGGTGCACATGGCGATTATGGAAGGCGAGCAGGAAATTCTGTTTACCGAGCAGAAAGCGCTGGAAGAAGAATTTAACGGCGTGCCGTTATATATCCGCCCGCAAAGTTTCTTCCAGACCAACCCGACGGTTGCCGCTTCCCTGTATGCCACCGCGCGCGAATGGGTGCGTGAAATTCCGGTCAAACATATGTGGGATTTATTCTGCGGTGTTGGTGGCTTCGGGCTGCATTGCGCAACGCCTGAAATGAAACTGACCGGCATTGAAATTGCCCCGGAAGCCATCGCCTGTGCCCGCCAGTCTGCAGAAAAACTTGGGCTGACCGATATTCATTTCCAGGCGTTAGATTCGACAAAATTTGCCACCGAGCAACAAGATACTCCTGACCTGGTATTAGTGAACCCGCCGCGGCGCGGTATTGGCCAGGCGCTGTGTTATTTTCTGAATAACATGGCTCCGCAATACATTATCTATTCAAGCTGTAACGCGCAGACAATGGCGCGAGATATTTCCTCGCTCTCCGGGTACCGCGTTGAACGAGTCCAGCTTTTTGATATGTTCCTGCACACGGCGCATTACGAGGTGCTGGCGTTGTTGGTGCGGGAGTAGTTTTCCCCTCATCCTAAACCTCTCCCGTGGGAGAGGAGCGGAGTGAAGGCAAGAATTACTGCGGGAACCACTGCGCGCTTATTTTCTGATAAGTCCCGTCAGCTTTAATCGCCGCCAGCGCGGTATTCAACTTGGTAAGCAGCGCCTGATTATCCGGGCGAACGGCAATTCCAAGACCCGTTCCGAAGTATTCAGCATCCGTAACGTGCTCGCCTACCGTGCCCAACTGCGGATTGGTTTTCAGCCACTCATTTACCACCGCCGTGTCACCAAATACCCCGTCAATACGGCCATTTTTCAGGTCGATAATCGCATTCTGATAGCTATCGTAGGAGACGGTTTTAATTTCCGGATGTTTATCCTGAAGATATTTCTGGTGCGTGGTGCCGTTTTCCATTCCGATACGTTTACCTTTTAAATCTTCCAGAGATTTAAATGCACCTTTTTTGGCGATGACTACAGCCGAGTTCGCGTAGTACGGCGTGGTGAAAGAAACTTGTTTGCTACGTTCCGGTGTAATGTCCATGCCAGAAATAACGGCGTCGTATTTGCGGAATTTAAGCGACGGGATCAGGCTGTCAAAAGCGTGGTTAGTGAATGTGCATTCAGCCTGCATTTGTTTGCATAAAGCTTTAGCAAGATCGATATCAAAACCGACGATCTGATTACTGGCATCAAGAGATTCAAATGGCGGATAAGTGGCCGAGGAACCAAAGCTAATTTTGTCGGCTGCAGCGGCGTTGAATGCGGCTGTAGCGAGCATAGCGGCCAAAATAAACTTCTTCATGTGTGTTGCTCCCGTCTGTCGTGTTTTATTGTATTCACCGTTTCCCGGCGTCAAAAAATCATGCCAGTAAATGAATTTATATGCAAATAAAACGTATAATTATATTTTTAGGGGCGTAAAAAAGGCGGGAAATCCCCGCCTTGTTCAACTGATTTACTATGGCTTAATTGCGACGTTCAAATGCCAGGGCGCGTCGTTCGATGACACGCATTAACAGCGTGAGTAATCCATTTACCACCAGATAAACCAGGCCTGCTGCCCCGAATACCATCACATCGTAAGTGCGACCGTACAGCAATTGCCCGTGGCCCATCACTTCCATCAGCGTAATGGTGTAGGCAAGCGAAGTACTTTTAAACACCAGCACCACTTCGTTCGAATAAGACGAGAGCGCGCGCTTAAATGCATAAGGAAGCAAAATAGCGAGCGTGTCTTTCTTGCTCATTCCTAATGCGCCGCATGACTGCCACTGGCCATCAGGAATGGCGCGAATCGCACCGTAAAACAGTTGCGTGGTGTAGGCGGCGCTGTTGAGCGACAACGCAATTAGCGCACATAGCCACGGTTCTGAAAGCAGATGCCACAGCACGGGATAGTTCTGAATCGAGGGGAACTGACCTGGGCCGTAGTAAATCAGGAAGATTTGCACCAGCAAAGGCGTACCGGTAAAGAGCGTAATGTAGGCGCGTACAATGTGAACCAGTATCGGTGTTTTCAACGTTAAAACGATGGTGAAAATCAGCGATAAAATCAGCGCAACCACAATGGAGGCTGCGGTGAGCGTCAGGCTGGTATGCAGGCCTTTCAACAGCTCCGGTAAATATTCGAGCATCAGCCGGGTCTCCGTTCAAAACGTGTCGCTCGTTGGTCAATGCGTTTAAGAATGTATTGACTGACGAGGGTAATCACGAGGTAGATCGCGGCAGCAACCACATACCAGGTAAACGGTTCCTGAGTACGAGTGGCGATACTCTTGGTTTGCAACATCAAATCGTTGACGCTAATCAGCGAAACCAGAGCGGTGTCTTTTAACAACACCAGCCACTGGTTGCCCAAACCCGGCAGCGCGTGACGCCACATTTGCGGCATCACCAGGCGGAAGAAAATGGCTGCTTTTGACAGACCCAACGCCTGGCCAGATTCCCATTGCCCAACGGGCACGGCTTTAAGTGCGCCACGCAATGTTTGCGAAGCATACGCCGAGTAGAGCAGGGAAAGAGCGATTACACCGCACAGGAACGGGCTGACATCGAAATTCTCAATTTGGATTTGGATGGGGAGCTGCGCAAAACCGAGGTTAAGGACAAACCCATCTGACAAAATCAGCAGTAACTGCGAGGCGCCGAAATAGATAAACAGCACCACCAGAATTTCAGGCAGGCCGCGCAGCACCGTGACCAACGCTGAACCCAGCCAGGCTATCGGCCGCCATTTCGCGGACTCCCATACGGCAAAAATCATCGCCAAAGCAAGGCCGATGACCAGCGCACAAACGGCGAGGCCGACGGTCATCCCGGCGGCGCTCGCTAAAGGAAACATTTCGTTCATTCAGATTACTTCTGGAACCATTTTTCGTAGATGGTTTTGTAGGTACCATCTTGTTTTACTTTTTCCAGGGCAGTGTTGAACTTCGCTTGCAGGTCAGTATTACCCTGACGTACCGCGATGCCCAGACCTGTACCAAAGTAGTCTTTATCCGTCACTTTATCGCCAATGGCTGCAAGTTTAGGATCGGCTTTCAGCCACTCGGTAACCACCGCAGTATCACCAAATACCGCGTCAATACGGCCGCTTTCCATATCCAGCTTGGCGTTCATATAGCTGTCGTAAGGAACGGTGGTGATTTCCGGATGTTTATCCATGATGAATTTCTGGTGCGTGGAGCCGTTCTGCATACCCACTTTTTTGCCTTTCAGGGCGCTGATATCAGCAATTTTGCCTTTCTGACCGACAAACAGCGCTGAGTTTTCATAGTAAGGGGTGCTGAACAACACCTGCTTTTCACGCTCAGGGGTGATGTCCATACCGGAAATTACCGCGTCGATACGACGGAATTTCAGGCTTGGGATCAGGCTATCGAAAGCCTGGTTGGTGAAGGTACAGTTGGCATCGATCTCTTTACACAGGGCGTTAGCCAAATCGACATCAAAACCGACAATCTTGTTGCTGGCGTCCATAGACTCAAATGGAGGGTAAGAGGCCTCCATAGCAAAACGAATATTTTGTGCAGCCGTCGCGGAAAGGCTCAGGCTGGCTAATAAGGTGGCAAGCAGAACTTTTTTCATGATTATTTTCCCGGATACATCAGTGTGACAGATAGAATTTAAACGCTTCGGTCTGTGGTTTTGCGAAGCAACTCGCATCACCTTGTTCGACTATGTGGCCATTTTCCATATACACCACGCGGCTTGCGGTTTTACGCGCGACTTCCACTTCGTGGGTAACGATGACCTGAGTGATGTTGGTTTGCGCCAACTCACGAATAATACTGACGATTTGCGCGGTGATTTCCGGATCCAGTGCGGCGGTCGGCTCATCAAACAGCAGGATCTGAGGTTCCATCATTAAGGCGCGTGCAATCGCGACGCGCTGCTGCTGACCACCGGAAAGGTGAAGCGGGTAGCGGTCCATATAAGGCTTGAGGCGTAAACGCTCAAGCAGCTTGTCGGCACGCAGGCGAGCTTCATCTTTGCTGATTCCGAGGACGCGGCAAGGCGCTTCCATTAGGTTTTGCAGCACAGTGAGATGAGGCCAAAGATTATATTGCTGGAAGACCATGCCTACGTTGCGACGTAATTCACGGATGGCTTTGTCGCCAGGCGCTTTCGCAAAGTCGAAATGGTTGTCTGCAATGGTGAGTTGCCCGGAGCGCGGCATCTCAAGCAGATTGAGTACGCGCAGAAGCGAGCTTTTGCCTGCGCCACTTGGGCCCAGTAACACCAGCGTTTCGCCCTGGGGGCAACTAAGGGTGATATCGAACAGCGCCTGATGCGCGCCGTAAAAACAATTAATGCCGTTTAGTTGAATACTCATGCGCATAAGTTGAATAGCAATTGAAGCCGCAAAGGGTACCTTTAACAGAATAGTTATGCAATCTTTGTGCGTTAAAACCTAAAAATAACTATTCCAACACCTTAAAGGTAGCACAATATAGCGGGGCGGGAGGGAGGTAAGAATAAATGTCGGAGTTAAGTAGAAATTCCAGACTATTTACAAGGGTTACCTTCCCTCACACAAGGATAATTAATTTGTTTCGATGGCCTGGCGCAGGCTGCCGGAAGGCGCATGGCTGTTTTCGCCCAGGTAGCGTACGTCATCAACCGCCCAACATTGCCCTTCACGTATCATCAGCACTTCATCCTGCCAGGTTTTGCTGCCTTTAGTGAGGTTCACACGCAGCGGAATATTGCGCGCATCGGTATTAGGAATGGTTGAGGAAGACGCGACCACTGCGCTGTCTGCACCTTCACCATTGCTGGTGAACATATTGCTGCGCATAAACGTATTTTGCGCATTCGGTGAAGTGCTGGCCTTTTGCATTTGTTGCGCCAGAGTGTCGCTCATGTAAGGACGCAAGCCGACGATCGCGCTGCTGCCCTGCGTTTTATGGCTGATTTGATAGTCGTAAAATTGTTGCGCCACGCTATCCGGGCCGCCATCAATACAAGGGCCACTGCGGGTGCCAATATCCTTAAAAGCGGGTGTTACGGTGGTAGTACAGGCCGTGAGTAACAGCGCGCACGGAACAAGAACCAAAACTGAGCTGCGCATTTTTATTTCCTTATCTTCTCAGGAGGACTAACTTAGCATAGCGTATCGCTGTCAAAATGCGTGGCTGGATATACGCTAAGATGTTGATACAAAGAGAGGAGAGGCTTATGCAATTTACAACAACCCCTACGCTTGAAGGGCAGAGCATCACGGAATACTGTGGCGTGGTGACCGGCGAGGCTATTCTGGGCGCGAATATTTTCCGTGATTTTTTTGCTGGCGTGCGCGATATCGTCGGCGGTCGTTCAGGTGCGTACGAAAAAGAGCTGCGCAAAGCGCGTGAAATCGCCTTCCGAGAGTTGCAGGAACAGGCTGAAAGCCTCGGTGCCAATGCCGTGGTGGGCATCGATATTGATTACGAAACTGTTGGCAAAGAAGGCAGTATGCTGATGGTGAGTGTAACGGGTACAGCGGTGAAAACTCGTCGATGAAAGGTCGTTTAGGCGCGTTATTTATTGCGATATTGCTGGCGGGCTGCGCCAGCAAACCTGAAGTTAACGACAAAGTTGTTGTCGATAAAGGTGATTTTAAAGTCGACACCAGCCACACAGCGCGGGCAGCCTACCCTCGTGTGAAAGTGTTGGTTATTCACTACACCGCCGATGATTTTGCCGGTTCGTTATCCACTTTAACTGACCAAAATGTCAGTTCTCATTATTTGATTCCCGATACGCCACCGGTCTCCGGCGGTAAGCCAGTTATCTGGCAGTTGGTGCCGGAAAGCGAACTGGCATGGCATGCGGGGGTGAGCTTCTGGCGGGGAGCAACGCGCATCAATGACACTTCGATTGGCATAGAACTGGAGAATAAAGGTTTCACACGCCTGGGTCGCGTGAAGCAGTTTTACCCGTTCAACCCGGCGCAGATCGCGGTGCTGGAGAAACTCGCCAAAGTGATTATTGCCCGGTATCAAATCCAGCCGCAGAACGTGGTTGCCCACGGGGATATCGCTCCCCAGCGGAAAGTTGACCCAGGTCCGCTATTCCCGTGGCAGCAGCTCGCACAGCAGGGCATCGGGGCCTGGCCGGATGCTAACAGAGTGGCGTTTTATTTGAATGGCCGTGGTCCATACCAGCCGGTGGATAAGCGAGCGCTGCTCGAATTGCTATCACGTTATGGCTACCAGGTGACGCCAGATATGACGTCTGAGCAGCAAAAGAGGGTGATTCAGGCTTTTCAGATGCACTTCCGACCAACCGAATATTCGGGTCAGCCGGATGCGCAAACTGAAGCCATCGCGGAAGCGTTGCTGGAAAAATATGGCCAGGCGTAGGCCCGGTAGTCTTCGAGTTGCAGCCAACGCCCCTGTAGCTCGAAGGACAGCGGGTCTGATTAACGATGCAGCGTACCGTGGTCGCGTAGCCAGTGGGCGGTACGCCGAATCCCCTCATCAAGGGTGATAATCGGTTGATAACCCAATTCTGTTTCAGCGCGCGTGGTATCCAGCGTTAAGTCGAAATTCAATTTCGACACACCGTAATGGGTGAGCACGGGCTCTTTGGCGGATTTACTGCCAAGGCGCTCCATGCTACGGGCAATCATATCCAGCATCGGATACGGCACTGAACGAATCCGGCATTTAATCTCTAACTCATCAATCAGTTTTTGCACGATCACCCGCAGCGGGCGGGCTTCCATATTAGTGATGTTGTATGCCCGCCCCGACGGCTGCGATTCACACTGTGTGGCAAGCCACATCGCATGCACCGCATTTTCGATATAGGTCATATCCACCATCGCTTCGCCGCCGCGCGGCAATAACACGCTGCCGTAGTGGCGCATCATCTGCACCAGACGCGGGAAAAAGACTTTATCATGCGGGCCGAACAAACTTTGCGGGCGCAAAATAGTAAAGCGCGTGTGCGGATTTGATTGGGCTAAAAGCTGAATCACCTCTTCGCTGGCGGCTTTACTGCGCGCAAATTCGTTCGCAAAGCGCACCGGGCGGAAATCTTCGCTGATATTGCGATGATGATGGTAATCAAAGTAGAGCGATGGGGATGAAATATGCACGAAGTTGCGCACGCCCCAGGCAACGGCCCACTCGCCCAGGCGGCGGGTCGCGCGAACGTTCGCGAGATCAAAGGCCTCCTGAGTACCCCACGGTGAGGTGAAACTCGAGCAATGCCATAGTGTATCGACATCGGCCAACATCACTTTAGCCTGCGAGGAAACCAGTTCGGTCAGGTCCGCCTGAACAAACTCCGCGCCCATTTTTTCCAGTAGTTTACCCATGGCCTCATTACGCCCGGTAGCCCGAACGCTGATGCCTTTTGCGCGAAGAAATTCGACCGCGTTTCGGCCTAAACCGCTGGTGGCGCCCGTTACCAGTACCTTCATGTCGACCAACTCATGATAAATGATATTAACGCTGCGCATTTTTCCGTGAAACGCCAACGCTTGCAATGGGGAAAGCTAAAGATTAAGAACTCTCAACGGCGTTTATGCGAGATTTGTTCGGAAAGTTGGCAAATCCGTCGGGCCATACCGCGAAAAATGAACAGATGCGCAGGGATCATCACCAGCCAGTAGAATAAACCTGCCGTTCCGTGTGGATGCCACCAGGCACGAACATCCAGCGCCCGGTGCTTGCCGTGATCGCGTAAGGTGAAAGAAAGCCGCCCAAGACCCGGCGCTTTCATGCCAAATAACAGCGTCAGTTCTTTTTCAGGTTCGACAATAATCACTTTCCAGCTATCAACGTGATCGCCAACCTCGAGCATTTCTCGCGTTGGGCGGCCTTTCGCCAGTTTATGACCGATGAGGAGATCCATCAGGCCACGGGTTTTCCACAAAATATTGCCGAAGAAATACCCCTCTTTGCCACCAATCTGATTCACCACCTGCCATAGATCCGCCAGCTCAGCAGAGGTGTTTAGCGTGCAGCCCGCCTGTTTAGGGAAAAAACCGTATTCTGGCCGCCAGCGGGCAAAAGCCTGCGCGTCGTAACCCCAGTCCTGCGAGTTTGCCAGTTTATGTTCGTCCTGAAGCGTGGCGCGAACGGCATCGTCAAAAGTTAAAAGCCGCTGTGGGATCAACGCCCGTAATTCCCGATCGTCAGCCAAAAGATCGTGTTTTAACCCCTGGATCAACGCCCTGGCGATGGTTGGCGGTACGGATGTGATCATGTTGAGAAACCAGACGGAGATCCAACGGGTGGGTAGAGGAATGGGAATTAAAGGGCGATGCTTGCCGCTGATAGCCATAAAGCGTTCGAATTGCTGCTGGTAACTCAGCACTTCCGGCCCTGCGGCTTCAAATACGCGGTTCTCCTGCGCAGGGTGATTGAGCAGTTCGACTAAATAATGCAGCAGATTTTCCAGAGCGATTGGCGTGGTGCGCGAGCGCACCCAACGCGGCGGCGTGAGCACTGGCAGGTTATAAACCATATCGCGCATCACTTCGAACGCGGCAGAGCCTGCACCGACAATAATCCCGGCACGCACTTCCGTCACCGGAACATTTGCATCCCGTAAAATATCGGCGGTAATTTGACGGGCTCGCAGATGCTCAGAATCCCCGTCACCTTCCGCCGCCTGGAGCGAACTCAGAAATATTAGCTGCTTTACCGGATGCTCGCGTAGTGCATCCCGAAGATTAAGCG
Source organism: Buttiauxella gaviniae (assembly GCF_040786275.1). Taxonomy (NCBI): domain Bacteria; kingdom Pseudomonadati; phylum Pseudomonadota; class Gammaproteobacteria; order Enterobacterales; family Enterobacteriaceae; genus Buttiauxella; species Buttiauxella gaviniae. The sequence goes on from NZ_JBFMVT010000002.1 coordinate 3,389,031, forward strand.
CAGTCTGGCGTTCATGGGCAACGAAGTTTGTGCCGTCGCCCATGCTGTGCACCAGGTAATAAAGCGTATCGACATTTTCGAGCAGTGCGGGAAGCGTGTCCGGCCACTGCAAATCAATATGACGGCACACAACATCTGGCCAGGGCTGTTTCTCCAGCCACTCAACCCGCCTTGCGGCGGCGGTAACATGATGCCCGGCGGCGCTCAGTTGCGGCACCAGATGCTGCCCGATGTAGCCGCTTGCGCCGAGTACCAGAATATTTTGTGGCTGTGTCATCGTCCCTGATCCTCAGCTTATTTCTGTAAAAAAGCCTGCCAGTGGGAAACCACTTCGGCTAGCTGCTGGCGATTCACGTCAAGATGCGTCACCAGGCGGGTGATTGGCCCTGCGCTCATTAATACGCCGCGCTCTTTCATGAACTTACCCAGGCTTTCAGCTTGCTCAACCGGCACACGGACAAACACCATATTGGTATCCTGACGGGTGACATCGACGCCAATTTCGCGTAATTCGCCAGCCAGCCAATGGGCGTTGTCATGGTCGGTTTGCAGTCGCTGAACGTTATTCTGAAGGGCGTATAGACCCGCCGCGGCGAGAATACCGGCCTGGCGCATACCGCCGCCGACCATTTTACGCCACCGTGTCGCACGTTTGATGTATTCGCGGCTACCCAATAACAGCGAGCCAACCGGCGTTCCCAGCCCTTTAGAGAGGCAAATGGTAAAGGTATCGCAATAGCGCACGACCTCTTCAAGCGTGCAGCCATACGCCACCACGGCATTGAAAATACGTGCGCCATCAACGTGCAAGGCCAGATTGTGGTTGCGGCTAAATTCCCACGCCTGCTTGAGATACTCACGCGGTAGAACTTTGCCGTTATGGGTGTTTTCAAGGCTGAGTAATTTGGTGCGTGCGAAGTGGATATCGTCCGGCTTAATTTTCGCAGCGACTTTATCAAGCGGCAGCGAGCCGTCAGGATTTGCATCGATAGGCTGAGGCTGAATGCTGCCTAAAACCGCCGCACCGCCTGCTTCATACAGATAATTATGCGCAAGTTGCCCAACGATATACTCTTCGCCGCGCTCGCAGTGGCTTAATAGCGCGACGAGGTTTGCCTGGGTGCCCGTTGGCAGAAACAGTGCGGCTTCTTTGCCGCTGATTTTCGCCGCGTAATCTTGTAATTCGTTAACGGTTGGGTCATCACCGTACACATCATCGCCAGTGGGTGCGGTCATCATACGTTTTAGCATTTCGTCGCTTGGGCGGGTTACGGTGTCGCTGCGCAAATCAATCACGGTGGGTCCTTATAATTATCGACAAGAAGCCCCAAAATAATTCAAGTTGCATCGCGGCGGCAAGAGAGCGAGTCCCGATAAGCTTACATAAGTAAGTGATTCGGGCGAGCAAACGCCGCCAACAGAGATGCAACTTGAAGTATGAAGGGGATAAACCTCTGTTTTACCGGAACCAGTTGGTTTTCGCCAGTTCGATAACTTCATCCCCGCGCCCGCTGATAATGGCGCGCAGCATATAAAGACTGAACCCTTTGGCCTGTTCGAGTTTGATTTGCGGTGGGATCGCCAGCTCATCTTTTGCCACGACAACATCCACTAATACCGGGCCATCAATACTCAGCGCGCGTTGCAGGGCGTTATCCAGATCGGCTGCTCGTTCTACGCGAATACCGGTAATGCCGCAGGCGTTGGCGATATTGGCAAAGTTAGTGGCTTGTAGATCTGTGCCGTCTGTCAGGTAGCCACCCGCTTTCATTTCCATCGCCACAAAGCCCAACACGCTATTGTTAAACACAACAATTTTGATCGGCAGTTTCATTTGCACAACGGACAAAAAATCGCCCATCAGCATGCTAAAACCGCCGTCACCGCACATGGCGATCACTTGTCGGTCCGGCGCAGTGGCTTTCGCACCCAATGCCTGGGGCATAGCGTTCGCCATTGAGCCGTGGGTGAATGAGCCAATCAGGCGGCGTTTACCGTTCATTTTTAAATAGCGTGCAGCCCAGACGGTTGGCGTACCGACGTCACAGGTAAAGATGGCGTCGTCGTCGGCATATTTACTGATTTGCTGCGCGACATATTGTGGATGGATAATTTTGCCATCGCCGGGCTGCGCCAGTTCGTCCAGCCCCTCACGCGCTTCGCGGTAGTTATCCAGGGCTTTGTCGAGGAAGCTGCGGTCAGTTTTTTCTTCCAGAAGTGGAAGGAGTGCCGCAAGCGTGGCTTTAATATCCCCGACCAGGGCCATATCGACTTTACTGTGCGCCCCAATGCTGCCAGGGTTGATGTCAATTTGAATGATTTTCGCATCGGTTGGATAGAAGGCGCGGTACGGGAATTGGGTGCCGAGCAGAATTAACGTGTCGGCGTTCATCATGGTATGGAAACCCGATGAAAAACCGATAAGCCCGGTCATGCCGACATCGTACGGATTGTCATATTCGACGTACTCTTTGCCGCGCAGCGCATGCACAATCGGCGCTTTTAACGTGGCGGCAAATTGCACCAGCTCGTCGTGTGCTCCGGCACATCCGCTGCCGCACATCAGGGCGATGTTGTCGTTATAACGCAGTAGCTGCGCCAGCTTTTTAAGTTCGTCATGCGGGGGAGTCATCACCGGCTGTGGGGCAGGGTACCAGTGTGTGCTGGCGGTTTCGGGCGCGGGTTTGAGCGCCACATCACCGGGCAGAACGACTACGGAAACACCGCGGTTTAATACCGCTTTGCGCATGGCAATCGCCAGCACCTGGGGAATTTGTTCCGGGGATGACACCAGCTCACAATAATGGCTGCATTCGCGGAACAACTCTTCGGGATGGGTTTCCTGGAAGTAGCCGCTGCCAATTTCGCTGGACGGAATATGCGCGGCAATCGCCAGCACCGGGACGCGGTTACGGTGGCAATCGTATAAGCCATTAATTAAATGCAGATTACCCGGCCCACATGAACCTGCGCAGACGGCCAGTTCACCAGAAAGATGGGCTTCGGCACCCGCGGCAAAAGCGGCAACTTCTTCATGGCGCGTCGGCATCCATTGAATGGTTTCCATGCGGTTAAGGCTATCGGAAAGGCCATTAAGGGAATCACCGGTTACACCCCAGATGCGTTTAACACCTGCGCTTTCGAGAGTTTTTGCCAGATATGCGGCGACGTTCTGTTTCATTGATTTTCCTTGTCACGATTCAGTTATCGTAAACAAGCTTAGTCAATGAAATGGGAGGGGGAGGGCAGAAAGTGCCACCCAAAGGCTGGGCGGCACATTTTACATCAGGCGAGAACCAAATCCCCTTGCGGATGACACGAGCAGGCCAGAACGTAACCGTTAGCAATTTCTGCTTCGGTCAGTGTCATAGTGCTGCTTACGGTGTAATCCCCGGATTCAATTTTGGTTTTGCAGCTACCACACACGCCCGCACGGCAAGCCGCATTGACCGGAACGCTATTGCTTTCCATGGCTGCCAGCAGAGTGCTACCCACAGGGGCGTAGAACTCACGCAGAGGTTTCAGTGTGGTAAATTTCAAACCGCTATTTACCGGTGCTGCGACTGGAGTGAAGAATTTTTCGTGATAGAAATCGGTAACACCGAGCGCTTTCACTTCTTTTTCCACCATCTCCATGTACGGAGCCGGGCCGCAGGTCATCACGGTGCGAGAAGCAATATCCGGAACGGCTTCAAGGATCTGGCGCGTCAGGCGACCAGCAATGAAACCGTGTGTTGCATTGTTTTCAGCAACCAGCATGACCGGGTAGTCACGCCACTCTTCAGCAAAGATGACATCTTCCGGAGAGCGCACGTTGAAAATCACCTGTACATCAGCCTGCGGGCGATGTTTTGCCAGCCAGCGGCGCATCGACATAATCGGTGTTACGCCACAGCCTGCCGCCATCAACAGATAGCGGTCAGTCGTCAGGTTTTCGCAGGTGAATTCCCCCTGGCCTTCAGACAGCCAGAGGTAATCGCCGACTTTTACTTCATTGGTCAGCCAACCAGAACCAACGCCATTCTCGATACGACGGATAGTCAGCGTAACGAACGGGCTGATTCCCGGGGTGGAAGAAATTGTGTACGCACGCAGCGTTTCATCACTGTTACGAATACTCACCAGTGCATACTGCCCGGCTTTGTAAGGATAGAAGTCGTGGTTGATTAACGACAGCGTCCAGACATCCGGCGTTTCCTGATGAATATGATGTACCTGCATACGATACGGGCACATTGGCGTTGGCATAGTCATGGCTTCTCCTTATGCACCCATCAACTGTTTAATGTCTTCTTCAGGGGTGGTGATAGCGCGCAGGCCAAATTTCTCGTTGAGGATAGCCAGCAGGTTAGGCGTCAGGAAGCCAGGTGCTGTTGGGCCAGTCACGATATTGGTCACACCCAGGGACAGCAGGGTCAGCAGAACAACAATCGCTTTCTGCTCAAACCAGGACAGAACCAGGCTCAGCGGCAGGTCGTTTACGCCACAACCGAGTTTCTCAGCAAGGGTCACAGCCAAAATGATTGCAGAGTAAGAGTCGTTACACTGACCGGCATCCACCAGGCGCGGCAGGCCTTCGATGTTGCCGAAGTCCAGTTTGTTGAAGCGGTATTTACCACAGGCCAGAGTCAGGATCAGGCAGTCTTCTGGAACGCTGGTCGCAAAATCAGTGAAGTAGCTACGCTCGCTGCGTTCGCCATCACAACCGCCCACCAGGAAGATGTGGCGCAGTTTTTCACGGCTTACCAAATCGATCAGGGTGTCAGCTGCGCCCAGCAGCGTCTGGCGACCGAAACCTACGGTGATCAGGTGTTCGATTTCGCTGTACGGGAAGCCAGCCATTTGTTGTGCCTGGTTGATAACAGGTGCGAAATCATCGCCTTCCAGGTGGCTAACGCCCGGCCAGCCAACAATGCTGCGAGTCCAGATACGGTCTGCATAAGAACCCACTTCCGGGTTGATGATGCAGTTTGATGTCATCACGATTGGGCCCGGGAAGCGTGCGAACTCGGTCTGCTGGTTTTGCCAGCCGCTGCCGTAGTTACCTACCAGGTGTTTGAATTTACGCAGTTCTGGGTAGCCGTGTGCTGGCAGCATTTCACCGTGGGTGTAGACGTTTACGCCTGTACCTTCGGTTTGTTCCAACAGGTGGAACAGATCTTTCAGGTCGTGACCGGAAATCAGTACACATTTGCCCGCTACTGGACGCACGTTAACCTGGGTCGGCGTTGGGTGGCCGTATTTCTCAGTTTCGCCGTGATCCAGAATGCTCATCACTTTGAAGTTCATCTGGCCGATTTCCATGGAGCACTCAAGCAGGGCGCCCATGTCCGCAGGCCAGGTACCCAGCCATGCCATAATTTTGTGGTATTGAGCGTACACGTCGTTGTCGTACTGACCCAGAACGTGTGCGTGTTCCATGTATGCCGCAGCGCCTTTCAGGCCATACAGGCACAGCAGACGAAGGCCCAGAACATCTTCACCGATTTCTGCTTTGTCACGGTTAGGCGCAAATTCGCCTGCCTGACGTTGCAGATCGCCCAAATCGTTGCTGATCAGTTGCAGTTCAGCCATTGGGTTAGTCACGGTAATGTCAGCGTTAACCGCCAGGGCGCGAGCTTTCAGGCTTTCACGCAGAGCGATCGCTTCCTGCGCGTAACCGACGATGCGCGGGGAGTCGAAGTTAACGTTGGTCAGCGTAGAGAAGAACGCGCGTGGTGCAAAGCTATCAACTTCATGGTCGATAATGCCAACTTCACGTGCGGCAATGGCCCATGCAGACAGCCCTTGCAGAGAAGCAATCAGCAGATCCTGGAGATCGGAAGTTTCGGCAGTTTTGCCACACATCCCCTGCGCGTAAGAGCAGCCGTTGCCCGCTGGGGTGCGGATTGTTTGTTCACATTGCACACAAAACATGATCGTACCTTTTAAAGTTATATTTAATATACATGTTTAAGATTATGCGCAGTACGGGGCAGGTAAAAGAGATTTTTTATGCAAAGTAGAGGGATGTTGATTTAGCGCAATTTTGGCGGCAGAAACCTACCGCCAATGAGGTATCAGGAGGCGAATAATGCCATCAGCAAAGGTGTCAGCAAACTCAGAATGAAGCCGTGAACGATTGCCGCCGGGACAATTTCCACGCCGCCGCTGCGCTGTAAAACGGGCAGGGTGAAGTCCATGGATGTTGCGCCACACAGACCAAGCGCGGTGGAGCGACTGCGGCGAAGCAGGCCGGGAATCAACATAATAGCGATAAGTTCGCGCGCTAAATCATTGAAAAATGAAGCGCTGCCAATTACCGGGCCGTAGGATTCCGTCATCAAAATACCCGACAGTGAATACCAGCCAAATCCTGATGCCATCGCTAATCCTGCTTTGATGGGCAGGCCGAGAATAAAGGCGTTGATAATCCCACCCACCAGCGAGCTAGCTGCAACCACGACCGCAACAATCATGCCGCGGCGGTTAAGTACAATCTGTTTTAACGTCATGCCGCTATTACGGAGCTGCGTGCCCACCAGCAACAGCAGGAAGATCAGCGTGTATTCGCTGGCTTCGGTTGCGTGTTGCAGTAACGGCAAACCGGTCAGGCCAAGCAGGAAACCCATTACCACCACACCGCATAATTTTAGCGATTCCAGCGCCATCGCAATACGCGAAGGGAGCTTCTCCTGCAGGTGCTTGTGACGCCATGGCATGGAGCGTTCAAGCCAAAGTAAAGCCGCAGCATTACACAGAAGGATCACTACCACACTCACTGCCGCGTAATGGAAAATCGCCAGCAGATTGCTCGCCAGGTTATCGAGAAAAGCGAGGCTGATGCCCATGAAGAATAAAATAACGTACACAATCCAGCTTAACAGACGGTTGATAAGCTTTAATAAGCTGGCTTGTTTCAGAGGAATCAGATAACCGGCGATGAGCGGCACTAAGATGATGAGCAATCCCGAAAACATGGTGCGGACAATCCTTGCAATAGAAGTAACGACGTCAGCCACACTACCCAAAGAAAGTGAATGAGTAAAGCTACGAAAAAAAAGGATTTTTATGCAGATTTGTTGTTGCTGAAAAATGATTTGCGTAGGGCAGATGGCTCCGCCCTACGCGAACAAAGCCGATTAGTTACGTTTCTCTAACAAAGTGCGATAGATAACGCCACCCAGGATACCGCCGACGATTGGCATTACCCAGAACAACCACAGTTGTTCAAGCGCCCAACCGCCCTGGAAAATAGCAACCGCAGTACTGCGCGCCGGGTTTACCGAGGTGTTGGTGACAGGAATGCTGATCAAGTGAATCAGCGTCAGCGCAAGGCCGATAGCAATTGGCGCAAAACCGGCTGGCGCAAACTTGTCGGTCGCGCCATGGATAACAATCAAGAAGCCGCAGGTTAATACGATTTCAATGATAATGGCTGACAGCATGGAATAATGGTCTGGGGAATGTTCGCCGTAACCATTCGAAGCAAAGCCGCTGGCCGCCGCATCAAAACCACTTTTTCCGCTGGCAATCAGATAGAGAATACCCGCTGCAACAATACCGCCAATCACTTGAGCAACAACGTAGCCAATCACCTCTTTTGCAGGGAAACGACCGCCCGCCCATAAACCGAGGGTGACAGCAGGGTTAAAGTGCCCGCCTGAAATATGCCCTACGGCATAAGCCATCGTTAATACGGTTAAACCAAATGCTAATGCCACACCGGCAAACCCTATCCCCAATTCAGGATATGCCGCCGCCAGCACCGCACTACCACAACCACCAAATACCAACCAGAATGTGCCAAAGAATTCTGCTGCTAATTTCCTGAACATAACACCACCTCTGTATTTCAAAAAAGAATCACGGGCGAGGAAAATAAAAGCGCCTGCCCGATTATTGTTGGTTACCCCCTAAGAGGTGTGCCGCCAATAAAAAAGAGCAGTGATATTAATGAGTTCGCGTAGTCAGAACCAGTCTAATAGATTGGTATAAATTGATTTAGGGCAATGAGATGGCATTCCTTTACGAATATACACGCTGGAAGTATAGAAGATTTTTAATAAAGCAGGATTATTCTTACATTAATTATGTTTGGCGAAGGTTTCCCAGAAAATAGCTAATAAAAATAGCATGGTCATTATTAAAGCAAATAAAAATGGAAAATTGTGCCGTCGCCTGCTACGCGATAAATAACGAGTGATGCGCATCAGCAATTTTAAGTATGAAGGGTTTATACTCGAACGATACGGTGAGTTTGTGTCGGTAAGGAAAGCAACAGTCAATCTGGAGGGAGTATGTTTCTCGAGCGGGTGGAGATTGTCGGATTCAGGGGTATTAACCGCCTTTCGTTAATGCTTGAGCAAAATAACGTCTTAATCGGCGAAAACGCGTGGGGTAAATCCAGCCTGCTGGATGCACTGACTTTGTTGCTCTCGCCGAACGAAACGCTTTATCACTTCAGTCGGGATGATTTCTACTTTCCGCCGGGGGATGTGCAAGGGCGAGAACACCATTTACATATTGTGCTGACCTTTCGGGAAACCGCGCCGGGGCATCATCTTGGGCGGCGCTATCGTTCACTGTCACCGGTTTGGGTCGAGGGCAACGATGGTTTTCAGCGCATCATGTATCGGCTGGTGGGAGAGTTGGCGGAAGATGGCTCGATTGTGACCGTGCGTAGCTTTCTTGATAACAAAGGCCATGCCGTCGAGCTGGATGAAATTGATAATCTGGCGAAACAAATTACCCGTCTCAATCCGGTGCTGCGCTTGCGAGATGCCCGCTTTATGCGCCGGTTGCGAAACGACAGTTTGCCAGCTTTACCCGACACGGAAATGACTGCCCGCCAGCTTGATTTCCTGGCTCGCGAGTTGGTATCCCGCCCGCAGAATCTCACCGATGCTCAGTTGCGCCAGGGGTTATCGGCGATGGTGCAGTTGCTGGAGCACTATTTTTCCGAACAGGGCGCGGCGGCCCATCATCGTTTAATGCGGCGTCGCTCGCATGATGAACAGCGGAGTTGGCGCTATCTGGACATCATCAACCGCATGATAGACAAACCCAACAGCCGCGCTCACCGCATGATTTTGCTGGGTATGTTCTCCACGTTGCTACAGGCAAAAGGCAGCGTGGCGCTGGATAAAGATGCGCGTCCCTTGTTGCTGGTGGAAGATCCTGAAACGCGTCTACACCCCATCATGTTGTCGGTGGCCTGGCATTTATTAAACCTGCTGCCGCTGCAAAAAATCACCACCACCAATTCGGGCGAGCTGTTATCGCTCACGCCAGTGGAACACGTCTGCCGCCTGGTGCGTGAATCGTCAAAAGTTACTGCCTGGCGGCTCGGCCCCGGCGGTATGAATGCTGAAGATAGCCGCCGAATCGCGTTTCATATTCGCTTTAACCGCGCTTCATCGCTGTTTGCTCGCTGTTGGCTGTTAGTCGAAGGGGAAACGGAAGTCTGGGTAATGAACGAACTGGCGCGTCAGTGCGGGCACCATTTCGATGCTGAAGGGGTGAAGGTGATTGAGTTTGCGCAGTCGGGTCTACGTCCTCTGATCAAATTTGCGCGACGAATGGGTATTGAATGGCATGTACTGGTGGATGGTGATGAAGCCGGGAAAAAATATGCGGCCACGGTGCGCGGTATTCTGGAAAACGACCGTGACCAGGAGCGCGATCACTTAACGATGCTGCCTGCGATGGACATGGAACACTTTATGTACCGTCAGGGTTTTGCAGATGTCTATCATCGCGTAGCAATGATTCCTGAAAATGTGCCGATGAATATGCGTCGCATCATTGTGAAAGCCATCCATCGCTCTTCTAAACCCGATTTGGCGATTGAAGTGGCGATGGAGGCCGGAAGGCGGGGCGTGGATGCTGTCCCGTCGCTACTGCGCAAAATGTTCTCAAGAGTCCTGTGGCTTGCGCGTGGCCGGGCTGATTAGCCCGACTGTTTACCTAAAGCTGATGCGCAATTTGTGTTGTCATATCGTCTAGCAAACCGTAGCGGCGGCGGTACTCTGCTCGTTTTTTACTGGCGATCTCTTCAATCGGTTTACGTGCTACACCCATTGGTAGAGCAAACAGCCCATCAGGCAATAGTTCACCGCCCATTGATGCCCAAAAACTGTCGTAATCGGCGTGCATTTTATCTTTTTTCTTTTTCCAGTAACGCCACGAGCGATAGATATGTGCGCTGTTACTGACCGCCAAAATTTGACTTACCCCTAAATGACGCGCGAGCTGGCAGGCCGCCTCCAGCGCCAGACGTTTCGGGAACAGGCCATGGCACGCTTTGGTCGCAAGCTGTATATATTCATGGGGGATATCATTTTTGGCCCCTTGCAGGCCGCCAATAAGCAAGGTGAATTTTCCCTGGTATTCGCACAGCGTGAAGGTTAATTCAGTTAGCACCACGCCATCTTGTCGGGTGAGGGTGATTGTCGCTTCCCCCTCTTTATCAAGATTGGCGAGAGCGCATAAATCAAGATGGTAGAAGTTCTCATCTTTACCCGTTATTGTTGCCAGACGCGCGCCGTGGGCTGAATAGTGCTGCTGTAACAAGCGCTCAGGCAGTTTGTGGCTTATGGCGTGATAGTGGAAAGACAATGCATTAACCGCATCCTTACGGGTAAAATTTGCCGTTAAATAGGGACGATGAGCGCGACATGGCAAGCCTGGCTGCGCGGTTAGCAGCTTTTCCAGCATTGGGTGATGCGATAATTCATTCAATAAATGGGTGGTGGTCAGCGGGGTTGCCAGTGAACGCAGGACAAACTTCCGACGATAAGCCGGGTTCTGCCACGCACTTCCTGGCATCCAGTGTCCTTTTGCTAAAGAAAGAAACAACTGCCAACCATTGAGTTGGGTTGTTGATGTAAATTCGTTGACGGCAACTGGCAACATGATTGAGACCCGGTTGAGAAGTGGTGATGTAATTTCACCACCTGGAAGCTCAACGAACGTTCAATCATGGGCAGGCCGCTAGCGGCTTATGACTTTTGTTGAGACTTTATTTAATTAGCCAGTCTTTTTGCAGGATACCTATGAGATTCAAGGGAAAAATAAAAAAACGTTATTGGCTTCTGGGCCTGTTGATTCTGTTGTTGGGCATCTGGCTTTGGCAATTCCTTAACGCGCCAGCGCCGGTTTATCAGACCATGATTGTGCGCAAAGGCGAGCTGCAACAAAGCGTGCTAGCGACGGGAAAATTGGATGCATTGCGCAAAGTTGACGTTGGCGCTCAGGTGAGTGGGCAGCTTAAAACGTTGTCGGTGAATATCGGCGATAAGGTGAAGAAAGATCAGCTGTTGGGGGTAATCGATCCCGAACAGGCGCAGAACCAGATTAAAGAAGTTGAGGCCACGTTGATGGAGTTGCGTGCCCAGCGCCGCCAGGCCGAGGCACAGGCTAAGCTCGCGCAAGTCACGTTAAATCGCCAGCGTGCGTTGGCAAAAACCCAGGCCATTTCACAACAGGATCTGGACACTGCGGTCACCGATCTGGAAGTCAGGCAGGCACAAATCGGGACTATTGATGCGCAAATTAAACGTAATCAGGCCTCTTTAGATACCGCAAAAACCAATCTCGATTACACGCAGATTGTTGCGCCAATGGCCGGTGAAGTGACTGAAATTACCACCAAACAGGGCCAGACGGTCATTGCAGCCCAGCAGGCGCCAAACATTCTGACCCTTGCCGATCTCAGTACGATGCTGGTGAAAGCGCAGGTTTCGGAAGCTGATGTGATTCATCTTAAACCTGGCCAAAAAGCGTGGTTTACGGTGCTTGGCGATCCGCTGACGCGCTATGAAGGGGTGCTGATCGATATTCTCCCTACGCCTGTAAAAGTGAACGATGCGATTTTCTATAACGCCCGGTTTGAAGTGCCGAACCCGAAAGGCGTGCTGCGCCTGGAGATGACGGCCCAGGTGCATATTCAACTCGGTGGCGTAAAAGACGTGTTAACTGTTCCGCTTGCAGCACTTGGCGAGCCGGTTGGCGATAACCGCTACAAAGTGTCGGTTTTACGCAACGGCGAAACCCGGGATCGCGAAATTACTATCGGCATGCGGAACGATACACAGGTGCAGGTGGCAACCGGTTTGACTGAAGGCGAAGAAGTGGTGATAGGTAAATCCACCGCCGGGAGCGCCCCATGACGGCACTGCTTGAGCTGCGGGATATTCGTCGTAGCTATCCGTCGGGAGACGAGCAAGTTGAGGTGCTAAAAGGTATTAACATCACCATTGAAGCGGGTGAGATGGTGGCGATTGTCGGGGCGTCAGGTTCTGGTAAATCGACGCTGATGAACATTCTCGGCTGCCTCGATAAACCCTCCAGCGGTAGCTACAAAGTGGCGGGGCAGGATACCGCATTGCTTGATAGTGACGCCCTGGCAACGTTACGCCGCGAACACTTTGGATTTATCTTCCAGCGCTATCACTTGCTCTCGCATCTGAACGCTACGCAAAACGTCGAAGTGCCCGCCGTGTATGCGGGTACCGCGCGGGTTTATCGCCAGCAAAGAGCGCGGGCGTTGCTGATGCGTCTGGGGCTTTCCGAGCGTGTGGATTACCTGCCTTCGCAGCTTTCAGGCGGCCAGCAGCAGCGTGTGAGTATTGCCCGTGCGCTGATGAACGGCGGTCAGGTGATTCTTGCCGATGAACCGACAGGGGCGCTGGATAGCCATTCGGGCGAAGAAGTGATGGCAACGCTCAAGCAGCTACGTGAGCAGGGGCATACCGTCATTATTGTGACCCATGACCCGACCATTGCCGCCCAGGCGCAGCGTGTTATTGAAATTCGTGACGGCGAAATTATCAGTAACCCGCCGTCGGTGGTTCAGGAATCTGCCGCGCAGAAAGAGGTGAAACCTCAGCCCGCTAATTCACCCTTCCAGCAAACGATCAGCAGTTTTCGGGAGGCCTTTACCATGGCGTGGCTTGCGCTGGCGGCCAACAAAATGCGTACGCTGCTGACCATGCTAGGGATCATTATTGGTATCGCCTCGGTGGTGTCGATTGTGATTGTCGGCGATGCGGCAAAGCAGATGGTGCTTGAGGATATTCGGTCAATTGGGACTAACACGATTGATGTCTATCCGGGTAAAGATTTTGGCGACGACGACCCGCAATACCAGCAGGCGTTGAAATACGATGATTTGGCGGCAATCAGCCAACAGCCGTGGGTGAGCTCAGCGACACCGGCGTTGTCGAGTAATTTGCGCGTGCGCTATGGCAACGTCGATGCTGCCGCGAGCGTTAACGGCGTTAGCAGCCAATATTTTAATGTTTACGGTATGACCTTCAGCGAAGGTACTACGTTTAACGACGAGCAACTGGCGGGGCGTGCACAGGTTGTCGTGCTCGACAGCAATACCAAACGCCAGCTATTCCCTGATAAAGCCAATGTGGTGGGGGAAATTGTACTGGTGGGGAATATGCCCGCGACGGTAATTGGTGTGGCGCAGGAGAAGCAGTCGATGTTTGGCAGCAGTAAAATCCTCCGCGTCTGGTTGCCGTATAACACGATGGCCGGTCGGGTGATGGGGCAAAGCTGGCTGAACTCCATTACGGTGCGCGTCAAAGAGGGCTATAACAGCCACGAAGCCGAGCAGCAGCTCAATCGTTTATTGCAGTTACGTCACAGCAAGAAAGATTTTTTCACCTACAACATGGATGGTCTGTTGAAAACGGCGGAAAAGACCAC